>JBDHVB010000037.1:0-31198 GCA_039809465.1 Myxococcota bacterium
GCGTCGGTCATCGGCTGTTCGGCCGCCGTCTCCGCGGCGTGCTCGCCACTCGGCTCGGTGTTTTGACCGTCCGCCTTGGCGGCTTCGGCATGCGTGGCCTCGGCCTCGGCGCCCGTGGCGTCGGCGTTCATGGCTCCGTTGTCCGCGGCCTCGGCGTTCGCGGCTTCGGCTCCCTGGCCTTCGGCGGTGCCGTTCTTGGGCCGGCGCTCTTTCTTCGGGCGACCCTTGGCCTGCTGGGGCTGCGAGCGGGGCACGAGCTCGCGGGCGGTCATGAGTTGGGTGACGTTGAACTGGGTAACCGTGATCATGCGCGCCCTCGTATCACAAGGCGCGCCGAGGTCTAGAGCGCATCGCGTGACCCGGGTCAGCGCCGGGGTGTCGCTATTTCCGTCCAGGCGGGGGCATGATCACTGGCGTTAGGTTTTCCGCGGACTTCCCGGTCCACACCGGCTCCCAGAAGCGACGGCAAGAGGCTAGGGCTGACCAGCAAGTGATCGAGACGTAAGCCCGCATCCCGCGGCCAGCGGTTCCGCAGGTAATGCCAGAACGTGTAAACGCGCTTTCCCGGGTTCAAATCGGCAATCGCGTCGGTCCAGCCTTGGCGGAGCAGCCGCGCGTAGGCCGCCCGGGGTGCTGGCTGCACCAAGGCGTTGTCGGCGTACGACGCCAGCGCATAGATGTCGAAGTCGGTCGGCACGACATTGTAGTCGCCAGCCAAGACCGCCGGGATCTCCTCGTGGATGAGGGTCGCGGCGTATGCGTTGAAGCGCTCGAACCAGCGCAGCTTGGAGTCGAACTTCGGGCCGGGCTGTGGATTGCCATTCGGCATGTAAAGGCAGCCCACGAGCACGCCCTGGACCGCGGCTTCGATGTAGCGGGCCTCGCGGTCGTCGCCATCACCGGGGAGCTCGCGCCGCGTCTCGAGAGGAGTCGCGCCGCGCTCGAGGATGGCGACGCCGTGATACGGACCTTGAGCGCGCCAGATCGCGCCATAGCCGGCCTCCGCCAGTGCCTTGGCGGGAAAGCCCGCGTCGGAGCACTTGATCTCCTGCAGGCACACGACGTCGGGTTGGGCCGCCGCGAGCCACGCGGTGAGATTGGCGAGGCGCTCGAGGATGCCATTGATGTTGAACGTCGCGATCTTCAACGCCGCAGCTCGAGCTACGCCTTTAGCGCCGCGCGGTTCGCTTCGTACGCCTGCAGGTGGGCGCTCACGATGCGCAGCGTCGGCGTGTCGATGCCCAAGGTGACGGCTCGCGCGAGCATGTCGTCGATGACGTGCTCATGCTCCGTGCGCGCGCCCTTCAGGACGTCGCGCAGCATGGATGAGGTCCCGGGCGACCCGGCCTCCGTCATGGTGCGTACGCTACGGCGGACGAAGTCCTCGCGCGGCGCGTGGCCGGACGTGGCGGCGATGGCCGCGCACTCGTCCATGAGCTTCAGGGCCAGCTTCTCGCCCTCCTTGGCCTGCATGATGGCGCCGATGGGAGCGCGCATGAGGCAGGTCAGGCCAGCGTAGGAGACGATGAAGTAAAACTTCTCCCACATCTCTTGCAGGATGACGTCGCTGTAGAGCGGCTTGAAACCACCGCGTTGCAGGAGCTCGTGGATGCTCTTGGCGATGGGCGTCTGCTCCGGCAGGCGCGGGCCGACGGCGAAGAACGCTGGAGCGGACAGGTGGCGGATGGTGCCGTCGTCGTCCATGGTGGCGCCGATGTGGCAGAGGCCACCCAGGACGCGCGGCGCGCCGAAGCGCCCGTCGAGCACGTCGAGGTGCCGCAAACCGTTGAGCAGCGGCAGCACCACCGTGTCGCCGCGCATGGCGGGGGTGATGGCGTCGGTGGCGCTCTCGAGGTCGTACGATTTGCAGGCGAGGAGCACCGCGTCGTAGCCAGCGTCGGCGCTGTTGACCGTTTTCACGGACAGCTTGGCGTCACCGACCGGGCTCTTGATGACCAAGCCATCGCGCGCGAGCTTCTGGGCGCGCGCCTCGCGCACCAGGAAGGTGACGTCGACTCCCGCCTGCGCCAACCGGCCACCGAAGTAGCCGCCAATGGCGCCAGCCCCGAGCACGAGCAGCCGCATCAGTAAGGCCGCTGGCCGACGTAGTTGCCGGGTGGGTCGTAGTTACAGACCCAGTTCACCCATGGCTGACCATTGCCGAAGGGCGAGCTCGCCGCCGAGCATTGGGCGCGGCCGCATCCGACGCGACGCGTATCGCTCCAGACGATCTGCGTGTAGTGCCCGCATTGCTCACCCGAGGCGCAGCCGTTGGTGGCGTAGCTGTAGAACTCATCCTCGGAGGCCCATGCCTCGACCACCTCCGCCGGCCCAGAGCTCCTGCCGCTCTCGACATAGAGATTCTCGCCGAGACGGTTGTCACCCGAGTGCTCGAAGACGCAGTGCTCGGCGTACTCCTTGGCGACCTCGGCGATCGCGGACGACCACTCGAGGGGCACGAGCGGCGACGCTGGGGCAGGGCTCACATGCAGGCGCACCGCGTTGTGCGCCGCCGTCATGCCCTCCATCGCGGGCGGCTCGACGTTGTTGCCGTAGTCGCCATCCTTGAAGGCGTCGTCACTGCCACACGCCGCCGTGGCCAGGACGGCGAGCATCGATAAGTAGTTATGGAGGCGCACGACATGCTCCTACGATCGACTCAACCGTATGAGTATACCGGCGCATGCGTCGGCCGCGAGCACGGTCTCGCCGTCCTCGACCAGGGCGGAGATGCAGCTCGTGAGGCTCTCCGGCGGCGCGCCGCGCTCGGCGCCATACACCAGGGCTGGCAAGCCACCCGTCGCGGATGCATCGCCGTCGCCGCCGATGACCAACACGTACGCGCCAGCCGAGAGCCACAAGTTGTCGTGGCTGTCGACCATGAGGCCACGCACGTCGGTGACGTCGAGGCGCGCCTCCCTATCGCCCAGCAGCGCGATGGGCGTGCTGTAGTCCAGGACCGTGCTCATGGTGCCGTCGTCGGCCGCGATGCGGCGGATCCGGCGGTTGCCCGCGTCGGTGATGTAGATGGTCCCGTCTCTCGCGAGCGCGACGCGGCGTGGATTGGCGAGCCGCGCCTCGGTTGCGGGACCTCCGTCGCCAGTCGCGCCGGCGAGGCTCGGTCTGCCGGCGATGGTGCTGACGGTGCGGGCCGCCGAATCGACGGCGATGGCGCGGATGACATGATTGGCGCTGTCCGCGACGAGGAGGCGGCGTCGGGCAGCGTCGAAGGCGAGCCCCATGGGATGGCTCAAGCGCACCTCGGTGGCCGCTCCGTCCAGGAATCCAAAGCCGTGGTTCGCGATGTAGGTGCTGTTCTGCCAAGTCGCGGGGCCAGCGCCCGTGGCGTCGATCACGCGGATGACGTTGGCCGTCTCATCGGAGACATAGACGCGGCGGTTGGTGCTGTCGGCCGCGATGCCGCTGGCGTTGCCGAATAGCTCGCTATAGCGGGCGGACGCCTGCGTGGCGCTCGAGGCCGCGCCGTTCATGTAGCCGGCCACCACGGCGAGGTGTTGCGTGGCGAAGTCGACGCGGCGGACTTGCCGCAAGGAGCCGCTCGCCACGAGGAGCGCGCCGTCGAGCAGCGTGCCTTCGAGCGCGTTGCCGACGGTGGCGAACGTGAACGGCCCGGTCGCGCCCAGATCGGCGCCGACCAGCGTCGTGATGGTCCCGGCCGCGCCATCGATGCGGCGCACGCGGCCCGTTCGACCGCCGAACGTCGACACGTACGTATTGGCGTTGACGTCGTGGGTCACGTAGCTGACCGCGTTGTAGGTCGCCGAGGTGAACGGCCCGGTATCTCCGGCGTCGATGTCGACGTTACCGACGGGGCTCGGGGGCAGTGGGAAGTAAGTGGTGAGCCCGCCGGTGCTCGTCCATTTGAGGGTCGCACCGCGGGAGTCGCGAATGAACAGCATGCCGTCACCGGCATAGCGGACACCAGTCGGGGCGAACGACGGCCCGCCGGAGCTTGGTATCCACTGGCCGCAGCCGGCCTGTGGCGTCATGCCATCCGGGTCCGCGGCAGGGTGGCCGGCACAGTTGGTCGCGCTGTCCGTGACCAAGGTGGTCATGGTCCCACCGGCGACGCGCCGCACCCGGCAGTTGTCCAGGTCGGCGATGACGAACGACGTGTCGTTCGAGGGGTCCACGGCGACGTCGCTCGGGCACGCGAGCATGCGGGTCGTGGCCAGCCCGTTCTCGGTCCCGAGGCCATAGTCACCGTTCCCGGCGACGCTGGTCATGGCGCTGGGCGTCGTGCACGCGTTGGTGACGAGGCCGATCTGGTTGCCGGTGACCAGATAGAGCTTGCAGCTCGAAGAGACGTCGAAGCCGCCGACGCCTCGGCCGGTGACGACGTTGCGAATCACGCCATCGGCATCGATGCGCCGGATCCTGTTGGCGCTGTCCTCGGCGATGAACAATTGTCCGCTATCGAGGACGACCATGTCGTTCACGAAGCCGAGGAAGGCGCTCGTCGCCGGGCCATCGGTGCCGCAGGCGGTGTCACCGCTGGCGCGGCAGGGGAAGCCGTCGGAGCCCATGCCAATGCCCGCCACATGCTGGATGAGGCCCGTGACCGCGTCGACCCTGAAGATGAAGCCGGAGACGACGACGTACAGGTTGCCCGCGCCGTCAGCGGCGGTGAGTCCAACGCTCAGGTTGGCGCTGATTGCCTCGCGGCCTGCTGGGCTCGTGAGCGCGGTGCGGTTGCCGATCTCGGTCGTGATCACGTCGCCGTCGATGACACGGACCACGCGGTTGAGCTGGTCGATGACGTGGAGCCGGCCGCCCGGGTCCAAGCTCAGTCCTGTCACCCGGAAGAACTGGGTCGCCAAGCGCGGCCCATCGGCCGACAGACAGTTGCCGGCGACGAAGCAGCTGACCGTTTCGCCGGCATAGGTGGTGACGATCCCATCGCGAACGACGCGAAGGCGTGCCGCGGCAGCCGCGTCACCGACATACAACGCCCCATCGGCGGCTACCGCGAGACCAGAGGGCTCGCTCACACGGGCTGCGATGCCCGGCCCGCCGTCACCGCAGGGCGACGTGAACGGCTCCGCCGTGCACAAGGCGCCAGAGCCAAGCACCGTCGAGATGTTGGTCGTGATCGGATCCACGCGACGCACGCGGTGCATGCCAGCGTCGGAGTAGAAGAGCGTGCCGTCGGGCGCGGCCGTCAGAGCGTCGATGCGCATGACGGGCACGTCGATGGCTGGGCCGCCCTCACCGCACGGCGCGGACACCTGGCCCACGCCGTCGCGGGGACAGTCCGAGCAGGTGGTGCTCAGGCAATCACGCCCGTCGCCGACCACATGATAAACATAGCCGCCGGAGACCACGCGGATGGTTTTGATGTCTCCGAAGTAGAGGCTCTGCGAGCCTTCATCCCAGGCGAGCGCGCCGGGGTTGCGCAGTAATGCCTGCTCCGCCAAGCCGCCGTTTCCACAGTTTGGATCGAAGGCGACGTTACAGCGTGGTCCCACGCCCGCGAACACTCCGAAGTCACCGTTGGGCCTGATGCGGTAGATGCGCGCGGTGTCGCGCGCCGACGACGTCTCGGAGAAATAGATGGTGCCGTCGCCTGCCGCGGCGATGCCGCCAATGCCCTGGAGCGTCAGTTGCGTGGGCGCGATGCCTGGATAGTAAGCGGAGGGACGCGTATCACCCGTGCCCGCGATAACGGTCAGTTGCGACGTGGTCGCGTCACGCCGGTAAATGAGATTGCGGCCGCTGTCGACGAAGTAGAGGTTGCCCGAGGCGTCATGCGTGAGCACGCTCGGCTGGGAGATGCCGAGCGTCAGCGGTCCGCCGGTGTTCTCCTCAGCGCGTACGACGAGGGCCGCGCTCCAGCCCACCAGCGCGCACGCATGACAACCGTCGTTCGCGTCGTCGTTGCCGTCGTCACATGCCTCGACGCCGACGTTGACGAAGCGATCACCACAGACGTTGAGCGCGCATGCATTGGTGCAGGCGTCCTCGTTGTTCTGATTGCCGTCGTCGCACGGCTCGCGCTCGGGGTCACGGAAGCCGTCGCCGCAGACGTTGAGGCACAAGCCGCCGCGGCAAGTGCCCTGCAAGCCGCCACTCAGCTCGCAGATATTGCCTTCGGCCGCGGGGACGAGACGAGAGCCCACCTCGGTCACGCACGCCGCGCCCGGTGCGAGGCACCGCCCGAGCTCGGCGACGCACACGTAACCACTCGGGCACTCGCCAGCCGACCCACAGTTGATGAGCAAATCATTCGGGACCGCGAGGTTCGTTCCACATGCCGCCGCGGCGATGAGCAAGACACTGCCGAGACGATACATGGCGCTCGATCCTCGGAGGTTGGAGGAGGCCTAGAGAACGACGATGTCGTCCGGATCGATGACCACGTCGTCACCGACCAAGTCCTGCGACGCTTTGATGCGCTTGTCGCTCAGGTTGTCGAGGAACTTGTGGACCTCGGGGAAGTCGGCGAGCACCTTTTGGAAGTCCGCCGCTGGCAGCACGATGGCGCCGAGCGTGTCGGTGGCGATGACGTCGGCGGTCGCGGGGCGATGCTTCACCAGCGAGATCTCGCCGAACACGTCACCCGGTCCCAGCGTCGCGAGCAAGACCGCTTTACCGGACGGATCGCGCGCCTGAACCTGTGCCTTACCCGTGGCGATGACGTAGAGACCCTCGCCTTGCTGACCGGCGGCGATGACCTGGTCACCTGCTTGAATGGTGGTGGTGCGGAAGCGCTGCAGCAGCGACATGCGCGTGGCTTCGTCGAAGTGGCTGAAGACCGGCGAGGTGCGCAGCAGGTTCATGAGGAGGCGGCCGCGGCAGTAGGCAGCGAGCTCCTGCATGACCTTCGGCTGGGTCTGCGTGAGCGCCGCGACGTCGGCGCGTGACAGCTCGAAGTACTCGACGGGCTCGGTGGCGGTGACCGTCGCGCTGCGTGGCGCGCGGGTGATGAGCGCCATCTCGCCGATGACCGCGCCCGACTGGAGCTGACCAACGACGGTGGTGCCTTTCGCGACGGTGACGCGGCCGCTGATCAAGATGATGAGCGAGTCGCCGATCGCGCCTTCTTCCAGGAGCTTCGTGCCTTGGTTCGCCCGCTTGTATTGGAGCTGACGCACCGTTGCGGCGAAGGCCTCGGCGTCGAGCTCACCGAACAGCGGGAGCGGCACGACCTTGGCGGCGGGGCCAGCCGGTGGGAGCTCGCTGCCGATCTCGGTGACCTTGGCGAGACGCTCATCGACCGGCATGCGCAGGAGCTCGGCGGCGTCCGCGGCGGCTGCGGCCTGGCGCTTGGGCGGCAGGGGCGGCGGCGTGGCGAGCGTACCGGCCTTGGCGTAGGCACCGCGGACGTGGAGGCGCTCGAGCAGGGTGGACAGGCCCTTTTCGCCGGGCGAGCGCGCGAGGCCCTGCTGGATGACCGCGATCGCGGGTAACAGGTAGCCTTCGTGCACCAGGCGCTCGGCCTGCAAGCGCATGATCTTGAGAGCGCCAGCCGGGTTGCCGGCATCACCCAGCGCCATCGCCAGGGTCATGCGGGCGTTGCGGTCGTGTGGGCTCGTGCTGACGAGCTCGGCGAGATAGCAAATCGCCTCTTTGGGCTTCTGTTCGTTGATGCAGCGCTGCGCCTGGGCCCAGAGATCCATAGTAGCCATGCCCCAAGCTCTCCGGGATGCCTGGTGGCGTCAAGTCGGATTCACGCGGCCGCCCAACGGCGCCCGAGCGCGGCCACCGGCAGGCTCGCGATGACGACGCCGCCGACGAGGACGGCCACGCCGCCGACGCCTACGCAGGCACACGCCGTCGCGCCAATGGTGACCATCACCCAGGTGCCCGCGAGCCACGCGGCCGTGGGTCTGCGATGCTGCCGGGTGACGCGCGCGAGCAACAGAGTCATGGCGACACAGGCGGCGGCGCAGACGAGGACGCAGCCGTGCACGTGATGGCCACCCATCACGAAGTGCGGCAAGGGGCGCCCGAGCACCGATGCGCTGAAGGGCAGGAGACCCGTGATGAGGCCCCAGCGCGCCCCGACGCCGAGCGCGCCACCGCGAAACTCGAACGCGACCATGCTGGCGAAGGCCACCGCGGCGACGCTCACGGTGAGCGCGACCTCGTGCGAGTCGGTGAGCGACAACAAAGCGAGGAACGGCACGGGCAGCGCGCGCGCGAGGCTCCCGGTCAGGCGTCCGCGCTCGTAGGCGCCACGCGCCGCGGCGCGGAGGCTTTGCTCAGACCTGTCCATGGTACTTCCTCCATAATGCCTTGAGTCGCGCTGTCGCCCGTTGCTTGCGTTTGCGGTGAGTCGCGTCACCGGCGCTGTCGCCCAGCAAGGCGGCGCGGTCGTCGTCACTCACTTGGCCGAGCACATGCTCCAGGGCGCGCAATGCCTCGGCGTGGGCGGCCTGACCTTCCGGCGACTCTACGTTATCGCGGACCTCTTGCGCGGCGCTCCGGGCGCTCTCGCGGCCTCGGCGCCTGCGGATGGTGCGCGCTTCCCAGGCCGTGAGAGAGACGGCCCAGCGCACCACGTCGCCATCAGGATCGAAGCTGCTCGCTTTAGCAAACAACTTGGTCATGGCGTGCTGCACGGCATCGTCGGCATCGGCGGACGAGCCGAGCATGGCCCCCGCGACCTTGCGGACCACGGGAGCCACGCCATCGAAGACGACGTCGAACGAGCCGCGGTCACCGTCGGCCAGCTCACGCATGGCGCGATTGAGGCGCGCTCGATCGATCGTCGTCACGCGCTCACTGTTTTGCCGAATGGCATGGGCACGGATTGCAGGGGCAATCGTCGCCACAGGGACAGGCGCTCGACGCCGCGTACGCGACGAGGGGCAGACCCACCAGGGCGGCAACCGCCGCAATGCGCTTCAACCAGGTCATGATGACCTCCTTCATGACATCTGGGCGCGAGACCCCCAAGGCGTGACCGGAAAAGTCGAAAAAAAGCATGTCGGAGTGAGTGACAGGAGAGGACGAAGGAGCCCGCAACTCGACCGGGGGCACTCCGATAACTCGGGACCGCACACAAGCCGTGCGCTCGGGGCAAGCTATGTCGTCCTCTCAGCAAGTGGGTACGCGTTCCAAGTTCGATCTCGGTGTTGCGCTCGTGGAGCCGAAGGCGCCGCCGCAGCCGCCAGTTCCGGTCGAGCCGCCGCCACCGCCGCGCGTGCCGATCACCCAGCAGATCAAGGAATCGTACGAGCGCTGGAAGCACACGCCGGTCGGTGAAGGCATCACCAACTGGGTCAACACGGTAGGTGCCGTCGCTGGCTATGTGGTGCCGGCCGCGGTCCTCGCCGGAGCGGGTTACGCGGTGGGGCACCTCAGCGGTCTGTACGATGGTACCCTGACATTCATGCAGCTCGCCGGTGGCGCGGGTGCCGTGGCCAGCGTCCTCGCCCAAGGGAAAGATACCCTCGGCAACGTCGCGCTCTACAAGCGTGAAGGTCACCCCCATCCGCGGCTCGCGAGCTTCCGCGACGTGATGATCTACTTTGCGCTACCGGCGGCCGCCACCGGCGTGGCCGTGGAGATGAACTATGGTGGCGTCTCGGGGCTCTGGGCGGGCGGCGTGGCGGGCGCCATCGGAGCGACCATCGGGTTGTCGGTGTTCAATGCCCGCAAGCGCCGCGTACGCTGATACGCTTTAGCGGTCGCGCTGCCACTGGTGGGCGTCCATGTCGACGACACCCGGCGCGGTGAAGCGGACGCCCTCGCCGCGCAGCAGGGCGCGCTGGCGGGCGAAGGAGCGGCTGTCGCGCGGGAAGGCGATCTCGCCCTTGCTGTTGATGACCCGTTGCCAAGGCAAGTCGCGGGTCGTCGATGACGACGAGAGCAGCCAGGCGACCCGGCGCGCCGCCCGCGGATTTCCGGCCATGGCCGCGACTTGGCCGTAGGTCGCCACCTTGCCGCGCGGGATGGCTCGAATCACCGCGATAATCGCCCGTGAAAACGGACTGAGCTCGTCGTCCTTTGGCCGAGTCATCGTCACCCAGGGTTCTCCTAACCATCGAAATATCCCCGACGTCCAGCGCTAGTCCGTTGATTTCGTTGGTGCTCCGCTTTGGCGCACTGCTCGCATGGCTCCGTGCCGGTGGTTTCCGCTCGGGGAGTATCCTCCATGAACGAGACGATTGGCGACTACGCGATCTTGGGCCGGCTGGCGGTGGGCGGCATGGCGGAGATCCTCCTGGCCAAGCGTGTTGGTCCGATGGGCTTCAGCAAGCCCGTCGTGGTGAAGCGCCTCCTCCCGCAGCTCGCCAGCGACACCATGTTCACCACCATGTTCCTGAACGAGGCCAAGCTCGCGGCGCGGCTCACGCACCCCAACATCGTTCAGATCAACGACCTCGGGCAGGCGGGTGCTTCGTTCTACATCGCCATGGAGTATCTGCCGGGCGAGGATCTCGCGACCGTCGTCCGCGTCCTCGGCGCGCGCAAGGCCACCGTGCCGGTGCCGCTCGCGGTCCGCATCGTCGCTGACGCGGCCGCTGCCTTGCACTACGCACACAGCATGACGGGCGACGACGGTCAGGCGTTGGGCATCGTGCACCGCGACGTGAGCCCGCAGAACATCGTGCTCACCACCGCGGGCGTCGTGAAGCTCGTCGACTTCGGCATCGCTAAAGCGGAGGACCGCGACGTCAAGACGCAGACCGGTGTCGTCAAAGGCAAGGTCGAGTACATGCCGCCCGAGCAGCTCGCGGGTAAGCGGGTCGATCATCGCGCCGACATCTTCTCCCTCGGAGTGGTGCTCTACGAAGCGCTGTGCGGCAAGCGCCCCGTCGATCTCGGCGTGAGCGTTGGTGACCGCCTGGCCGGCGCCGCGACCGTCGTGCCGCTCCCCGAGCGCATGCCCGAGGTGCACCCGGAGCTCGCCCGCATCGTCGCCAAGGCGATGGCGCCGGAGCCCAAGAATCGCCACCAGTCGGCCGATGAGCTGCGCATCGAGCTCGAGGCGTTCCTCGAGGCCTTTGGTTCTGGTGTTGGCTTGGCCGAGCTCTCGGGGCTCCTGGTGAAGACCTTTGGGGCGCGTCACGTCGCGGCCCTCGACCGCCGCTTGCACTCGTTCCAGAGTACGCCGCCCGCGGCCGCGCCTGGGATCATGCCTGGTGGTGCTCCTGTCCGCGATGGCGGAACGAAGGTGCGGCCGCAGCCGCCGGCCGAGAGCGCGCCGCCGCCCGAGGCATCCATCGCGCTCGACATCAGGGATGTGCGCGCCGAGCCACGCTCCACCGTCAAGCGCCCGCCGGAGTGGCAGCAACGCTTCGGCAAGCTCGCCGCGGCGGCCGTGATGATCATCACGATCCTCGCGGGGGCCGCCGTGTTCGCTACGCGTCGCGACGACCGCGTATCGCTCCATGTCACCAGCAATCCGGCGGGGGCGCGCGTCATGGTCGATGAGGTGCAGGTTGGCGTGACGCCGACCGACGTGCTCAACCTCACAGTCGATCGCGCTGTCGAGATCCGTATCGTCGCTGACGACTATCGCGACTACCGCGAGGTCGTCACTCCGCAACCCGGGGTGGTTGCTCGTGCGCTTCATGCGACGCTCGTGGCCACGAACCCGGCTGTTCCGGCGAAGGCGCTACGGGAAGAGCCAACACTCGTTGCGCAGCGCGAGCCCGAGTTGGCTGTCGCGCCGCGCGGGGCCGAGATGGTCGTGGCGCAGCGTGGCTCCGAAGTGCTTGTCGCGAAGGGTGGTGCCGAAGCACCTGCCGCGCAGGGCGGTGCCGAAGTGCTTGTCGCGAAGGGTGGTGCCGAAGCGCCTGCCGCGCAGGGTGGTGCCGTAGCGCCTGCCGCACAGGGTGAGCCCGAAATCCTTGCCGCGCGGGGCGCCGATGCCGGCAAGGCCGAGGCTGGAGCTGTGCCGGCCATTGCCGCGGCTGCTCCCACGCCAGCGGTTGCCGCTCCCACGCCAGCGGTCGCCGCTCCCGCGCGTGAGCGAGCCACCGAGCCTGGAGCCGCGAAGCTCGCCGCGGCGCTACGGCGTATCGGCGCAAGTAAGCCGGCTCCGCATGAAGTTGCCGTGCCCATCGCGCAGTCGCCGGCGCCGATGCTCGCGCCCGTCTCGACGAGCGGCTTCCTCACCGTCACCTCGGGGGTGCCGATGCGCGTCTTTGCGAACGGCGTCGATCTTGGAATGACGCCCATGAGCCGCGCCAAGGTCGCTGCTGGCCGCGTTGCCTTGAAGCTCGTGGGCGGCAGCGAGGGCATGACGCGCACCACCTGGGTCGACGTCGCCCCCGACGCGACCGTGGTGCACCGCGTGAGCCTCGAGCGCGGCAGCATCAGCATCGACGGCGCGCCTGGCTCGCGCGTCTTCGTGGGCTCGCGTGAGCTCGGCGTCACGCCGCTCGCCGGCATTCCGCTCCTCGCGGGCGACTACGTCGTGACCGTCGAGCACGTGGGCACCGGCGTCCGGGTACGCCACCCGGTGACCGTCACCGCGCACACCAGCAGCCGCATCCGCGCGGACTAGCGGCGCAGCGCCCACAAGGCGCCGAGCATCACGAGCGACAAGGCGATGTTCGCGAGCGCCGACAGGCTGACGCGGGCGTTGCTGCCTGCGAGCGCGCCGCGATCGACGCCGACTTGCGCGCGGCGGGCCCCATCGACGCTTTCGCGGACCACCACGCTGGCATCATGCGACGAGTCACGTAGCGCGACGGCGGCGTCGCGCTCGTCGCCGATGATCTGGACGCGGGTCTTGTCGAGTGCCCAGGCGGCGACGCTGCCGTCTGCCTCGGTGATGACGATGTAAGCGACGCCTTCGGTGGCCATGGTCGTGACGGCTTGCGGCGGCGAGCGGAGCGCGATGGCGGCGACGTTGGCCGCGAGCTGAGTGGCGTCGTCACGCTCGTGCGCGTGGTTCCATACCGCGACGAGCACGTTGCTCACGAGCAGGGCGGCGGCGCAGGCGAACGCCACGTAGGCAGCGGTGGTCGGGGAGGGCGAGGCGGTGGGCTCGAGCCTTTGCGGAGCGACGCGTGCCTCGTGGATGGCCATGGCGCTGCGCACGATTTCGCGCAGCTCCTCGCCGTGCCACGGCTTCAAGACGACGAACGACGCTTGGCCGCCGTTGATGGCGCCGATGAGCAGGTTCAGGTCGGTCACCCCGGTCATCAGCGCGAAGACTGGCGTCGCGCTCACCGCCTTGATCTCGGCGATCAGCTCGAGACCCGTCGTGCCCTCGAGGACCTGATCCATGAGCACGAGACCGTACGTGTTTTCGCGGACTTTGCCGAGCGCCTGCTCCCGATTGGTGGCCTGGTCGAGCTGGAGGCTCATGGGGGCTAGCGACGCGGCCACGGCGCGCAGGGTGCGTGGGTCGTCATCCACGCAGAGAACACGAAACGCTTGTGCCGGATCACTCACCGAAGTCCCAGAATAGCGAGCAACCGAGGCGAAGTCACAGAACTTGCTCTAGTCCGCAAAAGCGGGTCGGGAAAACCCTGGGATGGTTGAACCATGGTGAATTCCCGTTCAATCCATTTGGTGAGCAGTAGTTCATTATAGCAAGCATCTTGATTGCGTTGGGTTTGTCGGTGCGCGCCGTCCGTGAACGGAACACTGGCACGATTCGCGAATAGTCTCCCCTGACTCTCGTCCTTTCGAGACAGGAAGACCTCGTGAGACACATCGCTCGACTCGCCGCCGCCGCACTCGTCGCTATCGCGGCCCACAGCGCTAAAGCGGAAACGCACGTCGCCCTCTCGCGTTTCGATGCCACGCAGGCTGGTGACTCGTTCTTCGGCGTGCAGTCGCCGCGTGACATCGAGCGCGTGGGTCTGCGCCTCAAGCTGACCGGCGACTACGCCAATCAGCCGCTGGTCATCAAGTCGGTCGCCAACGACCAGGACATCGCCGGGCGCGTGAAGCATCAGGCGTTTCTCGACATCGGGGCAGCGGTCGATCTCTTCCACCGCTTGACCCTGAACGCGGATCTGCCGGTCGCGGTCTGGCAGGAAGGCCACAGCGAGATGGCGGACATCCCGTCGGCTCACGGCGCGCACGTCGGTGACTTGCGCTTCGGCGCCCGCCTGCTGGTCTTGAAGCTCCATCCGCTGCTCCGCTTGAGCGTGAACGGCCAGCTCTGGATCCCGCTCGGCTCCGATCACAGCGGCGCGGGCGCGTTCGTCAGCGATCACAAGCCCCGTGGCCGCGCCGAGCTCGTGGTGCACGGCGACTCGGGGCGCTTCGTCTGGGCCGCGTCGGCTGGCTACGACTTCCGCCGCGAGCAGGAATTCGTCAACTCGCTCGTCGGCGACCAAGTCCGCATCACCGCCGCCGCCGGAATCCGCTTCTTCGACAATCGTTTGCAGGTCGGCCCAGAAGCCGCCGCGAGCCTCGAGACCCGCGTGGGTGACAAGTACAACCGCTACCTCGAGGCGCTCCTCGGTGTCCGCTATTACAAGCCGCGCGGCATCGACGTTGGCGTCGCCGCTGGCCCTGGCTTCTCGTCGGGCGTCGGTACCCCCCGATTACCGCATCATCGCGAGCCTCGGCTGGGCCTTTGCTTGGGACGCTCCCAAGCCCGCCCCGGCGCCAGTCGCCGAGCCGACGCCCGCGCCCGCCGTCGAGCCGCCCCCGCAGCCCGAGCCTCCTCCGCCCCCGGCGCCGGACCGTGACGGCGATGGTGTCGCCGACGCGCGTGACGCCTGCGTCGACGTGCCTGGTGATGCGGAGCACGACGGCTGCCCCGCGGTGCTCGACACCGATCAGGACGGCATCGTCGATGAGGTCGATGCGTGCCCGGCCGACGCTGGCGTCGCCGACCCCGACCCGGTCCGCAATGGCTGCCCTCCGGCGCGCATCGTTGGCGACCAGATCGTCATCATGGACGCCATCCAGTTCGAGAACAACAAGTCGACCATCAAAGCGGACAGCGAAGACGTGCTGCTCGCGATTCTCAAGGCGGTGAGCTCGTTGCCCACGGACTCGCGCTTCGTCGTCCAGGGGCACTCCGACAGCCGTGGCAGCGCCAAGCGCAACAAGGCGCTGAGCGAGGCCCGTGCCCAGGCGGTCGTTGCCTGGCTCGCGGCGCACGGTGTCGACGCCGCCCGCTTCACCGCGGAGGGCTACGGCCCCGCGAAGCCTATCGCGGACAACAAGACCGAGGCTGGCCGCAAAGCCAACCGCCGCGTCGAGATCCAGATCGTTCGTTGAGGCAGTTCACCCACCCAAGTCTTCGCAACACACGAAAAAAGAGAGTGAGCCATGTACCGCTGTCGCAATATTCGAAGCTTCGCCATAGCGGCCGGTTTGGCCGCCATGGCGCTCACGTTCACGTCGGAAGCACATGCTCAGAGCTGCCTCACCAGCTTGCAGTGCCCCGACACCAAGCCCATCTGCAACCTCCTCACCCTGCAATGCGGTGACTGCGTCCTCAACACGCAATGCCTGCTGCGCGACCTCTCGGAGCCCGCGTGCGTCAACGGCGACTGCGTCGGTTGCGCCTCCAACGCCGACTGCGGCGGCAACACACCGATCTGCGACGACCTCTTGCACATCTGCAAGCCAGGCATCTGCGTCGGCCTCTCGCTCCTCGAGCACGGCATCGTCGACGTCTCGGTCGCCGTGACCGGCGTCGTGCGCACCTACGCGTGCATCAGCGGTTACACCCTGGTCGGCACCTCGCAGACCACCTGCCAGGCGAACGGCCTCTGGAGCGGCACGCCGCCGGAGTGCGTGCCGACCGTCGGCTACTGTGAAGACGACCTCGGCTGCGACGCTGGTCAGTGGTGCGACATCGGTAACCACAGCTGCAAGGCGAAGGTCGGTAACGGCGGCGCCATGCCGACGGACGCGGGCCACACCTCGGTGACGATCGACGGTACCTGCAATCCCCAGGCTGCGTCGATCGTCTGCCAAAGCGGTGTCTGTGATAGCGATAACAAGTGCGGCTATGCGAACGACCACGGTGTATGCACGCCGCTGACCCCGGCGGTCTGCCGCTCGGGCGCTTGCGGCCTCGATCTCACCTGCGGCCTCCCGAACGGCGCTGGCCCCTGCGACGCGAGCTCGGCCGCGACCATCTGCCGCTCGGGCACGTGCAGCGCCAACGTCAATGTCTGCATCCCGGCCGGTGGTTGCGCCGGCGACAGTGACTGCGGAACCTCGCAGTGGTGCAACTCGCTGACCTTCGCTTGTGAGTCGAAGGTGCCGAACGGCAGCCCGATCCCCAGCATCCCAGGCCACCTCCCGGACATCAGCCTCGGCCTCTGCTTGGAGATTACGGGCGAAGCCATCTGCGCCAGCACCGTGTGCAGCACCACCGACAACAAGTGTGGTTACCTGAACGGCGAAGGCCCCTGCACCGCGCAGAACGAAGGCACCGTTTGCCGCTCGGGTCACTGCGACATCGGCAGCGGTCTGTGTGATGCGGCTCCGACCTGCGCCATCGACAGCGATTGCGGCAGTGGCAGCTATTGCAGCGTCAGCGAAGGCGCCTGCACGGCGAAGCTCCCGAACGGCGCGCCCATCCCGAACGACCCTGGCCACACGCCGGTCCTCGACGGTACTTGCACCGAGGCCGCCGCCACCGCCGCCTGCCAGTCGGGCCGCTGCGGCGCCGACGGCAAGTGCGGCTTCGACACGGGCGAGGGGCCTTGCACCGCCCTCGATGCTGGGAGCGTCTGCCGCTCGAGCTCCTGCAGTCCGACGGCCGCGACCTGCGCCCCGGCTGGTGGTTGCATCCTCGACGGCGACTGCGCCTCCACCGAGTGGTGCAGCACGTTGACCTTCACTTGCGTCGGCAAGCTCCCGAACGGCGCGCCAATCCCGACCATCCCCGGCCACGTGCCCGCGGTGCTCGGTGTCTGCATCCTCGGCGTGGGTGACGCCCTCTGCCAGAGCGGTGTCTGCGATAGCAGCGACAATACCTGCGGTTACGCGCCGGGCAGCGGCCCGTGCACCGAAGCGAACGCCGCCTCGATCTGCCGCTCGGGTGTCTGCGATAACGGTGTGTGCGGCGAGTCTCGCCAGTGCCTCGAGCAGTCGGATTGCGACGTAGGCGTCAGCTTCTGCGACCTGACCGCCGGTGTCTGCTTGCCCAAGCTGCCCAACGGCGCGCCGCTCCCGAGCATCCTCGGCATCGACCTGTGCAACGACCTCGTCGGCGCCCTGGTCTGCGCGTCGGGTGTCTGTGACACCATCGACAACACCTGCGGCTACAAGACTGGCCGTGGCCCATGCACCGACCTGACCGCGCACCTCTGCCGCTCGGGTATCTGCGCCGAAGACGTCGGTCTCTGCGTCGAGTGCGAAGAGGATGGGCAATGCGCGGGCGCCACCGGCTCGTGCAGACTGCGTGATTACACTTGCGTGCAGTGCAGCATCTACTCGGACGTCGCTTGCGCCGGCGCCACGCCGGTCTGCGACTACGACAGCAGCACCTGCGGCGCTTGCAACGGCGACCTCGGTGAAGTCCAGACACGCGCCTGCTTGAACCCGGCAACGCCGTACTGCGTGCGTGGTGGTGAGCAAGCCGGATCGTGCGGCCGCTGCCAGCACGACGACGACTGCGCTGGCCACTCGAACGGCGCGCGTTGCGACGCCGCGACTGGCGCCTGTGTGCCGGCGATCACCATCGATACGCCGGTCCCGCCAGTCGACGGTGGGCCGACGCCGCCGACCGACGGTGGCGATGGGCAGCAACCCCCGGCAGGCGACGGCCTGAATGGCTTCATGGCGGTTGGCGCGGGCTGCGCGTCCGTGAAAGCCGACGGTAGCTTGGCGGTGCTGGTGCTCATCGGCCTGCTCGCGGCTCGCCGCGCGCGCCGTCAGCGCTGAAAGATCGGGAACCGACTCTCGGTCAGATAATCCAAGTAGGCGGCCGACTCACGAGCGGTAAGCGTGAGTCGGCCGCGCTGCGTTTGGGAGAGCGACGCGTCGCGCAGCGCGATCTGCGATTGCAGCCAGCGCATGTAGTAGTCCTCGACGTCGTAGGAGATGGTGCGGTGCAGGCGCTGCACGTCGGCCCAGGCGCGGTCGGTGGAGCTCCGCGAGCGCAGCAGATCCGAGAGATCCCAGACCGCCAAAACGGTCCATACCTCGCGGTCGGGGACGGTGTAGCGGACGCGGTAGAGGCTGTGATCGCCGCTGGTCAGGCGATCCCCGAAGCCGGTGAGCGCGTTGCCGTCGTTGATGCTCACGGAGGCGCGCACGAGCGGCAGCAGGCCTTGCAAGCGCGCATCGTCGCGCCGCGCCGCGATCTGGTCGCCGTCGAGCTGTTGCCGGCGCAGCGCCACCTCGATGACCTCGGCGAGCGGCGCCTCGCGCTCGATCTCCTGGAGGAAGACGCTGGAGGAGGGCGCCAGCCTCTCGGGGACGCGCTTCCAGATGGTGTTCCCCGCCCAGATGGTCGTGTCGTCGAAGGACTCGAGGTCGTTCACGATGATGAGGCCGATGGGGCTCTGGGTGCGCCTGCGGAACTCGTGCGTGAAGGTCACGCCGCGGTCGTGCGAGAGGTAGACGTCGTCGGGGGTGACCACCATGACGTGCTCGTCGCGGTCGCCTTGTGTCTGGAAATAGTAGATGTCGTTCAGGGCCATCGACTCACCCTTGTAGGGCTTGATGTTTCCGTTATCACAGACAGTGACGCCGCCGATGCCCGTGGCGAAGATGGGTCCGAGGCGGTTCCACACCCAGTTGCCCTTGCCGTCGATCATGTCGACCTGGGTCTCGCAGGTCGGCTCGAAGCCGCGCTTGTCTTCGCGCTCGCGGTAGATGCGGCCCTGGGCGAGCAGCATGATGCGCCCCTCGAAGAAGATGGCGAAGCTGATGCGGCTGTTGCGCTCGAAGACGACGGTGTACGGGTGCCAGCTCTCACCGAAGTCGTCGGACTCGAGTATGCCGCCAATGGGGGTGGTGACGACCATGTGACCGGCGCGCTTGCTGTCGCACGAAAGCCAGACGGCGTTGCCGCCGCCGAGGTCACCGCCGACAGGCAGCAGGTCGAAGCGGTAAGGCTGCTCGCGTGAGCCGCGCCACAGGCCGTTCTTGGCGGTGATGTAGAGGTAGTCGAAGCACTTCACGACCTGGAAGACATCTCCGCCATCGCGGATATCCTGCGCGACGACGGCGGAGAGCACGTTGGCGCTGGACTCGCGCTGCCGGTTGCGGGCTTGCCCCGCGAGGTCGAGGGTGCGGCGGTTGCTGCCGGTGCGGTCGCGGACCGGGACGTCGGTGCGCGCGTCACGCAAGAGGTCGAGGTTCAAAACGGGGACGCGCAGGGTACGCAGGCGCAGGTCGATGAAGTTGTCGAAGGAGCGCGGGCCGAAGATCCAATCCCAGGTCACGCCCTCGTCGGCGCTGCGGTAGACCTCGCCGGCGGACGTGCCGATCCAGAGCGCGCCTCCCGGCCCTTCGGGGTAGCCCACGTAGGTGAGGTCGTCGGCGGGTGGTTGTCCCGTGCGGATCTCGACCCAGGCCGACCCAGCGGTGGTCAGCATCATGGCGAAGAGAACGGCGCTCAAGGCTTACGCCTCGGGAGGAAGACCACTTGTGAACCTTTGCCGTCCCACGCGGCGAAAGCAGACACTCGATGAGCCGTGGCAGGTCTTCGGACTCGCGAGCTGCCTACTGTCCGCCGCTTCCCAGGCTCTCCGAGCCCAGTGCATTTGACGGAGGTCGTTCTCGCTTACCGCTGCGGGGCAGTCCTGGAGTCACACCAGGTTCCCTTTTGAGCTCGTAGGCTTTTGGCCCGGAGCACCACGCGTCCAGTGCATCGGCGGGCTAGAGCCGAGAGTTTCGGGAATTCAGCCCTTCGGGAAGACGATGGTCGCCTTGACGCTCTTGTCGGTGACCTTGTCGATGACGACCGTCACGCCGTCTTCGCACTGCGTGGTCCCGACCAGCTCGGCGACGTCGGCCGCTAGAGCGATGGTGTCGACCTCGAGGACGGCGCGGTTGCGGGCGTAGCTCTGTTGGCGGACCTCGGTGATGCGGCGGTCGGCGCGCAGCACGCCGGCGATGGCGCGCAGATCGCGGGCACGGCGGACGTTCTCCACGTGGAGCTCGAGCATGACGCCGGTAGGGCCGCCACCGACACGGGCGCCGATGTCGGCGCGCAAGCTCGAGGTGTCGACGTCGGCTTCGAGGTCGAGCTTGTAAGTGCCCTCGTCGGTCGCGCCTTCGCCGATGATCTTGTAGCGCGTCACGTACTTGCGGAACTTGGCCATCATGTCCGCTGGAACGGAGATGCCGTCGGCCTGCGCCTTCTTGATCTGCTCGACCTGCTGCGCCGCGGCGAGGGCCTGCTCGCCACCCTTGACGATGTCGTTGCGGACGAGCTGCACGGTACCGGTCCCGGTCGTGCCGGTGAACGAGGAGACAGCGTCACCACTCGTGCCCGTGCCGCCTTCGATGTCGTCGATGCTCTGACCCGCGGTGCTGCCGCCTACGCCCGCGCCACCGCCGATGCTGCCGCCGCCGGTGTAGCCGCCGGCGCTCTCACCGTTGGTCCGCGAGGGCTCGCCGTAGTCGATGTCGTCGCCGACCTGATCGCTGCGGTGACCCGGCTGACCCGGATCGATGAACGGCGGTGGCTCCTGCCGCTTCAAGCAAGTGGTGGCGAGGAGGGCGGAGATGATGAGCAACCAGGAGTGTCGGGCGATCATTCGATGAGCGCGAGGAGCTCTTCCTTCGTGATTTCTGAGGCCGCCGCCTTGCCCTTACCGATTGCGGCTTCGGCGAGCTCACGCTTCTTGAGCTGCAAGGCGACGATACGTTCTTCGACGGTGTCCTCCGCGACCAGGCGGTGCACGATGACCGGGCGCAGTTGGCCGATGCGGTGGGCGCGGTCCGCGGCTTGATCCTCGACGGCGGGGTTCCACCACGGGTCGAGCATGAACACGTTGTCGGCGGCGGTGAGGTTCAGGCCCGTGCCGCCCGCCTTGAGCGAGATGAGCATGACGTTCGGCCCGCCGTCGGTCTGGAAGGCGTCGACCACGCCTTTGCGGTCGGTCGTCGATCCGTCCAAGCGGACGAACTTGATGTTCGCGGCGTTGAGCTGCACCTCGACCAGGTCGAGCAGCGAGGTCCACTGCGAGAAGACCAACGCTTTGTGGCCCTCCGCGATGACCTCCTCGAGTGTCTCACGCAGCAGGTCGAGCTTTGCCGACGAGCCTTCCTTGAGCGCGCCTTGGCCAGGAAGCAGACCCGGGTGGCAGGCCGCTTGGCGCAAACGCAGGAGCGCTTCGAGCACCGCCAACGTACCAGCGCCGGCCGCGAGCTTCTTGACCACGTCTTTCTTCGTGGCCGCGCGGACCGCGTCGTAGACCTCGCGCTCTTCCTTGCCGAGCTCGCACTTGAGCATGACCTCGGTGCGCGGCGGCAGCTCCTTGGCGACCTCGCTCTTCATACGGCGCAGCACGAAGGGACGGACGCGCTCGCGCAGGCGCTTGCCTGCTTCTTCGTCGCCCGCGGTGATCGGCTTGACGTAGCGCTCGTAGAAGTCCTGGCGGCCACCCAAGAGACCACGGTTGGTGAAGTGGAACTGGCTCCACAGATCCTCGAGGCGGTTCTCGACCGGCGTGCCGGTGAGCGCGACGCGCCACTTGGCCTTGAGCGCGTAGGCCGCTTTAGCGACCTGGCTGGTGGGGTTCTTGATGGCCTGGGCTTCGTCGAGCACGGCCATGTCCCACTCGATGGCCTCGAGCTTCTCTTGATCGAGGCGGAGGATGGCGTAGGTCGTCAGGGTGACGTCGGCGTCCTCGTCGAGCTTGCGGTCCGGTCCGTGATAGCGGTCGACCTTGAGCTTCGGGCGGAAGCGCTTGAGCTCGGCTTCCCAGTTGTGGAGCACCGAGGTGGGCGCCACCACGAGCACGCGGCCCTCGAAGGTGCACAGGGTCTGCAGCGTCTTACCGAGACCCATGTCGTCGGCGAGCAGCGCGCCCAGCTCGGCGTCGCGCAAGAAGCACAGCCAGTCGAAGCCTTGCCGTTGGTAATCGCGGAGCTTGCCTTCGCCAGCGAGCTTCGGGAGCTTCGCCTTGGGGATGCCCTCGAAGTCGTCGACGATGGTGCGCAGGCGGTCGAACTTGGGCGGGACCGGGCGGTCGAGCGACTTCAAGAGCGCCGCCGACAGGGCGTAGCGCATCTCCTTGGGCGCCTTGTTGCCCTCGGCTTCCATGGCCTCGCGGGCGGCGATGAAGTCGCGCACGCGGTGGCCGTAGCGGGAGAGCCAGTCGGCGGGGATGCGGCCGAAGCCGCCGTCGGTCAGAGGCACCATGGTGGCGCCGCTCTGCCAGGCGCGCAGCAGCACCGCGGCATCGACGCCACGGCCGGCGCCCATCTTGCCGCCGCTTTCGCGGCCTTTGACCTCGAACCAGATGTCGACGTCGCCGTTCTTCTTTACTTCGATCTCCGGGTCGAGGACGCCCACGTCGAAGAAGCGCTGATGCGCGTCGCCGACGATGGTGACCTCCTCGGGCGGCGAGTGCATGAGGCGCGCCGCGAGCGAGATGGCGCGCAGCTCGCTGAAGATGCGCTTCTCGCCGGGGTTCACTTCGAAGGTCGTGGCGATGTCACGGGCGAGGCGCTTCTCGGCGTCGAAGGCGCGGACCGGAGCGGCGGCGTCACCGATGAGCACGAGGCGCTCGCCATCGACGCGCGCCTTCGGCGGATCGCCGTAGACGATGTCGGCGAGTACGCCCAAGCGGTCACCGTCTTCGTTCGTGGTGGTGACGTGCACGCGCGGGCGCAACGCGGTTTGGCGCTGCGGCAGCTTCTTGGTGTCGACGTGCACCGGGATTTTGATCTCGAGCTCCGGCAGGATCTCGCCGACCAGGGTGCCGATCTCGTCCTTCTCGTAAATCTTGCCGGTGCGCAGCTGATAGAACATGCGCTCGCCCAGGTTGTGCGGCGTCAGCGCGACGAACTTCACGCCACGGCGCAGGGCTCCGTTTTGGAAGACTTCGTTGACCAGCGGGTCCTGCTCGAGGCGCATGCGGAAGCCGAGGCCGCACTCCTCGACGCGCACGCAGATGCCAGGCGAGGGCTTGCCCACCTTGGCGGGCCGTCCGCCGTAAGCGAGATCGGGAACCGTGGAGAGCGCGTCGAGCGCTTTCACCATCATGTTCTGCGGGATGGGGCCGCCGCCGGCGCCGAGCAGCAGCTCGATCTGGCGGTCCTGGGGCGTCGCGATGAACTGCGGGATGCCGTCTTGCGTCTGGGCTTCGGCCATCGGGCCGGTGAGCGGGGTCTCGCGGCGGCCTTGGACGATGACGCGCTTCAGGGCGAGGCGGCCCTCGACACGCGACAGGCGGTAACCGACGTGGCCGGGGGCGCGCTGCTTGTTGGCGTCGGGACGGTTGGCGCTGTTCCAGAAGATGCTGGCGGCGGCGACGTGCGTGCAGACCTCCTCGGAGCTCGGGCACTCGCAGGCCCAGTCACCGCGCTGGAAGAAGAGGGTGGCGGTCGACGTGTCACGGCCCCCGCGGGCTCGCACCTCGTAAGCGGCGCTCTCCTCGTCACTCTTGACGGGCTCGACTGCCCCTTTGCGGACCAGCTGAGAAGCGCGCGACCAGTTTGCATGCGAGCAACGGCGGCGAATGTTCTGAAACAACTCGTGCATTCTTTTCTTAAGGGGTTGCTCTTTAGAACCCGAAATATCGCGGCGTCACTGTGCCCAAGCACCCGGGGGATCTGCCCTCGACCAGGTGGGGGAGTAACTGCCGTGCGGCGGCGCACCTACCAGACCGCTCGCCCGCACAGCAAGCCCAGACACTACCAGTATCGGCGGAGAATGTCGCTAGTGCTTTTCCTCGATCGCGCCGCGTAAGGACGGCGCGTCACCCTGGGTCTTCGGCAAGATGAGCAGCATGATGCCCGGAAGGACGATGAGGCTCATGATCGCGCCCATGGCGACGCCGATGGCGACCGCGGTGGCGAGCGGCTGCTGGACCTCGGAGCCCGCGCCCGTCGACAGCGCCATCGGCATGAAGCCAAGGGCCGCGACCGCGGCGGTGGTGAGCACGGCGCGGACGACGGCCACGGTGCCGTCGACGACCGCGTCCTTGAGGGGCGCCCCTTCGGCGAGGCGGCGCTGCACCTCTTGGCCGATGACGACGCCGTTCAAGACCGCGATGCCGCCCAGCGCGATGAAGCCGACCGCCGCGGAGAGCGAGAAGGGCATGCCGCGCAGGAGCAAGCCGAGCATGCCGCCTGTCAGCGATAGCGGAACCGTGGCGAAGACCGCGAGCGTCATGCGCACGCTATGGAACATCAAGAGCAGCATGCCGAAGATGATGCCCAAGACGACGGGGATGACGATGCGCAAGCGGGCCTGCGCGCGCTCGAAGTTCTCGAACTGACCGCCCCACTCGATGTGATACTTGCTCGCGAGCTTGATGCCTTGGCCGACCTTCTGCTGAGCCTCGTTGACCCAAGAGAGCAGGTCGCGGCCGCGCAGGTTCACGTCGACACGCACGGCGCGCTCGCGATTCACGCGGCGCACGGCGGCGGGGCCATCGTTCTCGGCGAGCGTCGTCACGTCGGAGAGCCGCACGACCTCGCCGCGCATGTTCTCGACGCGCAGCTGTCCCAAGGCTTCGAGGCTGGGCTCCTGCAACGGTTGGAGGACGCGCAGGTCGAAGCGGCGCGGGCCCTCGTAGACCTTGCCGACGTCGATGCCTTCACGCGTCGAGGCGAGCACCGCGAAGACGTCCTCGACCTTCACGCCGTAGCTCGCCATGCGGTTGCGGTCCGCTGAAGCGCTCATCGTCGGCTGCCCGAGGATGCGCTCGACGCGCACGTCGCCGGTGCCCTTGATGGCGCGGACGATGTCCTTCACCTGGTTCGCGAGCTCGGCCAGCTCCTCGAGCTCGGTGCCGTAGATTTGAATGGAGACGTCGGCGCGCGAGCCGCTGATGAGCTCGTTGGTCTTGTCCTCGATGGGCTGCGACACCGAGACGAAGGTGCCGGGCACGCGGCTCTCGATGGCGTTCTTGAAGAGCTCGGAGAGCGCGTCGAAGTCGGAGGCGGACTGCCACTCGTCGATGGGCTTCAAGCGCACGAAGATGTCGGTGTTCGAGGGACCGACGATGTCGATGGCGACCTCGGCGCGGCCGGTCATCGCGAGGCTGGTGACCACCTCGGGGAACTCGTGCAGGACCTTCTCGGTGGCGAGGTCGAGCTCGCGCGCCTGATCGATGGAGATGCTGGGGGCGCGGCGGATGGTGACGACGGCGTCGCCCTCGAAGATGCGTGGCACGAACTCCGCGCCCGAGCCCATGAAGAGGTAGCCCGTGACCAGCAAGAGGACCGCCGAGACGCCGATGATCGGCTTGTCGTGCTTGATGACGGTGGGCACGAGCTTCTCGTAACGGGCGACCAGCGCGTCCATCCATTTGGGACCGTGATGCTCGCGCGGCGGCACCAAGTAGACGAGCACCGCCGGGAAGAAGACGACGGCGTAGACGAGCGCGCCGAAGAGAGCGAGCGCCATGGTGAGCGCCATCGGCCGGAACATCTTGCCCTCGACGCCTTCGAGGGTGAGCAGCGGCAAGTAGACGAGCATGATGATGGCGACCGCGAAAGCGACAGGGCGCGCGGCGTGCTTGGCGACCTCGGCGTATTTCTCGGCGCGTGACGCGGCGACGATCGCCTTGCCGGTGGTGGCCGCGATGACGGCCTCGAGGATGACGATGGGGCCGTCCACCAAGAAGCCGAAGTCGATGGCGCCGAGCGACATGATGTCGCCGGTGACGCCGAACAGGTTCATGCCGATGAGGGCGACGGACATCGACGCGGGGATGCCGAGCACGACCGCGATGGCGCCGCGGATGGAGCCGGTGAAGAGCGCGAGGACGAGGATGACGACGAGCACGCCCTCGATGAGGTTCTTCATGACCGTGTGCAAGGTGCGGCCCACGAAGTCGGAGCGGTCGTAGATGGTCTCGATGGTGACGCCGGGCGGGAGCTCTTCGCGGATCTCCTCGACCTTGTCCTTCACCGCGTTGACGACGTCGCGGCTGTTCGAGCCCAGGAGCATCATGACGGTGCCGGCGACCGCTTCGCCTTCACCGTTGTGGGTGATGACGCCATAGCGGAGGGCTGGCGAGATCTTCACCTCACCGATGTGACGCACCAAGAGCGGCGCTTCCTCGGCGTCGGCGCGCAACACGACGTTGCCGATGTCACGCTCGTCCTTGAGCAGACCTTCGCCGCGCACGATGTACGACTCGGAGCCACGCACGACGTAACCGGCGCCGGCGTTGATGTTGGCGGCGCGCAACGCCTCGACGACCTCTTGGAGCGTGACGTGATGCGCGGCCAGGCGCTCGGAGTCGGCGTGCACCTGGTACTGCTTGAACTCGCCGCCCTGGGTGTTGACCTCGATGACGCCGGGGACGGTGCGCAGCTTCGGCACGATCTCCCAGTCGAGCAGGGTGCGCAGCTGCATGGGCGCGTGGTGCTCCGAGTGGACCACGAACATGTAGATCTCGCCGAGACCCGACGAGATGGGCGCGAGCTCCGGGGTCTGCGCGTTGGGTGGCAGCACCGCCTCGATGCCGCGCAAGCGCTCGAGCACGAGCTGGCGCGCGAACCATGGATCCATGCTGTCGTCGAAGACCACGGTCACCGAGGAGACGCCGCTGTCCGCCATGCTGCGCAGCTCCACGGTACCGGGGATACCGTTGAGCTCGTTCTCGATGGGGATGCTGACGGTGCGCTCGGTCTCGACGGCCGAGAGGCCACCGACCTTGGTGAGCACCGACACCTGCACGGTCGAGACGTCGGGCATGGCGTCGATGGGCAGTTGCGTGACGGCATAACCGCCCGCCAACAAGAGCATCGCAAGCAGCGCGACCATGACGCCGCGCACACGAATGGAATGGAGGACGAGCCGCTCGAGCACTTTAGCGATATCCTAGCGGTAGATTTCTGACTTCAACGCGAACATGCCACCGACGACCACGCGCTCGCCTTCCTTGAGGCCCTTGGTCACCGCGACCCGCTCGGGATCTTGCATGCCCAGGGTGATGACGCGTGGCTCGACGGTGTTCTTGTCGAGCAGGACGAAGACCGTGGGTTGGCCGTCGACGCGAGTGACCGCCCGCCGCGAGACGCTGAGCGAGTTGGCGGCTGGGCTCGTGGTGTGGATGCGCGCGACGACGGACTGGCCAGGGCGCAGCGCGGCTTCCTTGTTGTCGACGATGACGCGCACCTCGGTGCTGCGGCTCTCGACGTCGACGACGTCACCGACGTGGTCGACCTTGCCCTTGATGGTGCGGCTCTCGTCGTTCATCGGTGAGATCTCGACTTCGTCGCCTTCGCGGAGCTTGGCGATGTCGCGCTCGAAGATGTGCAGGTCGAGCCATAGCGACGAGAGATCGGCGACCTCGAAGATGGTCACCGAGGGCTCGACCACTTGCCCACGCGCCGCCTTGGCGCTGACCACGCGGCCATCGAGCGGGCTGCGCAGGGCGAGCACGCCGATGTTGCCGCTATTGCCGCCGCCCAGCGCGGTGACCGCCTGTTCGGCCGCGATGCGCTCGGCGCGCGCGGCTTCGTAGTTGGCTTGCGCGACCTCGGCGTCACGCTCGGGCGAGATGTGCGCGTCGGCCAAGTGGCGCTCGCGCTTCTGGTCCGCTTCAGCGACCTTCTCCTTGGCGCGGGCGGAGAGCACCGCGGACTCGGCGCGGCCCATCTCGGCGCTCTCGATCTCGGCGAGCAGCTCGTGGGCTTTCACTTCGTCACCGACGACGTGGTTGAGCTTGCGGACGCGTCCGCTGATGCGCGCGCCGATCATGGCGTAGCGGTGCGGGTCGAAGGTCATGGTGCCGTTGACGGTGACGACCGGCGAGACCAGCTCGACCTTCACCTCTTCGTCGGTGATGCCGGCGCGCTTGGCGAAGGCATCCGAGAAGCGGATGTTGTCGCCGTCGAGCACCGGGGCGTCGTTGTCGGCGGTGTGGGCGGCGTTCGCGGGCTCGTTGCCCTTGGTGACGGCTTGCAGGACGAGGCCGCCGACGAACACCGCGATGACTGCGGAGAGCGTGACGATAAGGCGCTTGGCGCGTGTATCAAGTTTCTTCATCGGGGAATCCTCCAACCAAGCGTTCTAGCGCCAGGCGTTCGCGCCACAGGCGTTGTAAGACGTCGAGCCGTAGAGCCTTCAGGCGGACCACGTCGTCGGCGGCGGCCTGGACCTTGAAGACGTCGAAGCGGCCAGAGCGCCAGCCTTCCTCGACGAGCGCGAGGCGGCGCTCCGCGACCGGGATGCCTTCGTCGACGAGCACGGCGAGCTCGCTGCGCGCGGCTTCGTGCGCCACACGGCGGTGACGCAGCTCCATGTCGATGCGGCGCAGCAACAGCTCGGCGACCTCGAGCTCGGTGCGCACCTGGGCGGCGGCGACGGCGCGCGGCCCCTGATTGCGCTGCGCGACGGGGAGCTCCACGGCGAGACCCGTGTACGCGAAGGTCGGCGATGCGGGCGCGGCGTCGAGGCCGCCGTACACGCCGAGGCGCGGGTGCGCTTCCTTGCGCAGGCGCTCGTCGGAGGCCTGGAGGAGGGCGATGCGCGCGTCGATGAGCTTCAAGTCGGGGCGGTTCTGGCGGGCCTGCTCCGCTAAAACGGTCGATTCGGGCGGCGTGCTCACGGCGTCGATGGGAGAGGCCAGGGTCATCGGCTGGTCGACCGGGAGATCGGCGAGCAGGCGCAGGGCCATTTGATGCAACGCCTCGCTGGACTCGGCGGCATGGACGTCGGAGCGGCGCTCCGCAAGCTCCGCCAAAGCGGTCGAGAGCTCGACCTCGCTGCCGGCGCCGACGTTCATGCGCTCCTTGGCGACGGTGACCAGGCGCTCGGCGATGGAGCGCGCGTCCTCGGCGTACTTGAGCTGTTTGCGGGCGAGCGCGGTGCTGACGTAGGCCTCGGTCGCGGCGAGGCGCGCCTCGAGCGTGGTGAGCGCGCCTTGGGCCTGCGCCACCGCGGTGCGGTGCTCGGACTCGCGGACGCGGGCGCCGCCGGCACCGGTGACCTCGAACAAGAGGTCGAGCATGGCGCCGTAGCCGAGATCGCCGCCGGTGCCCTGGTTCAAGCCCGGACGGACATCGAACTGCAGGCGCGGGTTCACTGGCAGGATGATTCCAGCGCCTACCCGTGTGGCTTCGGCTTCACGGATGCGGAGCATGGCTTGTCGGACTTCGGGGGCGCGCGCTGCTGCTCGCGATCGGACCTCAGGGAGGCTGACCATATGCTCCTGCGCCGCGGCCGGGTGAGCCGCCAAAAACAAGGCGCTGAGAAGCATCGACGACCGCAGCGCGTGGGTTCTGCGCGTCATTGGACCCCATTAACGTTCGAAACTTTGGGACTATTTCCTCCCTTAACGATTTTCGTCCGAATCGACCAGAGTCTTCATGCAATAAATTGCGAGTGCAGTTAAGAATCACTTGCAACTAGAGATGCGGATCACGTAAAGGGAGACGCATGAGTCGTTACACCGAACCACGATTGAAGAAGATGCGCGCCCTGGGCACCGCGTTGCCCGGCCTTTCCAGCAAGAGCCTCGAGCGCCGGCCTTACCCGCCGGGCCAGCACGGCCAGGGCCGTAAAAAGCAGTCCGAGTACGGCCGCCGCTTGATGGAGAAGCAGAAGCTCATCTTCAACTACGGTGTCAGCGAGAAGCAGCTCCGCCGCATTCTGATGGACGCCCGCAAGATGAGCGGCGTCACTGGCGAGCGCCTGCTCCAACTCCTGGAGAGCCGCCTCGACAACGCGGTCTTCCGCGCCGGCCTCACCGCGACGATCCCCGCCGCCCGTCAGCTCATCACCCACGGCCACGTGCGCATCAACGGCAAGCGCGTCGACAAGCCCGGCTACCTGGTGCGCGCCGGCGAGGTCATCACGCTGAGCGAGAAGGCTTCGAAGAACACGCACATCATGGCCTCGCTCGGCGACATGCCGCTCGAGCGGCCGTCGTGGCTCGAGCACGACGAAGCGACGGGCGCCTTCCGCGTCACCGCCACGCCGAGCAGCGAGAGCGTGCCGTTCTTCATCGATACGCAGATGGTCGTCGAGCACTTCGCGCAGAGCTTGTGAGGTCGTCATGTTGGACCGCGACATGATCTTGTCGGTGAGCCCGCTGGGCACCGTGGTGCGCCGTGGCAATGGCGCCATCGTGGTGCACATCGCCGGCCACACCCTCCACGTCGATGGCGATTCGCTCAACACCATCGCCGCGATGCTCGAGGAGGCGGTGCACACCGTCGACAGCTACGGACTCGATGACGAAATGGACGGCGAAGCTCATTGAGGAGCCCGACGGCTCCCAAACTCTCAGGGGAAGTAGGCGGCGGCGCAGGCGCTCGGGGATCTCGTTAGGGCACGACCATGAACCGGTCTGCCCGTCGCGTGGAGGTGCCGAAGTGACTGACTATGTCGACGTACTGGCCGCGTGCGAGGCCGCGTGCGCGGATATCGGCCTCATCGAGGAGGACGACGCGGCGGCCGTTCTCGATGCCGCGATAGCGGTCATGGAAGCCGTGGATCGCCGTATCGAGCTGATCGTGGCGACGCAAGGGCATCAGTACGAGCTGATCTAATCGAGAGGCCGTGCTGCGGCTCCTTTTGCTCAGCGTATCAACCCCGCTCGTCCGAGCATCCCTCCGTTTGAGCGCACACTGAACAAATTGTCAGTACCCGATGTTAGTGTCGCCCCATCAATGATGGGGAGGGTTCGCGCATGGCAACTCAAGCGCAGATGGAGTCGTGTGTCTTCGAGACCAAAGCATTGCTCGAGCAGCAGCTCACGCTCGATGTGCGGGTCATCGAAAACCTGCGGTGGATGCACCAAGAAAAGGCCTACCTTGCATACGGCTCACCAAGCTTCCATCGCTTCTGCGTTGATGTCCTCGGCATGAGCGACGACAGCGCCTGGCGACGTATCCATGCGGCAAAGCTCGTCGAGCAGTTTCCCGAGGTGGTGAAGCCCCTCATCGAAAAGGGTGAGGTGCATCTCACCGGGCTTGCGCTTCTCGACCGCGTCATCACCCCAGCAAACGGCAAGCGACTCATCGAAGAAGCCGCCGGTAAGTCGACGACGGAAATCAAAGCCATCGTCGCGCGCGAGGCTCCCGAAGCGGGTGTGTCGTCGGTGCGCAAGCTTCCCCGCAAGCAACTCTCGGAAGACACCTGGCAGTTTCACGCCGTGATGAAGCGCGACACCAATGAGCGTCTGCAGCGCATCGC
>JBDHVB010000038.1:0-30368 GCA_039809465.1 Myxococcota bacterium
CCCGACAGATGCGCCATCTCCGCGGGGAGCCGGTAGATGCCGGCGCCGATCACGCAGTTGATGATGGTGGTGAGGAAGGCGAGGAGGCCCACCGAGCGGATGAGTCCGGCATCGCGTCCAGTGGTCACTTGCTGAGAGGGTAGGCTCACGCCGGAGCTTCTAGCCTACTGACCGGCTGGCCGGAACAGCTCATCGATATGCTGACCGAAGGTCCTGGCGCGGACTGGAAGACCCAGGCGGACCTGACCATCGACCAGGAAGATGTAGTCCGTCTCGAAGTAGCGGCCAGCGATGGCGTTGAAGCCTCGATCTTCGATTGCCTGATAGGTCCGCTGCGAGAGCAGACCACGGACGAACGCCTGCTGCTCGGCGGTGAGGTCGGCGAGGCTGCCGACGCGCGTCGCGCCCAGATCCTCGAAGATGAGCCGCGGCTGACCATTGAAGAAGTGGATGCCGATGGGACGCGCCATGACGTCGGTGCGGCCCGTGCGCGCCTCGAAAGCACGCAGCACCGCCAGGGCGTCGAAGGCGTTGCCCTCGATCGGCGCCATCGAGAAGACGCGGCGGCCGTCGGGCATGGTGAAGCGCGCGTAGCCCTGCAGCGTCGTGTCGAACCTCTGATACGAGGAGCGTGAGCCTTGCGTCGCCAGCTCGCCGCCGTCGATGATCGGCAGGCCCGACTCCTGGGCTTGGCGCTGCCACTGGGTCGGCACCTGTCCGCTGGGGCGGTATGCGAGGGGCGCCACGGCATCGACGGTGTGGGTCGTGCCGCTCGCGGTGCGCACGGTCCAGCGACCTTCGTCCCAGGTCAAATGGAGGCCCGTCGCGGCGTCCTCGTAGCTCCACGGCCCGGTACGGCTCGCACGCCATGAGGTACCTTCGAGCCCCAGGAGCTGCTGCACCTCACCGGGAGTTCGGCCCGCCAGGAGCTCGGGAGCGTTGGCGACGTCGGCGGCGCTCAGCACGGCGCGCCGCTGCGTGGCGGGGGCCCGCACAGCTAGCTTCGACAGGAGATCTTGCGCGCGCGCGAGGTCGGCCGGCGGCACGGTCTGACCAGCTTCGAGTCGGGCGCTCACCCCGCGTAGGAAAGCGGCGTCCCGGCGCTTGAGCTGGCTGAGGTTACTGATGATGTCGACGATGTCGTCGGGATGCCAGCCGGCGACGCGGGCCATGCGTGACACGGAGTTCGTGAGAGCGACTTGTTCGCGCGTCGAGGCGGCCACGAGATTCTCGGTGGCCTGGGCGGCGCCGGGGATAGCCGCGTCAGCCGCGCTGCCAGTGCCGCGTACGATGCGCACGAGTCGTCCGCCAACGCGGATGGCGGTGCCGGCTACGAGCTGGCCACCCGCCTCGAAGGCCGCGCCGCTGAACGCCGCGCTCGCGAGCTGTTCGGGCGTCGCATCGGAGCCCATGACCGCCGCCGTGCCCGCCGCCGACGCTACACCGGCGGTGCCCGCGCCCGCGAGCAGCAGCAACGGCGAAAGCGAGCCGCCGCTCGCGAGAGCCACCGTGATGCCCGCGACCGCCGCGGCGGTGTTGCCGACGCTGCTCGCGAGCTCACGCTTCTCACCGTCGTACTCGGAGAAGCGCTGCGCCATGCGCTCGTAGCTGCGGCGATAACGCGCGAGCTCACCCACCGAGACTTCGCCTTGCTCGATGCGGCGCGCCAGCGCCTGCGACTCGATGAAGAAGTCGCGCACGGCGCTGTCGAGGAAGTCGCCGGTGAAGCCGAAGCGGTCCATCAGGAAACGCGAGGCGCTATCCCAGGTGCCGTCGGGGCGGCGCTGGCCGGTCCACAAGTTGCGGACGTCGTCGGTGCCCATGTTGAGCTGGAGCTGCAGCGCGCGGCGTTGCTGTGACTCCATGGAATCGAGGAGGTTCTGGAAGGCACCAGCGCCCCGGCGTTGATCGAAGCGGGCTGCGAGGGTGCCGCGCTCCTCGAGAGGCATGCGCGCGACCGCCGCCATGACGTCGTCCGCTTCAGCGGCGCGGTTGACGAAGGCGTCCAGCATGTCGAGCGCCGGCAGCGGACCTTCGTTGGCCTCGCGCAGCAAGCGCTCGCGCCAGCGCACCTCCGCGTCGCTGCGCATACCGCGGACGGGCGCGCGCTCGGTGAAGCCAGCGGTGATCGCGTCTTGCAGCGACACGCCGTTGATGCGCCGATAGGCCTCGAAAAAGGCGGCGCGTTGATCGGGAGGAATACGCGCCAGGAGCTGCGACACCTGATGGCCGCGTTGCGTACCCCGGCCTTGCAACGAACGGTGGAGCTCGAGCGCCAGCGACGCGAACTGACCGTCCACCGGCCCGGCGAGGACACCGGCGAGCCGCGGATCGCGCGCGCGCAGCTGCTGCAACACGTCGCCGCTGCCGCCCAAGCTCGCGAACGCCGCTTGCAGGCGCTCGGGCGTGACGCGCCCTTCACCGCTATAGCGTTCGAGGACCCGCACCATCTCTTGCGTGTCGACGGCGCCGGCCAAGTAGAGCCGCGCCGTGCTCGCGAGATACTTGTCCCACTGGCCTTCGCTGAGCGCCGTGTAGCGCTGATACCAGAGCGGCGATTCGCGTGAGCCGCCGAGCTTCGCCATGACGTCGCGGATCATCTCCTGACCCGGCAAGGAGCGCGCGTAGAGGTTGTCGATTTGCCCGAAGCGGCCAGCGGCGGCCTCGAGCGCCTGGAAGAGGGCGCGGTGATCGACGCCGCTGCGGCCGGCGGTCTGCGCGTAGATGGCGTAGGCCAAGTCACCGTCGCCTAGCTGCACCTGGTTTTGCAGCATGCGCAGGCGGGCGCGGTCGTTGCCGTCACGCACCTCGGCGAAGCCGTTGAACAGGCGGTCGGGCAAGCTCTCGCCGTAGCGCTGCTGGTAGGCGCGCGCGAGCTCTTGCTGCTGCGCCATGGTGAGCTTGCTGAAGGTCTCGACGAGGCCGGGCATGTGCACGCCCCAGCCACGCACCGAGCGGAAGATGTCGTCGTGCAGGGCGTAGCGGCTGGTGGGGTTCTCACGGAGCGCGCGGAACAGGCGCACCTCGTCGGCGCTCAAGCGGCGCTCGACCATGGTCATGAACGCTTGCTCGGGGTTGATCGGCAGGCGCCCGCCCCGCGAGGCCGCGGACTCCGCGATGAGCATCTCGCCGATGCGCCGCGCCAGCGCCGCCTGATCTGCCTTGGTGGTGCCGTAGAACAGGTCGGTCAACGTCGCCGCGTCACCACCGCGGCCGAGCAGGAAGTTGGTGGCGCGCGTCGCCTCCGCCTCCACGTTGACGCCGCTGCGGAAGGTGGTGCCTGGAGGCACCTCGCCCGTCGTGAGCTCGGTGGTCTCGGGCGCCGGCGGCGTGACGCGCGTCGCGGGGTTCTCGCTCTGCGGCAGTTGCGGCTGACCCCAGGTCGGCACGAGGCCCTGCTGCTGGTCGATGACCTCGCGGATGAGGATCTGCAGCTGGCTCTCGGCGCGTGTCTCGAGCAGCAACGCGCGCAGCTGCGCCCCGCTCATGCCCGCGAGGAATTCGCGCACTTCCGCGAGCGTCTGGCTCCTGCCCGCCTGGCCGTCGAACATACCGGCCTGCGTGATCAGCTCGTTGATGTCGTAGGCCGCGGCGCGTGGGTAGAGCTCGCCCTTGACGAACAGACCGACGAGGCCGCGCAGCGCTTCGCTACGCGCCCGCTGACGATCCTGGGCGGTGGGCTGGGACACCGCCGCCTGCATGAGCGTCGGCATGTCCTGGAGGCGAGGCGTGACCGAATCGACCATTACCCCCTATTAGACGCGGCCAGGGTCACGCATGGGAAGGGGAAACAGCCGCCCGGGCATGGGCCCGGAGGTGACGCGCTGACTCTGCCCCCAGACGGGTCATGACGAGCGCCTGCACGCCCTCGCTGACCTCGGCCATGAGCTCGGGATCGACCGGATTTTCGCGGTAATAGCCGTTGATGGCCTTGGCCATGGCGCGGGCCGTCATCTTGGGCGTGATGCCCGCGGCCTCGGCGAAGTCGCGCATGATGGTGTCGACGCGCGGATTCACCCCGGGCGGGTAGCCGCCTTGGAGCACCAGCAGCGGCAACACGTGGCGCACGGAGCGGCTGTCGTAGCGCCGCTTGCCCTCGTAGTCGCTGCGTAGAATGTGCTCGGCGATCGACTCTGGCGTCGTCGTCATCATGCAAAGGCCAGCCTGTCCACCAGGGCGCGGACGTCCGCGCGGTCCAAGTGGGGGGCGAAGCTCATGGAGACGTGCTCCATCAGCTCCGATACGGCGACACCCCCATGCTCCGCGGACTTTTCGACCTGCCTGCACGGCTTGCGGCTCGGCGATGAAAGCAGGTTGCTCGCGGTAAGTTTCAAGCTTTTCTGAGGCATGGCGGTGACCCCAAGCCCTCGGCGCCGGTGGGTGCGTGAAGGCTCGAAGCTACTTACACGGACCGATTCCGCGCGGGTTGGGAGCTTCTCGTCCGCTCACGCCCCCGCGCTACGGCGTCGGCTGTCGCAAAATACGCAGAGTTTTGGCGAGGCCGGTCGAGACGCTGAGGGTGTTCTGGTCGTCGATGATGACGCCTTCGAGGCGCGGGTCGTCCTCGATGAGCTTCATGCCCGCCTCGCGGCCCATCACGAAGATGCCGGTGTCCAGGCCATCGGTGAGCACGCCCTTGTCCGCGATGACGGTCACCGAGCGGACGCCACGCGCCGGAAAGCCGGTGCGCGGGTCGAGGATGTGGTGATAGCGGACACCGCCGACCTCGAAGTAGCGCTCGTAGTCGCCGGCCGTCGAGATTGCCTGATCGAGTAGCGGGAGCACCGCGAAGTAGCCAGGCCCGCGTGGATCTTGGATGCCGACCGACCAAGGCCGGGGACCTTTGGTGCCGCGCGCCACGACGTCGCCGCCAGCCGAGACCAGCACGTTCTTGAAGCCGCGGCCGGAGAGCAAATCGACCACGCGATCCATGGCGTAGCCCTTGCCGATGGCGCCGACGCCGAGAGCCATGCCGCCCTTGGGGAGCTGCACGGTGCTCGCGGCCGCGTCGACCACGATGGCGGCATCGCCGATCAACGGAAGGACCCGGTCGACGTCCGCTTTCGCGGGCACACGTGGCGCTTCGCCCCGCGCTGGTGGGATCTTCCACAGACCGCCGAGCGCGAGCCAGGTCATCGCGAAGCCGCCTTGCGTGAGCTTCGCGGCTTCTTTGCCCGCGGTGACGACCGCCAGCGCATCCGGCCCAACCCTCACTGGGGCGGACCCCGCGCCGAGGTTGACGCGGCTGATATCGGAGGTGGCGATCCACTCGGACAGCGCCTGCTCGAGCCGCGTGAGCTCCGCGAAGGCATCGGCAATCGCCGCGCGCGCGCCGCTCTCGTCGGCCGTGTAGACGAGGATTTGCATGCGCGTGCCCATCCCGGCGCGGATGTCGCTCACGACCTTCGCGGTCGGCGCTGGCTCGGGCGCGGGAGCACTGGGCTCGGACGGCGCGCTCGTGCCTGGAGGCGTCTCGATGGTGGGTGTCGCGAGCGCAAAGCCCGCCACCAAGCTCGAGGCCACGGCAACACCCACGAAATTCCAACGCGCCATCACGGGTTACTTGCTCCGCCAGCGGGCCGAGTGCAAGTTGAGTGTCTCGGCTCGCTGTGTAACCATGTGCGAGACCTATTGAAGTCCGCACCGCACCCGCTCGAAGGACGAACACCGATGGCTGGTTTGCTCGCGAAGATCGCAGCCCTGCAGAACCTCGATGAATACCGAGAGCTGCACTGGGAAGGCACGTTCGAGGACTACCTCGACATCGTCAAGAAGACCCCCAAGGTCACGCGCAACGCCTTCCAGCGCATGTACGACATGATCCTGTCGTACGGCCGCGAAGAGTACATCGACTCGAAGAAGAAGCTGGTCCACTACAAGTTCTTCGACGACCCCGAGAACGAGGGCGCCGAGGCGGTCTACGGCCTCGACATTCCGCTCATGCGCCTGGTGAACGTCTTCAAGTCGGCCGCCATGGGCTACGGCACCGAGAAGCGCGTCATCCTCTTGCACGGCCCGGTCGGCAGCTCGAAGTCGACCATCGCGCGCCGCTTGAAGCGCGGCGCCGAAGCGTATTCACGCAAGCCCGAAGGCGCCATCTACACCTACGAGTGGCGCGACCTCGGCGAGAGCGCCGGCGGCGAGACCATGCGCTGCCCCATGAACGAAGAGCCGCTGCATCTCATCCCCTACGAGATGCGCGCGCGCGCCTTGAAGGACGTCGGCATCGATCCGGCCACCGTGAACCTCGAGGGCGAGCTCTGCCCGGCGTGCCGCTTCGTCTTCAACGAGCTCATGGGCAAGTACAAGGGCGACATGAGCAAGGTGCTCAGCCACATCAAGGTGCGTCGCCTCATCTTGAGCGAGAAAGATCGCATCGGCATCGGCACCTTCCAGCCGAAGGACGAGAAGAACCAGGACTCGACCGAGCTCACCGGTGACATCAACTACCGCAAGATCGCGGTGTACGGCTCGGACTCCGATCCGCGCGCCTTCAACTTCGACGGCGAGTTCCACGTCGCGAACCGCGGCATCATCGAGTTCATCGAGGTCTTGAAGCTCGACGTCGCGTTCCTCTACGACCTGCTCGGCGCGAGCCAAGAGCACAAGATCAAGCCGAAGAAGTTCGCTCAAACGGACATCGACGAGGTCATCATCGGCCACACCAACGAGGCCGAGTACAAGAAGCTCCTGAACAACGAGTTCATGGAAGCTCTGCGTGACCGCACGGTGAAGATCGACATCCCGTACATCACGCGCTTGGGCGAAGAGATCAAAATCTACGAGAAGGACTTCAACAAAGAGAAAATCAAGGGTGTGCACATCGCGCCGCACACCCTCGAGATGGCCGCCATGTGGGCCGTCGCGACGCGCCTCGAGGACCCGAAGAAGGCGAACCTCACCACCTTGCAGAAGCTCAAGCTCTACAACGGCAAGATGCTCCCGGGCTTCACCGAGGAGAGCGTGAAGGAGCTGCGCAAGGAGACCGAGCGCGAGGGCATGAACGGCATCTCGCCGCGCTACATCCAGGACAAGATCTCGAACGCCCTGGTGTCCGATAAAGCGGAGGGCTCGATCAACCCGTTCCTCGTGCTCAACGAGCTCGAGGCGGGCCTCACCAGCCACTCGCTCATCAACAAAGAGGACGACCGCAAGCGCTACCGCGAGCTCATCGCGATGGTGAAGCAAGAGTACGAGGACATCGTGAAGAGCGAGGTCCAGCGCGCCATCAGCGCCGACGAGGAAGCGCTCACCAAGCTCGTCTCGAACTACATCGACAACATCAAGGCGTACACCCAGAAGGAGCGGGTGAAGAACAAGTACACCGGGCAGTTCGAGGAGCCCGACGAGCGCCTGATGCGCTCCATCGAGGAGAAGATCGACATCCCGGAGAGCCGCAAGGACGACTTCCGCCGCGAGATCATGAACTACATCGGCGCGCTCGCGGTCGAAGGCAAAAAGTTCGACTTCCGCACCAACGAGCGTCTGCACAAGGCGCTCGAGCTCAAGCTGTTCGAGGACCAGAAGGACTCGATCAAGCTCACGACGCTGGTGTCGAACGTCGTCGATCGCGAGACGCAGGAGAAGATCGACATCGTCAAGCAGCGCATGATCCGTAACTACGGGTATGACGAGGTGTCGGCGACCGACGTTCTGAACTTCGTCGCCAGCATCTTTGCGCGCGGTGACGCGAAAGACTAAACCGACGAGCTCGTGACCGCCGCAAAAAGCAAAGCGTCCAAGATGGACATCTCGGGCGTGTTTCGCCCTCAGCAGCCTTCGGATGTCTCCGAGGTGCTGATGATGTACGCGATTGCGGCGCGGGTCATCGTGCAGAAGCCCGACGACGCGAGCGAGATCACCAAGCGCCTGGGCATCTTGTGCTCGACGCTGGTGCCGCCCGAGCTCATCGCGGCCCAGCAGTGTGGCCGTATGTGGATGCTCTTCGCGCGCATGGCGACCGCCGGTAATCCGTCGATGCGCGAGCAGGCGGGCAGGGCGTTTTTGCGCGATTTGGATCAGGTCGGCCGCGCTCTCGAGGTGCCACCGCTGCCCGGCTGGGACGGCTTGCCGCTGGGGGTCGACACGCCCGGCGCGCCGGTGATGGATCTCGAGGACACGACCTCACCGGGGCAGTCGCTCGAGATCATCCGCAAGCGCGCCGCCGAGCTCAAGACCAAGGGGAAGGACAAGCCGCTCAAGGCGCAAGACACCGCCGAGCTGGTGCGGGCGCTGTTCCCCGAGGAGCGCGACAGGCTGTTCGCGAAGCTCATCGGTGAAGGCGCGATGGGCCGCAGCGAGGTGCAGCTCTTGGTGCGCTGGCTGTCGAAGGGCGAAAAGCTCGGCAAGGACGACGATGCGCTCGCCGAGGTCCTGACCACGCTAGGCGGCTGGCTCGTCCGCTAAAGCGCTCAGCTAGTCACATGCGGTGAGGAAGGCCTCGGCGCACATGCGCTTGTCGCCGATGACGGTGTTGTAAATCTTGAGCTGATCGATGCCACCCGAGAAGGACTGCAGATCGGTGTCGCCCACGCTCGGGCTGTTCGAGCCGATGCGGATGGGACCCGCGTTGCTGGTGCGCACCGTGTCGGCGATCTCCTGGGAGCCGCGCAGCTCGCCGTTCACGTAGAGCCTGAGCGTCGCGCCGCCGTAGCTGCACCCGATGTGCGTCCAGGTGCTCAAGGGCAGCATGTCGCGGGCGCCGACGATGGCGTAGCTGCCGCCATCGCGCATGAGGAAGCAGCGCGCCTCGTCCTGCTTGGCTTGCACGACGCCGTACTGGCTCTGGACGTCGACGATGTAGCGAATGGAGCCGCCGACTGGCGCGCCCGTCGGCCGGACCCAGACGCTCACGCTGAAGCGCTCGAGGTCATGCGCGGAGCTCGATGGGCCTTCGACGTAGTAGCTCGACGCCATGTTGTAGGCAGCGCCAACCTTGCCGATGACGGTCGAGCCGGTGCCGACCTCGACCCTCGCGTCGACGTCGCCTGGGCCCTCGTCGTCGGCGACCGGCACCTCTTGGAGGGGATAGCACGACACCATGAGGCTCCCGCACCTGCAGTCGGCCAAGCACTCGTCCACTTGTCCGTCGCAGTTGTTGTCGATGCTGTCGAAGACCTCGGTGGCCTTGGGATGCACGCTGGGGTCCTGGGGAGCGCAATCGTTGCCGCCGATGATGCCGAGCCGCTTGCCCACGTACGGCGTGCACGCGACGTAGCCGTCACCGTCCTTGTCGAGCTCGTCGGAGCGCAGGCCGGAGCAGCTGTTGTCCACGCCGGCGCAGAGCTCGGCCGCGCCCGGGTGAATCGCCGCCACGAGGTCGTTGCAGTCGCCGCCACCGATGACGCCCGGGACCGTGCCCCGCCAGTCGTCGCATTCGACGTAACCGTCGCCATCGTCGTCGGTCTCGCGCGCCAAGGTGCCGCCGTCGCCGTCGTTGTCGATGCCGTCGCAGATCTCACCGACGTCGGGGTTCACCTCGGGATTGTCGTCGTCACCGTCACCACCCAGCGGCGCGCGCCCTTCGGGGAGTCCGCAAAAGCAGAGCGGGTCGCCGGCTCCGAAACCGTCGCCGTCCCGGTCGGTCCACGAGTCGATGCAGCCCTTGAGGTTCAGACCGTCGTCGACGCCGCCGATGCAGTCGTTGTCGAAGCCGTCGCACACCTCGACACCGCCGTGCGAGGGCAGACACGTGCTGCAGGCGCTCCAGGTGTTGTCGGGGCCGCACAGACGGCAGCCGCCTTCACAGCTGCTGGTGTGCTCGATGCAGGGCACGAAGCTGCCGGACTGATCGCAACGGTCGCCGTCCGCGAGCTCGATGGGGCAGACGCCGGTGCCGTCGCACGCGGTGGTGAGCGGCGGGACGCATTCACTGGTGATCGGATTACAGACGTAGCCCGCCGAGCAATCACTCGCGCCACAGAGACGGTGATCGAGATCGACACTGGCGCGTGTGCAGCACACCGCGATCAGCAAAGCGCTAGCGAAAAGGGGGCGACCTAGCACACTGTAGTGGTAGCGAACGGAACGTCCCCGCGCTAGAGTAGCGTGACGGGGTGGTGAGAGCGAATGGCCCTCAAAATCAAGCAAGATCACGCGCGCTTTCGTCAGATCGTGCGCGGCCGCATCAAGCAGAACCTCAAGAAGTACATCTCGCAGGGCGAGATGATCGGCAAGCAGGGCAAGGATCTCATCTCCATCCCCGTGCCCCAGATCGATCTGCCGCACTTCACCTTCGATCACCGCGATAGCGGAGGCGTCGGCCAAGGCGACGGCCAACCCGGCGACGTGCTGCAGCCTGGCAACATCCAGCAGCCCGGTGATGGTCACGAGGCGGGCGAGGGCGAAGGCCAGCACTCGCTCGAGGTCGACATCACCTTCGACGAGCTCGCGGCCATGCTCGGCGAGGTGCTCGAGCTGCCGAAGATCGAGCCGAAGGGGAGCGAGCGCATCGTCGCGCAGAAGACGCGCTACACCGGCGTCCGCCGCGTCGGCCCCGAGTCGCTGCGGCACTTCAAGCGCACCTTCCGCGAGGCCCTGCGCCGCCAGGTGGTGTCGGGCACGTACAACGAGAAGAACCCGATCATCGTGCCGACGCGCGACGACCGCCGCTACCGCTCGTGGAACGTGAAGAGCGAGCCCGAGACCAACGCCGTCATCATCTACATGATGGACGTGTCGGGTTCGATGGGCGACGAGCAAAAAGAGATCGTCCGCATCGAGTCCTTCTGGATCGATACGTGGCTGCGCTCGCAGTACAAGGGCCTCGAGACCCGCTACATCATCCACGACGCGATGGCGAAAGAGGTCGACCGCGAGACCTTCTTCCACACGCGCGAGTCGGGCGGCACCATGATCAGCTCGGCTTACAAGCTCGCGGCCGAGATCATCGACGCCGATTATCCGGCCACCGATTACAACATCTACCCGTTCCACTTCTCGGACGGCGACAACTGGTCGGCCGACGACACCCGCCTGTGCATGGACATTCTGCAGAACCGCCTGCTGCCGGTCTGCAACGTCTTCTGCTACGGCCAGGTCGAGTCGCCCTACGGCTCGGGGCAGTTCATCAAGGATCTGCGCGACGCGCTGCGTGACAACGAGCGCGTGCTGACGAGCGAAATCCCCAATAAAGACGCCATTTACCGCTCGATCAAAGACTTCCTGGGGAGCGGTCGATAAGTGAGCCGTGGCGGTGGGCGGCGGTGTATGTTCGCCCAATGTCCCCGATCACCCGTGCCTTGAGCGTTGGCCTGCTTGCAACGGCGCTGGCGTGCGCCGCGAACGACGGCTCGGGCGACCTGGCCCTCGAAGGCTCCGTGGCCGAGTCGCGCATCATCGGCGGCGCGGCGTTCAACGGCTTGCCGGGCGTCGGCTCCATCCTGCGCAGCGGCGTGCCGTACTGCACGGGCACGCTCGTCGACAGCCGCCACGTCATCACCGCGGCGCACTGCTTCCACAACCTCACCACGCCCTCGTCGTACCGCTTCGTGACCGGCCCGAACGCCAAGGCACCCGAGAAGCGCTACGACGTCTCGGCCATCCGCGTGCACCCGAGCTTCAACTACTCGACCGTCACCGACGACATCGCGATCATCACGCTCGCGACCAGCGCCAGCGAGGCACCGCTCAAGGTGCTCGATAATCTCGACGCCTCATGGCTCGGCGCCGAGCTATTCTTCGTGGGCTACGGTGTCGACAATGGCCAGCGTCAGAGCGGCAACGGCGTGAAGCGCTCCGTCATCATGCCGATCTCCGAGGTCGGCTCCACCCAGTTCGCCTACGAGACCGCCGGCAAGAACACCTGCAACGGTGACTCGGGCGGCCCGGCCTTCTTCGTCGATCAGCAGGGCAACTACCTGCTCGCGGGCGTCACCTCGTATGGCGACACCTACTGCACGCAGTACGGCGTCGACACGATCGTCTCGGCTTACCTCGGTTGGCTGGGTGTCTCCGGCACCGCCCCCAACGCGGTTTCACAACCCCCGGCCGATCCCTGCGCTGGCGAGACCTTCGAAGGCCGCTGCGAGGGCAGCGTCGTCCACTGGTGCGAAGACGGTCAGGTCTACCAGGCCGATTGCGCGCCGCGCGGTAAGGTCTGCGGCTTCTCCGCGGCCGACGGTTACACGGGGTGCCTCAAGCGCTCGGCCCCGCCCGCCGACCCCTGCGCCGGCGAAACGTATCGCGGCCGTTGCAGCGGCGACACGGTCATCTGGTGCGAGAACAACGCGGTCAAGAACATCGATTGCGGCGCGCATGCCGGTGTCTGCGGCTACGACACCACGCGCGGCCTGAACAACTGCATCTACTAGGGGCCCTGGCCTGACAGGCTGGCAGCGGCCCTTTCGAAAATCGCCTGAGATGTCAGCAACATCTCGGCTCTTCTCCCGATAACTCAGATAACGGCGGGCAGTGTCCCACACTGCTTGTTGGATGCTCTCTCGACGTGAGGGTTGCGAATGTCGACGATGCTTCGGTGGTCTTTGCTCAGCGTCCTCGGTTCTGTGCTGGCTTGCGGTGGTACCGAGTCGCCTTCGGGTGCTCCGGTGCTCGACGTCAGCGTCTCTCAAGATCGCATCGTTGGTGGTGCGGCCTTCGCGGGTCTCCCCGCGGTCGGCTCGCTAACCATCAACGGCAGCAACTGGTGCACCGGCACCTTGATCGGCAAGCGCAAGGTCGTGACCGCGGCGCACTGCCTCGATGACTACGCGGCCAATCAGTACAAGTTCGCGATCGGCCCGAACGCCAGCTCGCCCACCAAGGTCTACAACGTCGTCAGCGGCGTGAAGAGCCCGGCCTGGAACCGCGACACGCTGGTCGGCGACATCGCGTACATGACCCTCGACCAGGACGCGACCGAAGAGCCGGTCAAGGTCTTGAACACCATGGACAGCAGCTGGGTGAACGTCAGCCTCACGTTCGTCGGCTACGGCATCGAGGACGGCCAGCGCCAGAGCGGTAACGGCGTGAAGCGCTCGGTCATCATGCCCATCTCCGAGGTCGGCTCGTCGCAGTTCGCTTACGAGACCGCCGGCAAGAACACCTGCAACGGCGACTCGGGTGGCCCGGCCTTCTTCGTCGACCCGGCCGGCAACTACCTGCTCGCGGGCACCACGTCGTACGGCGACACCTACTGCACCCAGTACGGCGTCGACACGATGGTCTCGGCGTACCTCTCGTTCCTCGGCGTCACCGGCACCGCACCGTCGACGACCCCCACGCCCGACCCAGACCCGACCCCCGATCCGGATCCGACGCCTGATCCCGATCCGACCGATCCGGACCCCACGCCGTCGACCGGCTGCGGCACCATCGACTTCGTCGGCAAGTGCGTGGGCGACACGGTCATCTGGTGCGAGAACAACACGCTGTACCAGGTGGACTGCGACGTTCGTAACAAGGTCTGCATCTACTCGAACGTCGACGGCTACCACGGCTGCGCCGAGCAGGCCCCGCCGGCCAACGATCCCTGCCAGGGCGTGACCTATCAGGGCGTCTGCCGGGACGGCGCGGTCATCTGGTGCGAGAGCAGCCAGCTCTTCGCCCTGCAGTGCAGCAACTACGGCGGCGACTGCGCTTGGGACGACTCCCGCAACCTCAACAACTGCATTTATTAAGTCGTACGAAAGACTCGGTGGGGGCGGTGTTCGTGAAAGCGGACACCGCCCTTTTTTATCGCTTCGCTGAAGGTCGAGTTGGCCGCAAAAAACGTCGGCCAACCCGACGTCAGTGACCTCGTGGCTTCGTCCGTTTTGGCGTTGCGACGGGCGGAGCGGCGGCGCGCGGGAGTTGTCGGGCGCTCCCGTCTCGAGCCGAGGTGTTGTCGCCCGCGCTCTGCTTGCAATGGCCGGGATGGCGGCGCTTGACACGGGCGGGGTCGCGCGTCACCATTTGCTCGTTCGACATGACGGCGGTGGAGTCCGCCGACAACCGTGACCTCGACGTCACCAATGACTCCTACGTTGCGCCCAAGCTGGGTGCCGTAGGAGCTCGCGTTCGAGCCCTCATGGCCCCGGTGGCCTGGAGGGTTCCGTGAGTGAAGTGATTGATTCCACATCGTCGCCCCGGGAGACGGTCTCCGTCCTCACCCAGTGGTTGGTGTTGGGCGGTGTGGTTGGCCTGGTGTGCGGCGCGGCGTCGGCGGCCTTCTTGCTGCTCCTCGACGAGGCGACGCGCTTTCGTGAAGCGCACGCGACGATCGTCTTCCTGTTGCCGGTCGCGGCCCTGGGGATCGGCTGGGTGTACGAGCGCCTCGGTGCGTCCGTGAAAGCGGGCAACAACCTGGTCATCGACACCATCCATGACGACCTGCCCGAGATCCCGTTGCGCATGGCGCCGCTCGTCCTGTTCGGCACGGTGCTGACCCACCTCTTCGGCGGTAGCGCGGGGCGCGAGGGGACCGCCGTGCAGATGGGCGCGAGCCTCACCGATTGGCTCGCGCACCGCTTCCGCATCGCCAAGGCCACGCGGCTGCAGCTGCTCGCCGCCGGGGTCGCTGGTGGCTTCGGCTCGGTGTTCGGGACGCCGATCGCCGGCATGCTCTTCGGCCTCGAGTTCGTCGTGCTCGGCAGGCTCGAGTACACGGCGCTGCTCCCGTGCCTCGCCGCCGCCGTGGTGGGGGACATGACGACGCGCTGGCTGGGCGTGACCCACACCATCTACCCGGCCGCCCCGTTCATGTCCGTGAGCGCTCACTCTCTCTTCGCCTGCGCGGTGCTCGCCATCGCCGCGGCGGCCACGAGCACCATCTTCATCGAGCTCACGCACGCGTTGAAGCGCTACGGCGAGCGGCTGCGCTTGCCGCTGCGCATGGGCATCGGTGGCGCGCTCGTCGTCGTGCTGTGGCAGCTCGTGGGGACCAGCGACTATCTCGGCCTTGGCGTGCCCACCATCTTGCGCGCCTTCGTCGACCCCGAGCTGCCGAGCTACACGTTCGCGCTGAAGCTGCTGTTCACGGCGGTGACCTTGGGCGCGGGCTTCCTCGGTGGCGAGGTCACGCCGCTGTTCTTCGTGGGCGCCGCCTTGGGGAGCGTGCTCGCCCGATGGACGGGCATGCCGATCGCGCTGGGCGCCGGCTTGGGGATGGCCGCCGTCTTCGCCGCGTCCGCGAACACGCCGCTCGCGCTCAGCGTCATGACGGTCGAGCTCCTCGGCGCGAACGCGCTGCCCCACGTGGTCATCGTGTGCGTTTTAGCGTACTTGATGGTCGGCCACCGCGGCATCTACACGGCGCAGCGCGTGGCGCGCCGCAAGTACGGCCACCTGCTCGCGCGCCCACTGCCGCTGCGCGAGCTGTAGGGCATGCTCCCAGTGTAAGCGGCTAATCCAGCAGCTGGATGCGGCCACGGATGCGGGTGCGGCCGGCCGCTGGATCGAGATCGATCGGCGGGACGGTCAGGCGGCTGTCGAGCCTCGGCAGGTTGGCGGGTGCGTCCGAGGCGCCGCCGCCCGAAGGTCTCACGCCGCCGATACCCTGGAAGCGCGCCGGCGCGCCCGCCGCGTTCAAGCGGCCACCCGAGGAGACGGCGCTGCGCATGCCATGACGCTCGCCTTCGCTGACGCGGCCCGCCTGCAGGCTCTTGGTGTCCTTGGCGCTGACGCGGTCGCCGATCTCGAGGAGACGCGTGGGTCCGCCATCGCGGGCGGTGACCGCCACGGAGCCCTCGAGGACGGTGATGTCGGTGCCGCCGTCGGGCGCGACGTCGAAGATGAACTCGGTCCCGCGGACACCGGCGACGGCGTTGGGGCTCTCCACCTCGAACTTCGCGTCGTTGCCGAAGAGAGACGAGACGCGCGCCCAGAGGCGGCCGCTCCAGAGCTTGAGCTTGGTCTCCGAGCTCGAGGTGCCGGTGCGGGTGATCACCATCGAGGTGTTGGCGCCGAGGTCGACGACGGCGCTGCCGCCGAGCAGGAGACGCACACCGCCATCGCGGCCAGTGCGGATCTGATCGCCTTGGCGGACGAGCACGCCGGGTACGGCCTTGATGCTGGTGTCGGCGTTGCGGACGATGACGTCGCCGCGCGCGAGGACGACCTTCCCGTCGGTGGGCCCCGCGGCCTGGCTGACGAGCACGGACATGACGAGAGCGCTGAGCATCCTCTGCCTCCTAGAGCCGGGCCTCGATGCCCATCGTTGCCAGATGACGAGTGTAGTCGAAGTCGCTGGTGTAGCCTTCGGTCTTCGACGCATTGCGCGTGTACTGGTACGTGCCGACGACGCTGAGGATCTCGGTCACTCCGTAGGAGACCTGCAGCTGCGGACCGAAGCGATTGTCCGTGCGGTCGAACGATGTCCCGGTGGCGCCCTCGAAGCGGTTGTAGTTGCGCATCTGATAAACCAACGCCAGCAGCGCATCGAAGCGGCCCGTGGAGCCACGCGCGTAGAGAAGAGCCAAGGGGCCGTTCTCCGTGAATTGGTCGCCATCGGCGAGCTCGGCCTGATAGCCCGCGCGCAAGCCCGCGCCGACGTTGCGCGTGATGTAGTCGAGCGTGAGGCCGCCTTCGGCGCGCGTGCCATCGCGGGCGCTGAAATCGGCGCCGAAGCTGCGGATGCCGCCCAAGCCGTACGCGCCGACTCGGATGCTCTTCGGCGCGTTCACCGCGACGTTGCTGCTGGCCAGCAGGGTGCCTTCGGTGAGGTAGCGCTCGCTGAAGTCGTTGATGAAGACACTCGATCCGTAGAGCTCGATCGCGCTGTTCCAACGCTCGCGCGGGAACGCGAGCCGCGCGGACAAGTCGATGGTGCCGAAGTCATAGGTCTTCGAGCCGGCGCGCTCGCTGGTGATCGCGTTGCCGTCGCCGTCGCGTATCGGATTGCCGTCGAGGTCACGCATTGGCACCGTCTCGCTCTCACGTCCGCTCAGGTTACCGAGGAACGATAAGCCACCGAGGAACGAGAGCTCTGTGACGCCCCGCACAGGTGTCCAACGCACATCACCTTGAACCCCGATGCCGACGGCGGCGCGCTGAAGATTCGTGGCGTCGCTGAGTGTGGGGCCAGCCCCCACCGATGTGGTCGTGCGGTCGGGGAGCACGCTCACGTTGGTGTCGTACTGTCCGTAAAGGCGGACACGGCCAACGATGGGGCGCGCGCCCGGCGCCTCGCCGGAGTCGGTGGGCGTGAGCGCTTGGACGAGGCCGTGCGCTTCTTGGTTCGCGGGGTCGGCCGCCGCCGCGCTCTGGGCTTCGACGCGGGCCTCATCGGTCCGGCCGCGCGCCGCGAGCACGTAGGCGCGCAGGAGCCGCTGATCGGCTGTAATGGCCTCGAGGCGCAGATACGCGTCGAAGTCCGCCGGCTGGGCCTGGTCGGGGTGCTCGAGGGCGAGGTTGGCCAGGTCGAAGGCGATGTCGATGTCGTCGGGTGAGAGCTTGGCTGCCTCACGCAGCAGCGCGAACGCCTGAGGAACGTCGTTTTGCTGCTCTGCGATGAGCGCTTCCGCCTGCTTCACGGCGGCCCGGCCATCGGCATGGGCTGCCGCGGCGCTGAAAAGGAGAGCAAGCGCTGCCAGCGGAGGAAGAGGGCTTAGTTGGCGCACTGGGGAAGATTTAGCACTGCTCAGGGGGCCAGACGATATTCCCGCGCCCAAAGATCATGACACAGTGCGTCTCGCGGGGTTGCAAAACCTGGCGCGCCGATCTACGTACGCGTCCCCGGCGCTAAGCCGTCGAATTTTAGTCATAAAATTCGACCGTTGGGCGGTTCCGGGGTATGAGGGTACCGGCGCGATGTAGGAAGCTGTAAGGCTTTGTACCGTCGCAACCTTATTGAGCTTTTGCCGATACTCTCCGTGACTGAGGTGTATCATGCACGGTCTCATTACGACGCGGAATTTGGTTGTGAACGCGCCAACCATCATTCACGAGTTCGGTATGAGCGCTTATGTGCGCTGCCTGGCGGCGGCTCTGCTGTCGCGCAAGCAAGTCACCTTCCTCGAGTGCGTCATGCGCCTCCAGGGCAGCTGCGCTCAGCGCGCCGTCCCAGCTCCGCAAGCCAACGACTAGCCCCCCGCGGTTCATTCCGTGGCGACGCATAGCGGCGAGCTACGTCCATGGGCGTGGTAGCATGATGAAAGATGCGCACGTCGCTCTTGGGGCCCGTTCTTCTACTGTCCGCAATCACGGGCTGCACGGCGCGCGCGGGGTTCGATGCTCTCCTCGAGACGCTCGACGCGCCGGATGCTCCCAACAACCTCGGTGAAGGTGACGGGCACGGCGGTGACGGCTCGGGTGGCGCCGACGGTCTGGGGGGCGGTGACGGCTCGGACGGCGATGCGGTGTCGTTCAGGATGCAATACGACCGTGAGTGGATCATCCTCGCGCGTGGCATGGCCATGGTGCCGCTCACGCTCGATTCGTCCGTCTCCGCGACCTACACGATCACTCCAACGCTCCCCGCTGGGCTCGATTTCGACACGACGAGCGGCACCATCAGCGGCTCGCCCCAGACGAACACCGAGCTCGTCCCGTACATGATCCAGGGCAGCGCTCCCGGTTTCTTGGCGGAGACGCAGCTCCGGATCGGAGTCCTCGATGGCCTGTTCGTCGACACCACGAGCGACGCCGTGCCGCTCGACCCCGCGGGAAACGGTGTCTGCGCGCCCGCGGGCGAGTGCAGCCTCCGTAACGCTATCGCGGAGGCGAACGCTACGAGCGGCTCGCAAGTGATCGTCGTCCCCGCCGGCAAGCATATGTTGGCGAGCACGCTGCCGTCGGTCGCCGACGCCGTCATTGGTGTACGTGACGGCATCTCGATCATCGACTTCTTGGAGAATAGCGGAATCGGCCCGCTCAGGGGCGCCATTGGAAACGTCGCGTATCTCGCCGACCTCGAGCTTCGCAGTGGCCGCTCGACGGCGGCCGCCGGAGCGTGCATTTACGCCGCGGGCTCGCTCCATGGCTCTCATCTCGACGTGCATGATTGTGGAACGACGTCGCGTGGCGCGGCGGTGGTGGAGGGAAGTGGAGCGCTATTCATCGAGGCGAGCACCTTCCATGACAATCAGGGCGGCGCGAACGGCGGAGCGATCGAGTGCCGAGGAATGCTCACGGTGACGACGTCCTCTTTCACGAACAACATGGCGAGGAGCGGGGGAGCGATCAGCCTGTGGACCCAAGAGGCCGACATCACCCGCTCTTATTTCGCGGGCAACCAAGCGACGGACGGCAACGGGGGTGCCATTGCCATCTCCGCATCGACCCTCTCCCTCATGGAGGCCAACACCTTCGAGCGCAACCACGCCAGCGTGGAAGGAGGCGCCGTCTATTTGGGGACCTCCGAGAGCACGATCTCTTTCTCGACCTTTGCCCAGAACACCGCGCCGGCTGGGGACGCCATCGCCCTCGGGAGCGCCAGCGTGACGTTGACGGGGTGTCTGCTGCTCGCGCAGCCGAATGCCTGCTCCCTGCTCGCGGGGATCGTGGTCTCCGGAGGATACAACGTCCTCGAGGGGCCACTGTCGACTTGCCGCGGCTTGTCGCGCACCAGCGGTGACATTGGCTCGGCCGACTTCGGCACAGGCTTGCCGCCGGATGCCACGAACAACGGTGGCCTCACGCCAACCATCGCCATCGAGCCAGCCGGCCCCGCGAGTGACGTCGGCACCACTCTCTGCTCAGCGCTCGATCAACGTGGTGAGCCTCGGCCCCGGCTAGCCAAGACGGGCACCGCGAGCTGTGACGCGGGAGCCTATGAGTACCAATTGAGCGTCGTGTATTGAGGTGCCGCGCGGCGCGCTCTCGAGCTCGGCGAGCAAGCTCTCGTAGATGTCGTGGAGCGAGCTGTCGACGCGCTGGCGGAAGAAGGCGCGGCCCTCGTCGATGGCGTCGGCGCACACGTCTCGAGCGCTCGTGGCGCCGCGGGCGTGGAGATAGCGGCTGTTGTAGAGCTTGATGTCGTCGATGATGACACGCGCGAGACGCTCCGCTTCGTCGCGCGAAAGCAGGATGTCGGACATGCGGCCTCGGTGATGCGGCGCGTCTGCCAAAGCGCACAGCGCTCCAGACGCAGGTTGCGTAGAATGTCTCTCCCCGAAAACACTACGCCGCGGTCCGTCACACAGAACCGCCCGCAATCCCCCAACGCGGCTGAATGAGGAAATGATGACCGCCGCGCGCGTGGTCCGCAACAATTCCGAACGGCTCCCTGTCCGCGACCCGTGCGGTGGGCTTTCGCGGCCACGCATTGCTCAGGCGGGCGCCCGAGCCGCCCATCGTCACGGCGCGGGCGTGGGGACCTACTGCGTATAGACCTTCAGCTTCTCCCCGGCCTTGATGCCGTTGCCACGGATGCCGTTCCATTTCTTCAGGTCCGCGACGGTGGTGCCGTACTTTTGGGAGATCGACCAGAGGGTGTCGCCGGCTTCGACGACGTGCGTCGAGGGCTTGCCCTTCGGCGGCGGCGAGGGCGCGGCTGGCTTCTGTGGGGGCTTGTTGAGGGTCGGGGCGCCGCCGCCGCCCGGTTCGCGGCTGCGCGCGAGGATGGCCGCGACGACGGCGTCGTTGGGGTTGCTCGAGGCCGCGGATGGCGATTTTTGCGCGGTGGCGCTGCTCGGCGTCGCCTGCCCGGTCGGCGCCGTGGCGGGCGTCGCCGCTGGCGGAAGGCTGGCCGTCGTAGCGGACGCCTCGGACCGAGTCGGCGTGGTGGCCGCGAGCTTCGCGACGTCCGATGGCGATGGGCTCACGACGCCCTTCGGACCAGCGTCCTTGTTGGCGATGCCGCGCAGCGACGGGATGATGAGCTCTTGGCCCAAGCGCAGCGACTTGGGGCTCTTGATGTGGTTGAAGTCCTGCACCATCTGCACCGTGGTGTTGAAGATCTTCGCGATGGAGCCGAGCGTGTCGCCCTTGGCGATCTTGTGGGTCGCGTAGGTGAGACGCTGTGACGGCGGGAGCGTCGCCGCCCACTGCTTCACGCGCTCGCCGGTGCCGACGGGCAGACGCAGCGGATACGGCTTACCTGGCGGCGTGATGTCGTAGATGAGCATCGGGTTGAGCTCACGCAGCATCTCGGGCTCGACGCGCAGCTCCTTGGCGATGAGCTTCAAGTCGAGCGCTTCGTTCATCTGGATCTCTTCGAAGGCGAGCGGCTTCAACGCATCATATTTGGCGAAGCCGAAGTGCTCCTTGTTCTTCGCGACGATGGCGGCGGCGATGATCTTCGGCACGTAGTGCTGCGTCTCGCGTGGCAGCGCGCCCTGCTCGACGAGATCCCAGAAGGTCCTCGAGCCCGTCTTGGCGAGCGCGCGGTGGATGCGGCCTTCGCCGGCGTTGTAGCCCGCCCACGCGAGCTGCCAGTCACCGAACTGCTTGTAGAGCGTCGAGAGGTACTTGGCCGCCGCGTGCGTCGCCAGATAGTAGTCGCGGCGCTCGTCGACCCAAGCGTTCATGCTCATGCCGTACATGCGCGCGGTGCCGGGGATGAACTGCCAGTAGCCGGCGGCGGCGGCGGGAGAGTACGCTTTCGCGGAGAAGCCGCTCTCGATCATCGCCAGGTACACGAGATCCTTGGGCACGCCGTACTGCTCGAGGATCGGCTGCATCATCGGGATGTAACGCTCGGCGCGGCCCAGCCAGCGCTCGAAGAACCAGCGGCCCTTGCCGGTGAAGTAGTCGATCCACGCATCCACCAGCTCGTGGTCGGTGATGGGGATGTCGTAGCCCTGGGTGGAGACGCGCGCGACCTGGTGGGTGGTGAAGGGCCGCAACGACGCCAGCGCCTGCGCGCGCTCGAAGCCCTCGAGCCAGGCGTCCTCGCGCATGAGCGCGATCTCGTCGAACGGCACCTGACGCGCCCGCAACGCCGCGGCGACGCGCGCGTCGAGCCCTTCGGACTGCGCGAACCCCAGCGCCAGCAGCTCACGCATCGCCCAGCGGCCCCGGCTCGCCGCGACCTCGGCCTCGCTCTCCTGCAGCGCGCTCCCGCCCAGCAGCTCGGTGAGCGAGCCAGGCGCGTCGCCCGAGATGGCGTCGGGCTCGGAGGGCGGCGCATCCGATGCGTTGATGAGCATGGGGATGGTCCCCCGCACCGGCGGGTGCGATTCGTCCGCGCGAGCGGCCGAGCAGACCAGCGCGGCGAGGCCTATGATTGCGCTTCGGAGCATCTCCCCCACACCTACTTCTTCACCATGCGTGCCGCAAAGAACCCGTCGACGTCATGCCGCTGGGGCCAAGTACGGAAATATGGAAACGGTGTGGGGCCGTCGTGAATGTTCTTGAACGTCGCGAGCGATGGATTGTGGACCGGCCAGTCCGGCGTGAACTCCGGGTGGCGCGCGAGGAACGCGGCGATGCGGTCGACGCCTTCCTCGTGCGTGATGGTGCAGACCGCGTAGACCAGCGCGCCGCCCGACTTCACCAGGCCCGCGACGCTGTCGAGGATGGCGTCCTGCAGGCGCGTCATCATCGGGATGCTGCTCTCTTGCCGGCCACGCAGCTCCGGGTTGCGCCGGAGCGTGCCCATGCCGCTGCACGGCGCGTCGACCAGCGCGAGATCGACCTCACGCGCCTCGGTTGCCTGCAAGAGCTTCTCGGCGAGCAATGCCTGATCGCTCGCGTCCGCTGCGGCGGTCACGACCGACTTCAAGCCGAGACGCGCCGCGGCGTCTGCGATCAAGCGGGTGCGGCCTGGATGGATGTCGACCGCGAGCACCTTGCCCTCGTCGTCCATGAGCTCGGCGAGGTGCGTCGCCTTGCCGCCAGGAGCCGCGCAGACGTCGAGCACGATGCTCCCCGGCGCCGGACCGCAGAGCTCGCCGATGGCCTGGGCCGCGAGATCTTGCACGGTGAAGTGTCCGTCATTGAAGGCAGCGATGTTGCGCACGTGCCCCACGCCACGCGCTGTCAGGGCCTCGGGGAAGTGCATGGATAAATCGACCTCGCCGCCAGCGTCGGTGAGCGCCCGGGCGACGTCCTCGCGGCTCGCGCGCAGGCGATTGACGCGGACCGAGAGCGGCGGCGGCCGGTTGTTCGCGGCCACCAGCTCCTTGGCTTCATCGAGCCCGACCTCGCCGACCACGCGCTGCAAGAACCAGTGCGGGTGCGAGCCGGTGACGGCCAGCTGATCGATCGGATCCTCGTAGATCTCCTCGAGGCGCGGCAGCTCGCCACGCTCGTGCAGAGTCGCGAGCTTGCGCAGCAGGGCGTTGGTGAAGCCGGTGGCGTACTTGTGGCCGTGGCGCAGGAGGCTCACCGTCTCGTTCACGGCGACGGGGGCGGGGATGCGCGTCTCGAGGATCTGGTAGGCGCCAAGCCGCAGCGCGATGAGCACCGCGGGGTGGAGCTTGCGCAGGGGCCGCTCGGCGAGCTGACCCAGATAGAAGTCGAGGCGTTGTTGCTGGCGCAGCGTGCCGTAGACCAGCTCGGTGGCGAGGCCGCGGTCACGCTCGTCCATGCCCGAGCGGTCGAGCGCGGCGTCCAAGGCGCGGTCGGCGAAAGCCTGGTCGCGCAGGACGCGCATCAGGACGTCATGCGCGATGCGCCGGGCGTGCGAAATCGTATGACTCACGGCCCCGACCTTATATGGACGGGGCTAGCTCTTGGAAGGCGCCAGGGTCATCAGGTCGCGCCGATGTTCTGAATGCCGCGCTTGGGCTTCTCGATGACGCTCTCCTTGTCGTCGTCGGCCTCGCTGGGCTTGCGGACGTCGGTCTTGGCGTAGACGTTCTGGACGCCCTCGGACAGGGTTTGGAGCTTCGGCAGACCCGCGGCGCCCTTCTCGCGTAGCTCGCGGTAGTCACGCAGGGTGCGGGGCACGCCGGTCTCTTGCGAGCTCGCCAGGGTGATCCGCGCGAGGTCGCTGATGGTGCCCTTGGAGGTGACGTCGACGTCGGCGACGAAGTCACCGCCCTTGTCGTAGAGGTCACCCAAGCTAGCGCCGTCCACGAAGTGACCACCGTCGGCGAGCACGAAGAGCTGGCCGTCGCCGTTGCGTCGGTCGTAGGCGGCGTCGGTCGTGACGGTGCCAGGACCGCCATTGCGGACATCCATGCTGCCGAGCGACGTGCCGTACTGGATGCGCAGCTGATCGCTCAAGGTGACGTCGGCGCCGCCGTGCTGGCCGACCTTGCTGGTGTCGCAGAAGATCTTGGTGCCGTCGGGGAGGATGAAGCTCGCGTCGCGGTTGAAGTGCCAGTCGTCCTTGCCGTCGTTGTTCTCGTCGACGTGGGGGTCGCCCCAGATGCGGTGCTCCTGGCCGTTCGGAGCCTTGATGCGCCAGGCGTGGTTGCCGTCGTTCAAGACGGTGTAGCCGCCGGGCGTGGTGATCGAGCCGTCCGCGTTGGTCTTGAGCTCACCCGGTGGGAGGCCGCTGCTCGTCAGCCCGGACGACTGGCTCGAGAGGCCGCGCTCGTTCTCCTTGGTGCTTTGGAGGACCGCGATCTCGCGCATCAAGCGGTTGGTGCGCTCGCCGTCGTTCCCGAAGACGGCCTTCCAGCTCTCACCATTCAAGTTGGGGTTGCCGCGCTGGGTGGCGAGCGGTTCGCCTTCGGTTTCGGTTGGCAGGCGCGCGGTGCTCGGGTTGATGCGTGGCTCGCCGCTGCCGAGGCGGTCGTTGGTGAGACGATCGGCGTGAATCCGCGCGTCGTTGAGGTTCAACGTTTGCTTGACCGTGGTCTCGGAGGCTTGCGACGGCGCTCGAGGCGGCAGCAGATTGGCGATGCTGGTGGCGTTTGGCTGGATGGTGTGCTGGGGATTGGCATCGTTGAGACGAGTCATGCCTAGAGATAAACGTATCTTGGCGAGCTTGGTTCTGCCACGCAGTCAGGCTGGGGTGTTACCTCGCTTCTACGCGGCCGCGATGCTCACCTGGGCAAACCCCGTCGACCTCGATTACCGCTACAGCGCCGAGCAGCAGCGGGAGGGGATCTCCTACCGCACGGGGGCGGACCCCGTCGTCGTGCGCTGGGACGACGCCTACGTTCTCTTTGCGACGCTCGCGGGCGGCTACTGGACGTCGACGGACCTCGCGCACTGGACGTTCATCGAAGCGGAGCCCTATCCCAGCGAGCCCCCGGTCGCGCCGGCGGTCGTGAACGCCCAAGGGAAGCTGTTCATGCTGCCGTCGGCCATGGAGCCCACGTTCATCTGGGAATCGATGGACCCGCTCGGAGGCAAGTGGCGCAAGGGGCCGCTGCTCGCCAAGGTTGGCCCGCCGGCCGGCCCATGGGACCCAGCCTTCTTCCGCGACACCAGCGGCGTGACCTACCTGTACTGGGGCTCGTCGAATCTCTTCCCGCTGTATGGCGCGCAGGTGGACCTCGCGACCGGCAAGCACGGCGTGACCGTGCCGCTCGTCAACCTCGACCCAGCCGCGCATGGCTGGGAGCGCTTCGGCCGCGACCACCGTGACGAGAAGGTGAAGCCGTTCCTCGAAGGCGCCTGGATGAACGAGGTGGGTGACCGCTATTACCTACAGTACGCCGCGCCCGGCACCGAAGAGAACGTGTACGCGACGGGCGTCTACACCGGCGACTCGCCGCTCGGGCCGTTCGCGTACGCGCCCTACAATCCTGTCGGCTACAAGCCGGGTGGTTTCGTGACCGGCGCGGGCCACGGCTCGACGTTCGAGGATGCGCACGGCAACTTCTGGAGCACCGCGACGTCGTGGGTCGGCGTGAATTGGCCGTTCGAGCGTCGCGTCGCGCTCTTCCCCGCCGGCTTCCATCCCGACGGGCAGATGTGGATCGATACGCGCTTCGGCGACTTTCCTCACCGTGTGACGGAGCACGGCGGTGACTTCACCGGCTGGATGCTCCTCTCGTATCGCAAGGCGGTGAGCGCCTCGTCGTCGCAGCGCGGTCATGCTCCGAGCGCCGCGGCGGACGAGAACATCCGCACCTATTGGTTGTCAGCGAGCAGCGCGCCGGGCGAGACCCTCACGGTCGATCTCGGAGGCCAGCGGACGGTGCGCGCCGTGCAGGTGAGCTTCGCCGATCATGCGTCTGGACGCTATGGCGGAGGGCCCGAGGTGTACACGCACTTCGTGCTGCAGGGCTCGAGCGACGGCAAGAGCTTCGAGGTCATCGCCGATCTCGCGAAGGAGAAGCGCGACAGGCCGAACGCCTACGTCGAGCTCGCGGCGCCCGCGCGTATCCGCTACGTGCGCTACGTCCACGGTCACACGCCTGGACCGCTCGCCATCGCGGACTTACGCGTCTTCGGTAACGACGACGGTCCCATGCCGGCGGCGCCCAAGCTGGTCTCCGCGGTGCGCAAGCCGGATCGCCGTAACGCCGTGGTCACCTGGAAGCCGGTGCCGGGCGCTGTCGGCTATAACGTCCGCTGGGGGCTCTACAAAGACCGCCTCTATTCGACGTATCAGCGCTGGGCCGACCAACCGACACGCGTCGAGCTACGCGCGCTGAGCCGCGGCGTGACCTACGTGGTCGTGGTCGAGGCGTTCGACGAGCGCGGCGTCTCGGGCTTGTCCGAGCTGCGTGTCCTTACACCCTGAAAACGAAAACGGCGCGACGGGCTTGGAGCCGGTCGCGCCGTTCATGCGTTTGCTACGCGCTGGTCTTAGTTGACCGCGCTGTCGGCCGCTGGAGCCGACTCTTCGTTCGCGCGCTGCTCGTCGGCGATGGCCTCCTTGCGCGACAGCTTGATCTTGCCCTTCTCCATGCCGATGACCTTCACCAGCACTTCGTCACCCTCTTGGAGCACGTCCTCGACGCGCTTCACGCGGCGGTGCGCCAGCTCGCTGATGTGGATGAGGCCGTCGGTGCCCGGGAAGATCTCCACGAAGGCGCCGAAGTCGGTGATCTTGCGGACGTTGCCCATGTAGAGCTTGCCGATCTCGGCTTCCTGGGTGAGGTCCTTGATCATCTTGATGGCGCGGGCCGCGGCATCGCCGTCGTTCGAGGCGACGCTGACCTTGCCGTCGTCCTCGATGTTGATCTGCGTGCCGGTGCGGGCAACGATGTCCTTGATGACCTTGCCGCCCGGTCCGATGACGTCGCGGATGCGGTCGACCTTGATCTTGAAGGTCGTGATGCGCGGCGCGTACTTCGACGTCTCGACGCGGGTGTCGGTGATCGCCTTCTCCATCTGCTCGATGATGTGCACGCGGCCCTGGCGAGCCTGCTCGAGCGCGGTCTCCAAGACCTGACGGTCGACGCCCGAGATCTTGATGTCCATCTGGATCGCGGTGATGCCGTTCTTGGTGCCGGCGACCTTGAAGTCCATGTCGCCCAGGTGATCCTCGTCGCCGAGGATGTCGCTGAGGATGGCCATCTTGTCGCCTTCCTTGATGAGGCCCATCGCGATACCGGCGACGGCGCCCTTCATCGGCACACCGGCGTCCATCATCGCGAGCGAGCCGCCGCAGACCGTCGCCATGGACGAGCTGCCGTTCGACTCCGTGATGTCGGACACGATGCGGATGACGTAGGGGAAGTCCTCGTCCTTCTTGATGACGCCCGCCAAAGCGCGCTCGGCGAGGGCGCCGTGACCGACTTCACGGCGGCCGGGGCCGCGCATCGGCTTGGTCTCGCCGACCGAGTAGGGCGGGAAGTTATAGTGGAGCATGAAGCTGCGGTAACGCTCGCCCATGAGGTCGTCGATCTTCTGCTCGTCCTGGCGGGTGCCCAAGGTCACGCTGACGATCGATTGCGTCTCACCACGGGTGAAGAGGGCGCTGCCGTGCGTCCGCTCGAGCACACCGACCTCGCAGGTGATCGGGCGGATGCTGGTGTCGTTACGCGAGTCGAGACGGCGCTTGTCGCCGACGATCATCTGGCGGACCATCTTGTACTTGAGGTCACCCAGGATGGCGCTGATCTCGCCACCGCGCGTCGCGAGCGTCGCGTCGCCGGCGACCAGCTCCTCGACGATCTTCTTCTTGGCCACGTCGAGCGCGGCGTAGCGCGGCAGCTTCTCGACGTTCGCGTAAGCGGCCTTCAAGTGCGGGGTCGCGATCTTCTCGATCTTCTCGACGAGCGCCGCGTCCTGCGTCGGCGGGGTGTGCGGGCGCTTGGCCTTGCCGGCCTTCTTCACCATCGCCTCTTGGGCGTCGATGAGCTTGATGCACTCCTTGTGCGCGAGCAGCAGGGCGTCGATGGCGTCCTTCTCGCTGCACTCGGCGGCGCCGCCTTCGACCATGACGATGGCTTCACGGCTGCACGACACGAAGATGTTGACGTCGGCCTTCTCACGCTGCTCGAAGGACGGGTTCACCACCCACTTGCCGTCGACGCGGGTGACGCGCACGCCAGCGATGGGACCCTGGAAGGGCATGTCCGAGAGCGACAGGGCGCACGACGCGGCGCACAGCGCGAGGGTGTCCGCCGGAGCGGCCGGGTCGGCGCTGAAGACGGTGGCGATGACCTGCGTCTCGCAGCCCCAGCCTTCCGCGAAGAGCGGACGGCACGAGCGGTCGATGAGGCGCGAGGTGAGGGTCTCTTCGTCGCGGGCCTTGCCTTCGCGCTTGAAGAAGCCACCCGGGATGCGGCCGGCGGCCGACATCTTCTCTTGGTAGTCGACGGTCAGCGGCAGGAAGTCGATGCCGGGCTTGGGCTCCTTGGCGCCCTGCGCGGTGACCAGCACCATCGTTCCGCCGCAGCGGACAATGACGGCGCCCGAGGCTTGCTTGGCGATCTTGCCGGTCTCGAAGGTGATGGTCTTGCCGTCGATCTCGACGGTCTGAGTGACGACGCCGAGGGGGCCCACGCCATGGGGATTGGTATTCATTTTTTCTGCTTTCTTTCGCGCGTCACATCCGCCGTTCCGCGGGGAGCACGAGTCGCCTCGAAGTGTACGCCTATCACCTGATTGTCATCCGCTACCGGAACTTCTTCTTCGCGCGCGTAACTTGCTCGAGGCTGTGGATCTAAAACTTGGTAGCGGTCAGGTTCTATCTACGCTTTTAAACTTGGGCGGTTGCTTATGCGATGTGACTTGCCGTTGGCAAGATCAAAGCAGAAGTGGGTGCCGTGGCGTGACCGGCGCTCAGGCGACGCTGGTGGGGACGACGTTGCGCACGTAGGCTTGGGTCTCGGCGATGTTCGGGATGAAGCCGGCGCGCAGGGAGTCGCGGTTCGGGCCCGCGTTGTAGCCAGCCGCGGCCAAGTCGAAGCGCCCACCGAATTGTTCGACCAGGCCAGCGAGGTAGAGACCGCCGAGCAACGTGTTCATGGCCGGGTCGGTGATCTGGCTGGGGTTGAACGGGATGCCGTGCTTGCGGGCGACCTCCGCGGCGGTATCGGGCATGAGCTGCATCAAGCCACGCGCGCCCACGGGACTGCCGGCGTTCGGGTCGAAGCGGCTCTCGAAGTGCATGACGCGCGACATGAGAGCGCGAAAGTCATCGGGGCTGACGCCGACGCGGGCGAGCTGGTCGCGGACGCGCTCGGTGACGGCGTTGATGTGCTGCTGATACTGCGGCGGCACGGGCATGGCCGGGACGCGCGTCTGACCCGTGGGGCCACCGCTGCTGGTGGGACCTCGGGGACCGTTGAACGCGCTGTCATACGCGTTGGGGGGCCGCTGCGAGCCGCCGCCGAAGAACCGCTGGAACCAGTTGGAGCTCGGCTGGTCGGCGCTAAAGCGGTCTGGAGTGCTTCGGCGCTCTTCTGGACGGATGGCGCTCTCGGGCGGAGCGTCGGCGCTGAGCCGCAGCTTGTCCCAGGTGCCGAGCGTGTAGCCGCTGCCATCGGGGAGGCGATGCGCGTTGAAGTACTCGGGGTTCAGCCGGATGAGGTCAGCGGTCGAGACGCCGACGCGCGCCGCGAAGTCGGTGACGGTCTCGCCCGAGCGGCGCCAGCCGACCTGCGCGTCTTGGGCCGTGGGGCTGCTGTAGAGGTGCGCGGCAAGGCTGCTGACGTCGTTGCGGGTGAACAAGAGCGGGCTCCCGGTGCGGTCTATCGCGACCAGGGTAGTCTAACCCAAGTGGCCTAACCTGGCGCCATAAATGAAAAAACCCCGGTCACCGCATGCGCGACGACCGGGGTCTTCGACTTTCGCTAGCCTGCTTTTACTTACGCAGACCCAAGCCCGTGATGAGCTTCTTGTAGCGGTTCTCGTCCTTGCGCTTCAGGTACTCGAGCAGCTGCTTGCGCTGGCTGACCATCTGGAGCAGGCCGCGGCGGCTGTGGTGGTCCTTCTTGTGGGCCTTGAAGTGCTCGGTGAGGCCGTTGATGCGCTCGGTGAGCAGGGCCACCTGGACTTCCGGCGAGCCGGTGTCGGTGCCGTGGGTGCGATACTTCTCGACGAGCTCTTGCTTCTTCTGGGTATCCGTCGCCATGAGAACCTCTTTTGTGACGCGAGCAGCCCCGGCGTGGTGGAGCTACCGCCAATCGAAGGCGCGGCTTCTACGTGAGCGCCCCCGGTTCGTCAATCGCCGTCGCGCGGCGCCCCGGCGGGCGCCATGACGCGGGCGG
>JBDHVB010000039.1:0-30140 GCA_039809465.1 Myxococcota bacterium
TAGCTCGAGAGGAGAGAACACGAGTCGGCCCAAGATCGGCGCCCAATCAGCGACGTCACGCATGCGACCTTGCAGCAACGCGTCAGGTTGAAGGGCCACGAGGGCTGCGCTATCGTTTTGCGCGAAGCTCACCCGCGTGACGCACATCAGTGTCACGACAGCGGCTCCAAAGAGCGCGCGGCGCATCATGGGGGCGACTCCAGCTAGGCTAGCGCACCGTTTTGGCGGATTACATGCACATGTGCAAGACAAATGCACCGGCGTCGGTGGCATCCCGATTTTGGCCGTGTCCGGCCGAGTTGCGTCAATGCATCTCTAATTTTGACTCGCCACGAGCTCGTCATGCGCCCTCTGCATGTCGGGGCCGTCGACCTTGTAGACGGTGCCGCAGAAGTCGCAGGTGAGCTGGACGGGCTCGCCCTTGGCGATCATGTCGGAGAGGTCGGCGGGGGGGAGCATCTTCAGGGCGGCGCGTACGCGATCGAGCGAGCAGCGGCATTTCCACGCGAGGGGCTGCGGCTCCTCGACGCGCTCCGCGGACGGCGCGACTTCATGGAGCACCTCGAGGATGTCGCCGCCGTGCGCGAGCAGCTTCTTCGCGAGTCCGCCATTGCGGAGTTGATCCGCGATGGCTTCGAGCGCCGTGACGTCGCCGTGTGGGAGGGGTTGTAGGATGATGCCGCCGGCGTGGACGAGGTGGAGCTTCTCGTCGAGGAGCACGTCGCAGGTGAGGCTCGTGAGGATCTGGTCGGACATGCGGACCGCCGCCTCGACGTCCTGGTCGACCTCACCCGAGACCAGGTCGGCGGTGCTCTGCACGTAGTCGGCGCGCTCCGGCTCGCGGATCATCGAGCAGACGCCGGGCGTGATGGCGTGACCGATGCTGATGCGCAGCGTCGGGTCCTCCCCAGGGAGCAGCGGGAAGCCGATGTGTGGATTGCGGACGTAGCCGCGCAGGTGACCTTCGGGGGTGTAGTCGGCGAAGACCTGGCCGAGCTGACCACGGCCGACGATCTGCAGGCTCAAGAGGCCTCGGCGTTTTTGGACGGCGCCGACGAGCGCGGCGGAGGTCATCAAGCGCCCCAGCGCGATGCAGGCGGTCGAGGAGAGATCGTGAAGGCGCTGGGCTTCTTGGCAGACTTGGGTGGTGGCCGCCGCGCCGATGACGACGCCCTGCTCGCGCACCAGCAAACTGTGGAAGGCATCGCGTGACATATCCATGCCTCTATCATAAGAGCGCGCCGCCATGGCGGCGAAGCGCATTCGTGAAGAGCTAAGAGAGCTCGCTGGCCTGATGCTGCCGCTGGCGCTGGTCCAGGTGGGTTACACCGCCTTGGGCTTCGTCGACACGGCGGTCGCGGGGCTCGCGAATGGCGTCACCATCGCCTCGGTGGGGCTGGGCGGCGGTCTGTTCTACTCGGTCGCCGTGCTTGGCACCGGCACGGCGCTGGTCGTCGACCCGTTGGTCTCGCAGGCGCTGGGCGCGGGCGATCACATTCACGCGCGCCGGGTCCTGTGGAACGGCATCTACCTGGGCGCGCTCATCACCATCCCGCTGACCATGGTGATGCTCTTCGCGGCGCTGTCGCTCGAGAGCTTCGGGGTGCAGGCCGAGGTCGCGGAAGGCACGTTCGCGTACTTGCTCGGCCGCGCCTTGTCGCTCTTCCCGCTGATCTGCGCCGTCACCATGCGCGGCTATTTGCAGGCGGCGGGGCATCCCCGGGTCATCCTCTGGGCCGTGCTCGTCGCGAATCTCTTGAACGGGCCGCTCAGCTACTTGTTCTTGCCGCGCTTCGGGGCGCTCGGCGTGGGCGTCGCCGCGGCCATCGGGACCGTGGGCCAGCTCGCGATCCTCGCCTGGGTCGTCTCGCGCATTCCGGTGCCCGAGAACACCGAGGAGCGCTACCGCCGCTTCGACCGCGTGCTGTTCACGCAACAGGTGCGCATCGGCACGCCGATCGGCTTGCAGATGTTCGCGGAGATCGGCGCGTTCGTGCTGGTGGGGGTGCTCATGGCGCGCATCTCGGCGGTCGCCATCGCGGGGCATCAGGTGGCGCTCATGTTCGCGAGCATCACCTTCTCGATCTGCGTCGGCATGGGCTCGGCCACCTCCGTGCAAGTCGGGCGTGCCATCGGCGCGGGCGACACCGAGAAGACGCGCCGCGCCGGGCTGCTCGGCCTCGCGATGGGTGGCGTCATCATGCTCGTGCCCTCCGTGATCATGACCGCTATTCCGGACGTCGTGGTCCAAGTGATGACGCGCGAGCCCGAGATCATCCAGCAGGCCGCGACCTTCCTGCGCATCGCCGCGGTCTTCCAGATCGTCGACGGCGTGCAGGCGGTGGGCGCCGGCGCGTTGCGGGGGGCGGGCATGACGCGTGTCTCCTTCGCCGCGAACCTCGTGGGGCACTGGGTCGTCGGCATCCCGCTCGCGTTGCTCCTCACCTTTGGTTTCGATCTCGGTCCCTCCGGCTTGTGGTGGGGGCTCACCGTCGGTCTCGCGGTGGTCGCGGCGTGGCTGTTCATTTCGTTCTGGCAAGCCAGCAAGAAGCCCATCGTGGCCTTGCGTCGCGATATCGCCCATGGCTGATTGAGGTCCGCCATGAGCATGCCGCCGTTTCGATTCGAGCAAGCGCCCGGCACCGAGCGCCTGAAGACGCGCGAGGCCGCGGAGGTCACGGGCGTCATCGTGCACCGCATCGAGGTCTCGCAGGAGGATCCAAGCTACGGCGACACGCCGGCCGAGGTGGTGCGCTTCTTCCGCGAGCATCCCATTGGCCAGCAGGCGACCGGCGGCGACATGCCGTACCCGCTGCTCGTCGACCGCGACGGCAACGTCACCCAGACCGTGCCGCTTCACTTCATCACGCCGCACGCCAAAGCGCACAACCCGCGCAGCGTCGGCGTCGGCGTCATCGGCGACTTCCGCGAGCGGCCGCCGAGCCCGCTGCAACGCGCCGCCACCATCGCGGTGTGCGCGGCGCTCATCGGACGCTTCGGTTTGCAGACCGACGCCATCAGCGGCCACGACGAGCTGCAAGGCGGCTCGAACGACCCTGACAAGATCTGCCCGGGCCGGTATCTCGCGCCCGCCGACCTGCGTGACGAGGTACGCGCCTTCATCGCCGCGCATAAGGCCGAGCTGCCCTTCGTATGGTGAAGAAGGCATGAAGAAGCTCGTCATCGTGCTCGGGCTCGCCGCCTTGGTCGCGAGCGTCTACGTCTGGCGGACGAAGCTCGATGAGCCGCTGCCGGCGCTCGACCAGCCTGGCATCAAGCTCGTCGCCATCCCGTCGCTCGGCGCCGAGGTCTTCTACCTGGATGCCTCGAGCATCGTGAAACGTGGCCCGCCGCGCATGCTCGTCGTCCGCTTCGACGGACCAGTGGACTTCGTGCCGCACCACTATGCCAAGCAAGGTATGCAGCGCTCGGCGCCCATCGAGGAGTGGTCGGAGCGCTTGAACGCGCCCATCGTCTTCAACGCCGGCCAGTTCGACGAGAAGCTCAATCACCTGGGCTGGCTCAAGAGCGACGGCGATTGGCTCTTCAGCGAGCGCAAGCCGCAGTGGAAGGGCGTGCTGGTGAGCGGACCGCTCGAGGGCGCGCCGTTCAGCGGCGTCATCGATCTCGAGCACGCCAGCGCCAACATCGCCGACGGCTACAAGCACGTGGTGCAGTCGATGATGCTCATCGACGAGGAGTCGCAGGTGCGGGTGCGCGACACCGAGAAGACCGCGTGCCGCACCGTGGTGGCGCAGGACGACAAGGGCCGCGTCATCATCATGGTCTCCGAGGGGGCGATCACCTTGGGCGACCTCGCGCGCTGGCTCGCCGAGAGCGACCTCAAGGTGACGCGCGCCATGAACCTCGACGGCGGCATCGAGGCGCAGATCGCCATCAGCACGCCCGAGCTCAAGCTCGCGCTCTACGGCCAGTACGGCACCGGCACCAATGTCTTCGAGAACGTCGGGCCCGTGCGCTTCCCACTGCCCGCGGTGATCGCCGTCAGACCAACGACGCCGCCAAGAGCTCAGTGAGCTTCGGTAAGAGCTCGGCGGACTTGCCGGTGAGCTGCGCGTCGAAGCTGCTCGCGGTGCGCTCGAGGTTCACCTCGACGGTGTAGGCTCCCCGCGCCCGCGCGAGCGCCACGAGCCCAGCCGCGGGGTAGACGACGCCGCTCGTGCCGACGCTCATGAACACGGCGCAGTCGAGCGCTTCCGGGATGACGTCGTCCATATGGAACGGCACCTCGCCGAACCACACGATGTGCGGCCGCAGTGGTTTGCTACAGCGGACACAAGCATCGGTGGTGGACAAGGCCTCCCGCCAATCGACGACGTCGTGGCAGCCCGTGCAGCGCGCCTTCAAGAGCTCACCGTGCATGTGCCAGATGCGTTGCGTGCCGGCGCGCTCGTGCAGGTCGTCGACGTTCTGGGTGATGAGGGTGAAGCGTCCGCCGAGCGCGCGCTCGAGCTGGGCGAGCGCCAGGTGACCGGCGTTGGGGTGGACACCGGCGAGCTTCGAGCGCCGCTCGTTGTAGAAGTCGTGCACGAGCGCTGGGTCGCGCGCGAAGGCCTCGGGGGTCGCGACCTGCATGATGTCGAAGGTCTTCCACAGGCCGCCCATGTCGCGGAAGGTCGGCACGCCGCTCTCGGCGGAGACGCCCGCGCCGGTGAGGACGGTGAGCTTACCGCCATGACGGAGCCGCTCGGTGATGACGCGGGCGACGTCCATCATGGCGTTGCCAGGCGGCGCTCTTCGGGGATGCTGCTCTGCCAGGCGGTGAACAGGGCTTGGCCATCGCCCTGGGGTGGGAAGGTCGAGCCACCGATGCTCTTGAGCTTCTGGCTCCCCAAGCGCTGCAAGGTGGCGCGCAGCGTATCGCGGTCATCGACCAGCCAGAACGACGGTATGACGAGGTTGCCGTCGTGGATGCCGAAGGCTGGACCCACGAGCGCGGTGTCGCGCACGACATAGCTGCGGCCCCCTTCGCTCGCGCCCGGCGTCGCGACCGCGTCGATGACGATCCCGTCGATGACGACGCGGGCTCCGGCGAGCACCGGGACGAGCGGGTTGACGCGCTTCTTGTGCGTATGCAGGCGGCTCCACAAGCGCGCAATCGGCGCGTGCACGTGACGGCTGCCGCGCGCCAGCTCTTCGTCGCCAGCACCCACGTAGACGGGGGCCGCGCGCAAGGCGTCGAGGCCTGCGACCGTGAACGGATGCGGGCTGGTGATGAGCACGGCGCGGATGTCGGCGGCGGTCTGCTGGGTGCGCGCCAGCTCCTCGAGGATCGCGGCCGCGCTGCTGTCGCTGCCCGCGTCGATGAGCACCACCCCGGTGTCGCCGCGCAAGACGTAGGCGTAGCTCTTGCCGGTGGGGATCGCGACGATGCCCGAGCCGACCTCGAGGCGCGCGGGTCCGCCCACGTCGCGGAGCTCCGTCGCCATGAGACCCAGGCCGGCCACGATGAGCGCGGTCACCGTCGCCAATGCGAATACTCCCCACCGCATTGCGCACCAGCCTTACTGCTCTTCAGCCGCCGTGCAAAGCGCTGCCAAAGACGGTGAGCTCGTTCTTGTTGGCGGCGAGCTGACGCACGGTGGAGCGCACCTCGTGGCGCGCGAGCATGGCGCGGGCGGCGTCGGCTGGCCCGAACGGGTCATCACCCTTGAGCTTCAAGGTGACGCAAAAGCGCCGGCAACGCTTCTCGGCCAGCCACGTGTCGAGCATCGCGATGGAGCGCTCGGGCGTCGCGGCGACATCGCAGAGCAGCCAATCCACTCGCGCGTCGGGTGCATAGCGAAAGGCATCGCCCTTCACGAAGTCGACGCGCGGGCTCGCCATCAAGTCGTCGCGCAGCGGACTGCGGTCGACGCTCACGACGTGCGCGCCCCGGTCGGCGGCAACGAAGGTCCAGCCGCCGGGAGAGCCGCCGAGATCGACGCAGCGCTCGCCTTCGCGGATGCGCTCGCCCATGTGCAGCTCGGTCTCGAGGAGCTTGCGGTAAGCCCGCGATGGCGGACGCGGATCCTCGGGCACGGGGGCGACGCCGCCGGGGAAGCGGCTGAGCACGTCGGCGGTCACGTGCTTGTCCGCGGGCAAGGTGGCCGACCAGTAGGCCGCGTCCTGCGCGACCGCGAGCACCTGGAACAAGGCTTCGCCAGCGCTCCAGGGCGTGACCATGTCCTTCACGCGTGTCCGCTCGAGACGACGTTGCTTCTTGTGCAGCAGCTCCTCGAGGGCGTGCTCGACCAGCACGCAGCGCCGCGGCGAGACCGGCGCGCCTTCCTCGGGGTGCGTGAAGACGTGGAGCCGCCAGGGGCCGTCGTGCGCCTTCAAGGTCTCCATCAACGCGTCGAAGGCGGCGCGGGCGATCTGGCTGACGGAGCCCGCCGTCAGGAGGGCAGGGCGGATGAGGCACTGGCTCGCGAGCGCGAGGTGCGCCGGGAGCGCTGCTTCGTTTTCGTCGAGATCCGAGGCGACCACGCCCGGCGACAGCGCCCGATGCGAGCTCGCGGGATACGCCGCCACGAGCTCGCGCCCGAGCAGCTCGTCACGTCCCGCGTACGCCAGGTGCAGACGAGGGATCGTGGCTCAGCCCGAGAGGTGGCGCATCAAGGCTTGCAGCGCCTTGGCGCGGTGACTGACGGCGTTCTTCTCGGCGGGGCTGTACTCGGCGAAGGTGCGGGTCGAGCCCGTGGGCACGAACATCGGATCGTAACCGAAGCCGAAGGTGCCGCGCTCGCTCGCCGTGATGGTGCCTTCGACCTCACCGCGGAAGAACCGCGCGGGCTTGCCCTTCTCGAGATACGCGAGCACGCAGATGAAGCGCGCCTTGGGCTTCTCGATGCCGGCGAGCGCCGCGTGGAGCTTCACGCGGTTCGCCGCGTCTTGCTCGCCGCGCGGCAGGCCCTGACCGGCGTAGCGCGCCGAGTGGATGCCCGGCGCGCCGCCGAGCACGTCGACCGCGAGGCCGGAGTCGTCCGCCAAAGCGGCATCGTCCGTCCACTGGTGAATGGCGCGCGCCTTCTTTTCGGCGTTCGCCTCGAAGGTGTCGCCGTCCTCGACCACCTCGAACGGCGGCAGGTCGCTCAAGCCCAGCACGTCGACGCCCACGGCGCCGAGGATCGTGCTCATCTCACGCACCTTGTAGTCGTTGTGCGTGACCAGTCTGAGTCGTCGCTTCACTTGGCCTCGATGGTTGTCCCGGACCCTAGTTTTACCTCGACCGCGCGACGTTGCACGTCCGTGATGGTGGGGAGCGATTGCAGGGCGTAATCGAGCATGGTGTCGAGCTGCGTCTTGTCGAACGGGTTGCCCTCGGCGGTGCCCTGCACCTCGACGAGGTTGCCGGCGCCGGTCATGACGACGTTCATGTCGACGTCGGCGCGCGAGTCCATGGTGTAGTCGAGATCGAGCTGCGGCGTGCCGTCGATGATGCCCACCGAGATGGCGCAGACCGTGTCACGCAGCGGATTGGTCTTGAGCTTGCCCTGCTCGCGCGACCACTGCAGCGCCAGCGCCAGCGCCACGTAAGCGCCGGTGAGCGAGGCGGTGCGTGTGCCGCCATCGGCCTGGATGACGTCGCAGTCGATGGCGACGGTGCGCTCGCCGAGCAGCGCCATGTCGACGACGGCGCGCAGCCCGCGGCCGATGAGGCGGCTGATCTCTTGGGTGCGGCCGTTGATCTGACCCTTGTGCGAGTCACGCTGGCGGCGCGTGTTGGTGGCGCGCGGCAGCATGTCGTACTCGGCGGTCACCCAGCCCTGGCCTTTGCCCATGAGCCAGCCCGGCACCTTCTCCTCGATGGAAGCGGTGCAGATGACCTTGGTCGAGCCGAGCTCGATGAGCACGGAGCCCTCTGGATGCTCGAGGTAGTGGGGAGTGATGCGGAGAGGACGAAGCTGATTGGGGGTGCGACGTGGCATGGGGGCGCGTTTTGCCGAAGATTCGCGCTCTAAGCAACGCGGCAGCTATGCTTCGGCCCGATGCAGCTGCTTCTCGCCACGTTGGTCGCCGCAAGCCCGTTGCCGCTCGTCGTGGTCGACGCCGGCCACGGTGGCGCGCAAGACGGCGCCGTGGGGGTGTGCGGCGTCAAGGAGAAGGACGTCACCCTGGGCATCGCCGCCGAGGTCGCGCGCGTGCTCGAGGCGAGCGGCAAGCTCCGTGTCCTCCTCACGCGCAAGGACGACGCCACCCTCGACCTGAAGGAGCGCGCCAAGATCGCCAACGACGCGGGCGGCGATCTCTTCCTCTCGGTGCACGCGAACTCTGGCGCTCACGAGCGCTCGCACGGCGTCGAGACGTATTTTTTGTCGCGCACGCTGAGCGACCGCCGCATCGCCAAGCTCGTTGCCCGCGAAAACGAATCGCTCAAGCTCGACGTCGCCAAGGACGAGACCACCCGCGTGCTCGACAACTTGTCGCTGTCGGCCTCGCACGTCGAAGGCGCGCGCTTCGCCGAGCGCCTGCACATGACGATGACCCAAGAGCTGGGCTTACCCTCGCGCGGCATTTTGCAGGGGCCGTTCTTCGTGCTCCTCGCGGCGCGCATGCCCGCGGTGCTCGTCGAGGTTGGCTTTCTCACCAACAAGGCCGAGTGCAAGGAGCTGGGCCGGCCCGAGCACCGCGAGCGCCTCGCCAAGGTCATCGCCAGCGCCATTCTCTTGCACGTGACGCGTGAAGAGCTCGCCGTGGCGAGGCCCGGCGGGAGGTAAAGCGCATCGGTCTCGAGCCCGATGGGTCGCTTTGGCGTGGCTTACGGCTTACCTTTCGAGCTTTCCCGTCACCGAGGAGAGCGCCATGAGAGCCGTTCGCTTCATCCAAGCCGGGCAGCCGCCCGAGATCGTCGACGTGCCCAAGCCCACGCCCGGTCCTGGCCAGGTGCTGCTGCGCGTCGCTGGCGCGGGGGTCTGCCACTCGGATCTGCACATCCTCGATCACCCGCTGTTCCCCAAGGCCTTCACGCTGGGCCACGAGAACGCCGGTCACATCGCCGCGCTGGGCGAGGGCGTTACGGGCTGGAAAGAAGGCGACGCCGTGGCCGTGTACGGTCCCTGGGGATGCGGTGCTTGCCACCAGTGCCAGGTCTCGGCCGAGAACTACTGCGAACGGCACGCAAGCCTCCCAGTGATGGGCGGCGGCCTGGGCGCCGACGGCGGTATGGCGGAGTACATGATCGTGCCCTCGCCGCGCCTGCTGGTGCCGCTGGGTAAGCTCGATCCCGTGCAGGCGGCGCCGCTCTCCGACGCGGCGCTGACGCCCTACCACGCGGTCAAGGCTGCTCTCCCCTGGCTACGGCCGGGCGCGGACGTGGTGCTGATCGGCATCGGCGGGCTGGGCCACATGGCGGTGCAGCTGCTCAAGGCGCTGTCTCCGGCGCGCCTCATCGCCTGCGACATCGACGACGCCAAGCTCGAGCACGCGCGCACCCTGGGCGCCGACCACACCGTCAACACGCGCGACCTGAAGCGGGCCACCGAGGAGCTCCGCGCTCTCGTGGGCGCGCGCGGCGCCGACGTGGCGCTGGACTTCGTCGGCGCACAGCCGACGGTGGATCTGTGCGCGCAGATCGTTGGCCGCGCCAGCCGGCTCACCATCGTTGGGCTCGCCGGCGGTGTGCTGCACTACGCGGCCAACCAGCCGCCCTACGGCTGCGAGGTCAGCGTGCCTTACTGGGGCAGCCGCGTGGAGCTGATGGAGGTCATCGCGCTGGCCGAGGCCGGCCGCATCCACGCCGAGGTCGAGACCTTCCCCCTGGAGCGGGCCGTCGAGGTGTATCAGCGCCTGCGCGAAGGCCGCATTCGCGGACGCGCGGTGCTGGTGCCCTGAGCATCGGTGGAGCGCACCTCGCGTGCTAGAGTCTGGTCATGCGTACGGTGCGCGGGAACGTCCTCACCATCGGTCCAGCGGGTCCCGCCGAGCGTGACGGGATCTTCGCGGCGCTGCAGCGCGCCGACATTCATCCGAACCTCGGCTTGAAGGCGCCGCCTAGCCGCGCCCAGTTCGACACCGACGTGCTCGAGCTTCACCGTGGCGAGGAGATGCGGCGCGAGCCTGTCCGCTATCACGCACTGGCGCGCAACGCCGACGGCCGCTTCGTGGGGTTCTTCCTGGACTTTGGGTGGGACCATCCGAACGACAGCATCCGCGAGCTCGACCTGGTCTTTCCGGACGAGGCCGACCGCAACGTCGGCGCCTACTTCGACGCCACCATCATCATCAGCCAGTACCTCTTCGAGAACGGCCTCGCGAAGCGGGTGCGCTGGCGCGTGCGCTCCCACGGCGAGCGCGTGCCGCAGCGCCACGAGCGCCATGGCGCCCGGTTGGTGGCCAAGCAGGTCGAGCGCCACCCCGTCAGCGGGGAGTGGATGAACACCTATATCTTCGAGTTCGCCATCGCCGATTATCAGCGTTTACTGGCACGTATGGGCGAAAACGGAGCCGCCGACGACTACGCCAAATCGCGGAGCAGCATCTGGGATGTGCTGCGGAATCGCGGCGGCTGACGTATAGTGAACAGCAATGTCACGTCGTATCGAAGGCGGGCTGTCCCCACAGCTCAATCCCTTTGGGCCACAGTGGCCAACCTCCAAGGACCCTTCGCAGATCCCTAGCGTTGGGGAGCAGGTGCAGCGCGCGCTCTTCAGCCGCCCGCCGCCGCTGGTCTTGGACCCCGCGAAGTTCCCCATGCTCGCCGAGCAGATGCGGCTCTTGCACCGCTTCAAGAAGAAGCTCGTGCAGCTCGCTGGCGATGAAGACGAGGACTACACCCTCAACTTAGCCGACGGCCCGGTCGCGCAGATCGACGAGCACGGCAACATCTTCATGGGCGCGCAATTTCTGTTCGCCGCCAAGGGCAATCCCGAGCTGATGATCGGCGTCCTCGCGCACGAGATCGGTCACCGGCCGCGCCGCTGGAAGGACTACAAGGTCCGCAAAGAGCTCACGAAGGAAGACCTCGAGGCGCTGTGCCGCCACGAAGAGACACGCGCCGATCTGTTCTCGGGCAGAGCCCTGGCCGAGCTCGAGCTCTCCGCCGAGCCGCTCGTGCAGTTCTTGCTCAACCAAACCGACATCGCGACCCCCCATCCCGAGTACTTCCCACCCGACGTCCGCGCCCAGGTCATCCGCGACGCTCACATGAGCCGCGGCTACGCCCTCGAGAGCCGCAAGAAGCTCTTCCCCGACTACGAGCGCCTGCATTCGCCGAAGGGGCACATCGGCGAGTTTTGAGTGGAGCTCGCCGTGGATGACGCGGGCTCGTGAACGCTATGGCAGACAGGTGATCGCACCGCATGGTATGTGGGTGTAGTGACCACTTGCGGTTCTTGGAGGCGAGGCTAAAGTCATTTTCATGGGGAGTTTTGGAGCACTCGCGGCGCGTGCAGGCGCCGCGGCACGGACGACTACTCAAGGTCCACAGCAGACACCTGGCAAAGCCATGGTGCTCTACCTGCAGTTCAACAACCCGACGAACGAGCATACGCGGGAGTGGAAGGGCATCTTCGACCGGACCGGGCAGGACCCCGACCGGCCCACGGTCCGCACCGCCAACCTCACGCAGTACATCGACACGCACGACGAGGCGGCGTCGCAGCGCTACGTCACCAATACGATACGCAACACGCTCAACGATCTGCTCAAGCAGAGCCCACCCGGGCGTCTCACGGGGGTCGTCGTGTCGGGCCACTCGGTCGGCACCGCCATGATCAACGGCAACCACGACATCTCGGTGGACGTGCGCTCCGCCTTCGAGACGCTCGCGGCCGAGGACCCGCGCTATGCCGCGTTGCTGCGGAACACCGAGAAGGTGGCGCTCCTCGGCTGCTTCATGGGGGGTGACCGCGCGCGTTGGCGCAAGACGTTCAGCTCCGCGGCCATCGCCGGTGTCGAGAACTTCTCGCCGCTCGCGACCTCCAATGAGAGCGCGTGTGTGTACGTTGCGGCGGACTGCGCGCAAGAGCGGCGCGCGGGCATGGCGAGCTTGGGGCCCAACGGCGCGCTCACGCGGCCGGAAGATCTGCGGGCCTGCCAGGCGACGGCCGACTCGGTGTTCCGGCGTGTGTCGGCCGACCGCTCGCCCGTGTGCTCGCTGCCCATGGATCCGAAGCTCGCACGTAAGCAGGCGCAAGCAGCTTACGACACGGCGCTGCGCGTCTATCAGACGCACTCGGCGCGCATCACGACGTTCATCAACAACGATGGCCGCGGCGCGACCGACGCTCAGCTCGCGGCGGCCTATGCCGCGGCGCGCAATCTCGAGGCTGCCGCGTCGCGGCTCGGGCTAGCCCGCCAGGACGAGATCCCGGACGCGAACGCGACGGCGGCGTACATCGCCGAGAACCGCCGGCTCTTCACGGCATCCTTGAGCTACGGCGACCAGGCGACGCGCCTCTACACCATCCGTATGGCGCGCCACCCGTAGGCATCAAAAAAACGGGGCCCACTCGGGGCCCCGCTATCGCGTACTGCCGACTGGTACTAGTAGCGGTACTGATCGGTCTTGAACGGACCGTCCACCGGCACGCCAATGTACTCGGCCTGCGTCTTCGACAGGTTGGTGAGCTTGGCGCCGAACTTACCCAAGTGCAGGCGCGCCACCTTCTCGTCCAAGTGCTTCGGCAAGGTGATGACCTTCTTGCCAATCTTCTCGGCGTTCTGGTGCAGCTCGATCTGCGCCATCGTCTGGTTGGTGAACGACGCGCTCATCACGAAGCTCGGGTGACCGGTGGCGACGCCGAGGTTCACGAGACGGCCCTCCGCGAGCACGATGATGCTGCGGCCGGTGTCCTTGAACTTCCACTCGTGCACCTGGGGCTTGATCTCGATCTTCTCGACCTTGCCCTCGGCCTTCATCTTCTCGAGACCGGCCATGTCGATCTCGTTGTCGAAGTGTCCGATATTGCAGACGATGGCGTTGTGCTTCATCTTCCGCATGTGCTCGACGGTGATGATGTTCATGTTGCCCGTCGCGGTCACGAAGATGTCCATGTCGCCGACCACGTCGTCGAGCGTCACCACGTCGAGGCCCTGCATGCAGGCCTGCAGGGCGCAGATCGGATCGATCTCGGTGATCGCCACGCGCGCGTCCTGGCCCTTGAGTGACTGCACCGAGCCCTTGCCGACGTCGCCGAAGCCGCAGACCAGCGCCTTTTTGCCGGCGAGCATCACGTCGGTGCCGCGCATGAGCGCGTCGACCAGCGAGTGACGGCAGCCGTAGAGGTTGTCGAACTTCGACTTGGTGACCGAGTCGTTGACGTTGATCGCCGGGAAGAGGAGCGTGCCGGCCTTCATCATCTCGTAGAGGCGGTGAACGCCCGTGGTCGTCTCTTCCGAGACACCGCGGATGCTCTTGGCGTAGGGCTCCCAGAACTTGCCGTCGGCGGCCTGCACGTCGGTGAGGAGCTGCAGGATGATCTGCATCTCGTGCACGTCGCTGCTCGACGGCGACGGGACCTTGCCGGCCTTGTCGTACTCGTAGCCTTTGTGGACGAGCAGGGTGGCGTCACCGCCGTCGTCCAAGATCATCGTCGGGTACTTGCCGTCGGGGAAGCGCAGCGCCTGCAGCGTGCACCACCAGTACTCCTCGAGCGACTCGCCCTTCCAGGCGAACACCGGCGTGCCGGCCGGCTTGTCGACGGTGCCCTTGGGGCCGACGACCACCGCGGCGGCGGCGTGATCTTGGGTCGAGAAGATGTTGCACGAGCACCAGCGGACGTCGGCGCCCAGGTCGACCAGGGTCTCGATCAAGACCGCGGTCTGGATGGTCATGTGCAAGGAGCCCATGATGCGGGCGCCCTTGAGCGGCTGCTTGCCCTTGTACTCGGCGCGCAAGGCCATGAGGCCGGGCATCTCGTGCTCGGCGAGCTCGATCTCTTTGCGGCCATAGCGGACCGTCGCGGCCGACATGTCGCGGACCTTGTACTGCAGGCTCGAAAACAGCGGCTCACCAGTCCCCAACCAGCTCGTATCATCGTGTCGCACAGCCACGCTCATGGACCCCTCGGACGTTGGAATTCGCGCGCGTCTATACAGGGTGGGACCCGAGTTTCCAAGGGCAGGCAACCTCGCCTCCGCGGAAGCGATAACTGGGGTCCCCCATGCCCCCGAGAATCACACCGAGCCACGCAACGTGGCGCGCTGGGAACCCGCGCGATGTCGCCGTTGCTGCGACGCGCGGTGGTCTCATGCTCGGCGGCGGCGGTACCGACGACGACGGTATGCGCTGGCTCGCGGACCGGGCAGGAGGTGGCGACTTTCTCACCATCCGCAGCAGCGGTGACGACAACAACAACCCGTATGTTGCCGGGCTCGCCAAGCCCAACTCGACGGAGACCATCCTCTTCCGCGCCCGGAGCGCTGCCCGTGACCGGCAGCTCGTCGAGAAGGTGCGCCGTGCCGAGGCGATCTTCATCGCGGGCGGCGATCAAGAGCGGCATCGCAAGATGTGGCGCGGCACGCCGGTCATCCGCGCGGTGAACGAAGCGGCCGCGCGCGGTGTGCCGTTGGGGGGCACGAGCGCGGGCTTGGCGATGATGGGAAGCGCCATGTTCTACTCGCTGGGGCCCAACATGGTGACCTCCGCCGAGGCGCTGGCCAATCCGACGTCGAAGCGCATCATCATCGATCGCGGCATGCTCGACTTACCGGACTTGCGGGGCGTGTTGACCGACACGCACTTCAGTCAGCGCGATCGGCTGGGCCGTCTCGTGGTCTTCCTGGCTCGGCTTGCCAGCGAAGGTCACCCGGCGCGGGGCATCGGCGTCGACGAAGACACGTCGCTCGCCGTCGATGAGAACGGCATCGGCACTGTCACGGGGGCGCATCACGTCACCATCGTCGAGACCACGACGATGCCCAGCGTCTACGCGCCAGGCCGTCCGTTGAGCATCGACGGCGTGCAATTACGCCGTCTCGCGCCTGGTGACCGCTTCGACCTGCGCAACTGGCGGACGAGCGACGGCACGCGCCACGTCGTCACGGTCCGAGACGGCGTGCTCAGTGTCCGCGACATCCCTGACGCCCACTGAGGCCTCGCGCCCGGTGCCGCCAGCAACTGCGTAATCCGTTACGCAACGTCTTGCTCGGACGTGCCGCAACGACTAATTACCCCTGACGCGCTGTTCCATGCGGAACGCGCTTAATTTGGTGCGGCCCGCGCCCTCGGAAGAAGTGAGAAGGACCATGACGGATAAAGCGACCCTCACCCTCAAAGGTAAGACTTACGACCTGCCGGTGGACGTTGGCACCGAGAACGAAGTCGCGATCGACATCAGCAATCTGCGCACGCAGTCGGGCGCCATCACGCTGGATCCGAGCTACGGCAACACCGGCGCTTGCGAGAGCAAGATCACCTTCATCGACGGCGAGAAGGGCATCCTGCAGTACCGCGGCTATCCCATCGAGCAGCTCGCCGAGAAGTCGACCTTCCTCGAGGTTGCATACCTGCTCATCAACGGCGAGCTCCCGTCCGCCGACGCGTTGAAGGCTTTCGCGGACCGCCTGACGCGCCACTCGCTCATCCACGAAGACATGCGCCGCATGTTCGAGGCGTTCCCGAAGGACGCGCACCCGATGGCCATCATGGCCTCGGTCGTCTGCGGCCTGTCGACCTACTACCAGGACACGCGCGTCTGGCAGGACGAGCAGGCGCTCGATCTCACCATCCACCGCCTCATCGCCAAGCTCCCGACCATCGCGGCGTTCTCGTACCGCAAGTCGCACGGCTTGCCGCTCATGTATCCCGACAACTCGATGACCTACGTCGAGAACTTCATGCGCATGATGTTCGGCTTCCCGACCGAGCCCTACAAGGTCTCGCCGGAGCTGGTGCGCGCCCTCGACGTGCTCCTCATCTTGCACGCCGATCACGAGCAGAACTGTTCGACCTCGACCGTGCGCATGGTCGGTAGCTCGCAAGCGAATCTCTTCGCGTCGATCGCGGCAGGTATCTGCGCGCTCTGGGGCCCGCGTCATGGCGGCGCCAACCAGGAAGTCCTCGAGATGCTCGACGAGATCAAGGCTGCTGGCGGCGACGTCAACAACTTCATGGCGAAGGTGAAGGACAAGAAGGCCGGCGTGAAGCTCATGGGCTTCGGTCACCGCGTCTACAAGAACTTCGATCCGCGCGCGACCATCATCAAGAAGCAGACCGACAAGGTGCTGCAGACCTTGAAGAAGGACGATCCGCTCCTCGACATCGCCAAGCAGCTCGAGGAAGCCGCGTTGAAGGACAGCTACTTCGTCGAGCGCAAGCTCTATCCGAACGTCGACTTCTATAGCGGCATCATCTACCGCGCCTTGGGCATCCCCACGAACATGTTCACCGTGCTCTTCGCGATGGGCCGTCTGCCGGGCTGGATCGCCCAGTGGAAGGAGATGAAGGACCAGGACTCGCGCATCTCGCGCCCGCGCCAGGTCTACACGGGCGCCACCAAGCGTGACTACGTTCCGCTCGACAAGCGCGCGAAGTAAGTCATGGCGGTGAAGCTCCTCACGCTTCGTTGCCGCGACGGCGCGCCCGCGCTCGACGAAGGCACCCGCAAGGCTCTCGAGGTGGAGGTGCCGACGTGGAAAGTCGTCGGCGGGCACCACCTCGAGAAGCAGTTCACCTTCAAGGACTTCGCCGAGGCGCTCGCCTTCGTGAACCAGGTGGGCGCTTTAGCGGAGCAAGAGAACCACCATCCCGACATCACGTTGGGTTGGGGGAAGGTGGGGATCACCACCTGGACGCACAGCGCTGGCGGCCTCTCCGAGAACGACTTCGTGCTCGCCGCGAAGATCGACGCGCTCGGGTAAACGCTGTCACACTGTCAGGGCCGTGTTTGCCGCGCTGTAAGCCAGGTCACATCGGCCGCGTGAATGCCTAGAAAGACGGCGGTTTTCGCCCCTCTCGAGGCTGCCTGTGAGCAAAGCTGCCGCGCATATGGTGTTCGCGCTGCTGCTGGCGCCGTATTGCGCCGGTTGCATGGGCGCGATCGGTGACACGGAGGAGCAACCCGTCGTCATCGAGCCGCCGCCACCGCCCTTGCCGCTCGTCGTGAAGGGCAGCGCGCCGCGCACCTTGTCGAACGAAGAATATCGGCGCTCGCTCTCGTCGCTCCTGGGCTACGACGTGCCGCTAGCGCTCTTTGCGGGCTGGACCCCCAGCACCACCTTCTCGGGCTTCGACGGGGTCATCTGGTCGGGCTTCAGCGGCCAGGCGACGCTCGACCGCATCGCGCTCGTGGAGGCCTTGATGGACAGCGTCGTGGGCCAGGCGCGCGTGATGATCTGCGAGCCCGACGGCGCGGACGCCAGCAGCTGCGCGCGGACCATCATTGGGGCCTTCGCGGCGCGCGCCTACCGCCGGCCCCTGCTCGACGCGGAGCTCGCCGAGCTCATGGGACGCTACCAGACGGCGTATTTGCTCGCTAAAGCGGACGCGCCGTCTTGGCGTGACCAGTTCCACGAGGGGATCCGCGTGACGCTGGCGTCGGTGATGCTGTCGCCGCAGCTCATGGTGCGCCTCGAGCCCTTGCCCGCGGAGGGTGAGCGCGCGCTCGACGCCTACGAGCTCGCGGCGCGTCTCGCGTTCTTCATGACCGGCGCGCCACCTGACGACGAGCTGTGGGCCGCCGCGGCCGATGGGTCGATCCTGCTCGACGACACGTTGCGGGCCCAGGCGCTGCGCCTGCTGTTCACGCGCACCGCGGACTTCGTCGACACCTTCGGCGGCCAGCTCTTCGACTTCCGTCAGCTCGCGTCCGCTCGAGCGGGCGTGCTGGAGGCGTGGTTCTACGCGGAGAGCGCGGCGGTGCTCATCGAGATCATCAGGCGCGAGCTGCCGGTGCGCTCGGTGGTCGCGCCCGGCTTCACGTTCTTGAACGCGGCGCTGGCGGAGCACTACGGCATCGGGCCGCCGCCTTACACGTACACGTCGGACGCGCTCGTCCGCTTCGACACGCTGGAGCGCGGCGGCATCTTGCAGCAGGCGAGCGTGTTGTCGCTCACGTCGACGCCCAACAAGACGTCACCGCAACGCCGCGGCCGCTGGGTGCAAAGCCGCCTGTTGTGCAAGACCATCCCGCCACCCGACGCCGCGCTGTTCGCGCAGATCGCCGCGGTGAGCGCGAGCATCCCCGAGACCGCGACCGTGAAAGAGCGGGTGGATCGGCACCGCACGGCGGGCGACGTCTGCATGAGCTGCCACCAGTACATGGATCCGATCGGCTTGGGCCTCGAGAGCTTCGACCCGCGGGGCCGCAAGCGGGCCTACTACGATCAAGCCGCGCTGTACCCGGTCGAGACCGACTCCGATCTCCTGGGCGAGCCGTTCGCGACCTTCGACGAGCTCAACGGCATGCTCGCGGCGCTGCCCGAGATCAACGCCTGCATGGCCGAGAAGATGGTCATCCACGGTCTGGGACAGATGCTCGCGCCACGTGACGACCAGGGCCTCATCGACTATCTGTCCGCTGAAGTGGACGGACACGAGCCGAGCTTCGCCGACATGGTCGTTCGCTTGGTGTCGAGCGCGCCGTTCCGGCGTATCGCGCGTGCCGCGGAGGATCCTTCATGAAGCCGACCCGCCGTGACGTTCTGCGCTGGGGCGGGGTGGCCTTGGCGCTGCCGCTGTTGCCGTCGATGACGCCACGCACCGCCAGAGCGGGCACGCTGCCGTCGAAGTCGCGCTTCATCGGCGCCTTCTTCCCGAGCGGCGCCGGCATGCCCGACGCGGCGCACGGCGACTGGGCGTTCGACGGCGCGTTGAGGCCGCTCATCGACAAGGGTGTCGCCGACAACGTCGCGGTGCTGCGTGGCTTCCGCGCGGTCGAGGACGTCGATGTCCACTGGAGCGGAACGGCGTCGTTCATGTCGTGCAACACGCTGGGCCGCGTCGGTGGGCTGGGCCAGCGTTGTGGCAAGACCTTCGACCAGTATGTCGCCGATCTGCGGAGCACCAAGCTGCGCAGCTTGAACGCGGGCTGGGGATACGTGCCCGGTTGGGACGAAGGGCACGACTCGGTCGTGTCCATCCAGTACGTGAACTGCATCTCGTGGCGCGACGCGACCAATCCCATCGCCAACACCCGCGATCCGCGGCAGCTGTTCACCCGCGTCTTCGGCGACGGCACCACGGTCGCCGACCCGCACATCGCCTACCTGCTCGACCGCAAGGAGAGCATCCTCGACGGCGTCCTCGACCAGCTGAACCGCTTCCGCGCCTCGCTCCCGCGCGACGAGCTCACCAAGATGGACGCCTACGAGTCGGGCATCCGCGACGTGGAGCGCGAGCTCGCCGCCAAGCGCGAGGCCAACATCTGCGACGGCGCCACCGCGAACGACGACGATCCCGAGGTCTACATCCGCACGCTGAAGACGATGCAGCACATCATCGTCCGCGCCTTCGAGTGCGACGCCGCCCGCTCGGCGACCGTCATGTATCACGAGGGCATCGGCGACTCGCTCTTGGGCACCGCCAACGACTTCAAGCAACACGACTGCGCCCACAACAACTGGACGGAGCTGCGCCAGATCAACCGCATCCAGGTGGCGCTCTGGGCGGACCTCATCGCGGAGCTCAAGGCGGCGGATCTGCTCGAGGACACGGTGCTCCTGCTCGGCAGCAACATGTCCGACGGCCGCTCGCACAACTCGGCGAACATCCCGCTGCTCGTCGCGAGCGCCGGCGACCAGCTGCGCTTGGGCGAGGAGATCGTGGCGACGCCGAGCTTCACGGACAAGGCGCGGAACCGGAACTTGAGCGACGTGTACGTCGACCTGTTCAAGCTCTACGGCGTGGAGATGCCGAGCTTCGGGGAAGGGGAGTGGCGGAGCACCGGGCAGGCCTCGGGGGTGCTGGCGCGGTGACGCGGCGGCCCTCGAGCGGAGTCATCATGGCTCGTCGCGATGCGTGTCTCGCCGAGACGTCAGTCAGGAGCGACGCAAGTCAGGGCTGGCGCTATCGACCGCCGCGACGGGCTTGCGTAGGGCGAACAGGGCGACGCCGAGCCAGACGAAGGCGAAGGAGGCGAAGCGCAACGGCGTCATCGTTTCACCGAGCAGGAGCCCGCAGATGAACTGCAAGGTGGGGGCGATGAACTGTAAGAAGCCGAGCGTCGTCAGCGATAGCTGACGCGCGGCGGCGGCGAAGAGGGCGAGTGGTACGACGGTCGCGAGGCCGGTGAAGAACAGCAGCGTCGTGACCATCGCGCCGTGGCCGAAGTGGCCCTCACCGGTGCGCGCGAGCTGGATGACGTAGAGGGTGCCCGGGACCACGAGGAGCAGGCATTCGATGAGCAGGCCGGCTTGTGCCGAGGCGCGTACTTGTTTGCGTAAAATGCCGTAGATGCAGAACGTCACGGCGAGCGCGATGGAGGTGAGCGGCACGCGACCCATCGCGACGCCTTGGAGAGCGACGCCGATGGCCGCTAAAGCGGTGGAGGCTTTACCGAAGGGGCTCAAGCGCTCGCGAAAGAAGACGGCGCCCGCCGCCATGTTCAATAGCGGATTGATGTAGTAGCCGAGGCTGGTCTCGAGCACGTGCCCGGCCACGACGGCCATGACGTAAATCGTCCAGTTCGAAAAGATGGCGAGCGTCGACAGCGCCAAGATCCCGAGGGTGCGCGGCTCACGCAGGATGCGGCGTATCTCGTCCGATTGGCCGCTATAAAAGACGAGGGCGGCGGCCCAGAGGACGGACCACGCGGTGCGGTGCGCGACCAGCTCGAAGGCGCCGACCCCGTAGCTGCCGATGAGGTGGAAGTAAAACGGGAAGACGCCCCACAGCGAATAGCAGAGCGCGCCAGCCAAGACGCCGCGGCGTTGCTGCTCGTGTGAGGTCATCTCAGACCCAGCCGCTCTCGCCCCATGCCCGCAACTGGTCCGCGTCCGCGCCGCATTGCTTCAGGATGGTGGCGAGCTGGTCGCTCTCTGCCTCCCAGTCGATCGCGAAGGTGACGAACGTCGGGGCGACGGGGAGCTCGGCCCGGGCGCGCTCGGTGACGCGGCGGGCTGCCGAGCGCACCATCGCCGTGACCATGGTGCCGTCGGCCTCGGCGGCGCGCGCCATGAAGTCGGTGATCGCGGGCGCGAAGTCTTCCTCGGCGAGCTGTAGCCACCGGTCGGCGGGGATGGCCGCGGAGAGCACGAGAGAATCGACGTGATCGGCTTCGGTGAGCGGGACGAGGAGCGGGATGGGGCTATCGTGCTCGCGATAGCTCAGCTCGAGCGCGATGAGGCGAGGTGTCGCGGGGAGAGCGGTGAGCTTCTCGAGAACGGCCGCGGCGATGCGCGTGCTGAGCTCGTCCGCGAGGTCTTTCTTGGTCGCCTTGGATTTCGCCGCGAACACGGTGCGCGCGCCATGCTCTGGCCAGTGCTGGACGATGCGCTGGAGCGCGCCGCTCGGGGTGTACTCATAGGTGCGGGTGGGCTGGTGAGTCCTACCACCCGACTCGTGGTACTCCGCCGCCGCGACTGGCACGCCGCGCTCGATGGTGTAGCGCGTGAGGTACAGGCTGTAGCCGTTGGGATCGTTCAGGATGGCCTGCGCGATGTCGCCCGAGGTCTTCGGCACGTGGGACCCTCCGCTATTGCAGATGAAGCGATGCTCCGCGATGACGGCGCCATCCGCGAGCTGCAGCCGCTCGTAGAGGCTCGGCACGCCGGTCTGCAGGCAGATCTCGAGGTGCTCGACCTCGTCGGCCGCGTAGCGATAGATCCCTTGCCAGGTGAAGCCGTTGACGGTGTGCGCGAAGCGGACCTGCACGGGGCGGCCGCTGGCGTCGAGGAGAAAGGTATAGCCGTCGCCATCGCGGACAGGCGTGCGGGACAGGCGGGCCCCGGGCTTGAACGTCGTGGGAGTGAAGCCCTCGAGAGAGAAGGCGGGGGACGTGGTGTAGACGGTCTCCACCGCATCAGCCGGCGCCCGCTCGACTTCGGCGACGCGGCCAAAAGCGGCTCTCCAGCGTGCGATGAGGTCGGCGCGCAACGAGGCGAAATCATCCATCCTGCGTGTGGATTGCATAGTTTGGCGCACAGGTCGACTTCATCCAGCCAAGGGCCGCCGCCCATATCGTGAGCACGGGGGTTGTCCTTCCCCCACTGCCGTCGCAATGTGCGCTCCATGACGCACCTAGTGACGCTCCCGGAATGGCAGGCCCTCGAGACCCACGCGAAAGCCACGCGCGACATTCACATGCGCGAGCTCTTCAAGAGCGATCCAAAGCGAGCCGAGCGTTACGGCCTGCGGGCGGGCGAGGTCTGGCTCGACTACTCGAAGCATCGGGTGACCGACGAGACCTTGGGGAAGCTCTTCGCCTTGGCGCGCAAGCGTGGGGTCGAGCAGCTGCGTGACGCGATGTTCGCGGGCGAGAAGATCAACGTCACCGAGAATCGCGCCGTGTTGCACGTGGCGCTGCGTAACCGCTCCGGCGGACAGATCATGGTCGACGGCAAGGACGTGATGCCCGACGTGAACGAGGTCTTGAAGCGCATGCGCGGCTTCGTGGACAAGGTGCGTAGCGGCGCGTGGACTGGGCACACGGGTAAGCGCATCACCGATATCGTCAACATCGGCATCGGCGGCTCGGACTTGGGCCCGGTCATGGTGTGCGAGGCGCTCAAGCCGTACTGGCAGCGGAACTTGAAGCCGCACTTCGTCTCGAACATCGACGGCACGCACCTGGTCGAGACGCTGCGCGCGGTGAGCCCCGAGACGACGCTCTTCATCATCGCCTCGAAGACCTTCACCACGCAGGAGACCATCACCAACGCGAAGAGCGCGCGCGCGTGGCTCGTCGAAGCGCTCGGGGACGAGAAGGCGGTCGCCAAGCACTTCGTGGCGGTGAGCACGGCCGCGAAGGAAGTGTCGCAGTTCGGCATCGACGTGAGCAACATGTTCGGCTTCTGGGACTGGGTCGGCGGCCGCTACTCGTTGTGGTCGGCGATCGGTCTGCCGATCGCCTGCATGATCGGCATGGATGCGTTCGAGGAGCTGCTGGCTGGTGGTCACGCCATGGATCAGCACTTCAAGAGCGCTCCGCTCGAGCGGAACATGCCCGCCATCTTGGCCATGCTGGGCATCTGGTACGCGAGCTTTCATGACGCGGGGACCCACGCGATTTTGCCGTACGACCAGTATCTGCATCGCTTCGCCGCGTACTTTCAGCAGGGCGACATGGAGTCGAACGGCAAGAGCGTCGACCGCGAAGGCGCGCGTATCGACGACTACGAGACCGGCCCGGTCATCTGGGGCGAGCCTGGCACCAACGGCCAGCACGCGTTCTACCAGCTGCTGCACCAGGGGACGCGGCTCGTCCCGTGCGACTTCCTGGTGCCGCTCGAGACCCAGAACCCGTTGGGCAATCACCACGACATCCTGGTGGCCAACTGCTTCGCGCAGACCGAAGCGCTGATGCGTGGCAAGACGCGCGAAGAGGCCGAGGCGGAGCTCGCCAAAGCGGGCATGCCGGCGGACAAGATCGCGAAGCTTAGCGCCCACAAGGTGTTCCCCGGCAACCGGCCGACGAGCACGCTGGTCGTGCAGAAGCTCACGCCGAAAGCGCTGGGCTCGCTCGTGGCGTTGTACGAGCACAAGATCTTCGTGCAAGGCGCCGTGTGGAACGTGAACAGCTACGACCAGTGGGGCGTCGAGCTCGGTAAGCAGCTCGCGAACGCCATCCTCCCGGAGCTCACGAGCGCGGCGGCGATTGGCCATCACGATACGTCGACGCAGCGGCTCATCACCATGTACCGCGAGCGCCGCCTGCCGTCGTGACCGCTATAGCGACCCGGCGATGGTGATCATCTTGGTGTCGCCGGTGCTGACGTTGACCGCGAGGTCGGCGCGATGCGCGAGCGGCACCAGCAGGCCGAACGCGGTACCGATGATCTGGCCGGCGATCTGATCGCTCGGGAAATGGCGGCCCCCCGCGACGCGGCCGTAGCCCGAGATGGTCGAGACGGCGACGCTGCCGCCCGCGACGACCCAGCGCCATGGCGAGTCGGGGTGGCGCAGCCAGAACGTCGTGGCGAAGCCGGTCGCTAGCGCGGACGTCGAGGTGACGTGGCCCGACGGGAAGGAGAGGTGACGCTCCTGATCGGACATGGCGATGTCGGCGCCGCCAACGTACTGCGTGGGGCGCGGTCTGCGCACCGCGTAGCGCAGTATGTGCGTGGTGAAGGTCGCGAGGCTCGTGGCTTCGGCGATCACTAGCGTGTCGGCGAGGATGCCGCGCAGCTTGCCGTCGCGCGGGGACAAGCCGTTGTCGATCATGACGCCGACCGCGGTGCCGCCGATGACGGCGTAGAGGCTCAAGCTGCCGATCTTGTCCCAGGTCTTGTCGTGGTCGCCGACCGTGCCGCGATCGAGCTTGTTGAGATCGCCGCGGTCGCATGGGACGTCGGGCGTCGCCTGGGAGCAGATGTAGTTGCTCGGGAGGCTCGGGCCCGCGAGCTGATGCATGGCCGTGAGCGCGGCGAAGCTGCCGAGCGTGAGCGTGGTGTCGAAGACGTAGTCGACTTCGTACGGCGAGCTGCCCTGCGGCTCGGAGGCCGTGAGCGCCAGCGCCAAGGTGAGGCTGATCATCATATTTGTGCTCGGAGCGGGGGCAGCGTCGTGGGCGGCCCCATCTCAAAGTCTTGAGATAAGTCGCGTACGCGGCTTGGCCAGGTTGGCATTGCCGCCGGTGTGCGTTTTTTCACCGGGCGACGCACCTTCGTCCGTGGGCCGCCGATACACACGGCAGACCAAGATATTTGGGACGGATTTCGTTCGCTCACGCCATGCTCACGCAGCTGACAGACCTGACGCAGACCCAAACGCTGGCCCAGCTCCCGTCTCCCAGCCTTCAGTCGCCCCCCGCGCTGCCGCCCCCACCGCCACCCGAGGCCATCCTCGAGTCGCGTATCGCCGCCGCCGCGCAGATGCGCCGCCCGGTAACTGCTCAACAAGTCGACGCTTTTTCGAGCAAATTCGCCCCTTGGGCCGCCCGGGCACCCGGCACTCCAGTCACCCGCGTCGACAACGGCCCGAAGGCGATGACGCAGGCGACCCCCGAGCCGCCGATGTTCACCGTGCCGATCGCGGAAACCAAGCTCGACACCCTGCGCACCCTGATCGGCGTCCTCGCCGGCCGCATCAAGGCCACCACCTCCGAGAACCCGATCGTGGCGCTCTTCGGCGCGACTCAGTCCAGTGACGACCCGTTCGTCCGCGCCACCCGCATCCGCGGCACCACGGGCTCCTCGCTGAGCTTCGGCCAGCGCGCCATCCAGTCGACCAAGAAGACCCGCGAAGGCGGCGCGTACCTCGTACTGCAAATCGAGACGAACGACGCCCGCATGATCGAGCTCCGCATCGCCGTGCAACGCATGCACCCCCAGAGCGGCCGCACCGGCTCGTTCCTCGAAGTCATCGGCACCGCCCCCCTCTCCAGCACCACGGACATCGACCTCATCGACGGCGTCCGCCAACGCCTCACGACCATCTGGGGCCGCAGCAACAGCCGACCATAGTCAGCCAACCTCGCCACCGCATTGATGCGGTGAGCACTGCGCTGCCCAAAGTCGTACCGCCGAACGTCCTGCCAAATGCCGATGCATGCGCACTCCGACAGCGCTGACAGCGCGCTCGTTTTGGATTTTTAGGCGAGCTTGACGACCTTTTGGCCGAACAGCTTGTCGACGCGGATGAGCAGCTCTTCGGTGGGGTTCACCTTGAGGGTGTCGGGGAGGGTGATGACCGTCTCGGAGACGTTGGGGTCGGTGATGGTGAGGCGGGCTTGGACGTCGCCGCGGTTTTGCACCAGCAGCTCGCGGAGGCGGACGAGCTTGTCGTTCGTCAAAGCGAACACGGGGATGGCGAGCTCGAGGCGCTTGGTCTTCTTGGCGCGGGCGTCGGAGAGCAGCTCGACGCTCTGGGCGCGCAGCTTCACGGCGCCGCCGGCTTCGTTGTCTTCGTCCTTGCCGCCGCCGTGGTCGACCATGACCGCGCCGGTGATGAGCACAGGGTCGTCGCACTTCAGGAGCTGCTCGTACTCGGCGTAGACCTTGCTGAACACCAAGACCTCGCACGTGCCGGTGAGGTCCTCGATGGTGACGAAGGCCATGCGGCCGTCACCGCTCTTGAGCGGCCGCTCGCGGAACTGCGTGATGATGCCGGCGACGCTGATGCCCTTGCCGCCAAAGCGGACATCGCGCGACTCGGCCAACGAGAGCAGGGCGCCGGTGGTCGTGGTGGCGATGCGCGGCAGGTCGTCGGCGTAGCTGTCGAGCGGGTGGCTGGTGACGAAGAAGCCGAGCGCTTCCTTCTCGGCGGCGAGCTTTTGCTTCTCGGTCCACTCGGGCACCGAGGGATAGGTCTCGCTCTGCGTCATCTTCACGGCCGGGCCCGCGGTCATGGCGAAGGCGGCGAAGAGGTTCGTTTGTCCGCTTTCGCGGTCTTTTTGCGCCGATTGGCCGAGCTCGATGGCCTTGTCGAGCGCGCCGAGCAGGACCTCGCGCGGCTTGCCGAACTGATCGAAGGCGCCGCTCTTGGCCAGCGCTTCGAGCACCTTGCGGTTGATCTTGCGGGTGCTGACGCGCTCGCAGAGGTCGAAGAGCGAGGTGTACGGCTTGCCCTCGGCGCGACCCTCGATGAGCGCCTCGATGGCGGTGTCGCCGATGCCTTTGACGGCGCCGAGCCCGAAGAGGATGCGGTTGGCGCCGTTGGCCTCGCGCACGACCGTGAAGTCGCGCTCGGAGGCGTTGACGTCGGGCGGCATGACCTTGATGCCGTGCTGCTTGGCGCTCGAGATGTAGCGGACGACGTTGTCCTGCACGCCCATCTCCGTGGAGAGCAGGGCGGCGGTGAACTCGACCGGGAAGTACGTCTTCAGGTACGCCGTTTGATAGGTGACGACGGCGTAGGCCGCCGAGTGCGACTTGTTGAAGGCGTAGCCCGCGAACTTTTCGATCTGCGTGAAGAGCTCGTCGGCGGCGGTGCGGTCCATGCCGCTCTTCTCGACGGCGCCGTTCACGAACTTGGCGCGCATCTCGGCCATGACGTCGGCCTTCTTCTTGCCCATGGCCTTACGGAGCGTGTCCGACTGGCCCATGGTGAAGCCCGAGAGCGCGACCGCGATGCGCATGACCTGCTCTTGGTAGACGATGACGCCGTAGGTCGGCTTCAGGATCTCTTCGCAGGTGGGGTGCGGGTACTCGACCTTCTTCTTGCCGTGCTTGCGCGCGATGTAGTCGTCGACCATGCCGGCGTCGAGCGGACCCGGGCGGTAGAGGGCGACCGCCGCGACGATATCTTCGAAGCGGTCGGGCTTGAGGCGCTTCAAGAGCTCCTTGAAGCCGGATGATTCGAGTTGGAAGACGCCGTCCGTGTCCGCTGAAGCGATCAGCTGGTAGACCTTCGCGTCGTCGAGCGGCAGGTTGTCGGCGCTGAAGTCTGGCTTGATCTGGCGTACGTGCTTCACCGCGTTGGCGATGACCGTGAGCGTCTTCAACCCCAAGAAGTCGAACTTGATGAGGCCGGCTTGCTCGACCTCGTCCTTGGCGAACTGGGTGATGATCTCACCCTCTTTGCCGCGTAGCACCGGGACGTAATCCCAGAGCGGCTTGTCGCCGATGACGACGCCGGCCGCGTGCATGCCGGTCTGGCGGTTCAGACCTTCGAGCGCGCGCGCGACGTTGATGATCTCCTTGTAGACCGGCTTCTCGTCTTGGATCTGCTTGAGCTTGGGCTCGAGCTCGAGCGCCTGGTCGATGGTCACCTTCTTGCCGTTCACCAGCGCTGGAATGAGCTTGGTGAGCTCGTTCACCTCTTGGAAGGGCACTTCCATGACGCGCGCCACGTCTTTGATGACGCCTTTGGCGGACAGCTGCGAATACGTGACGATCTGACCGACGTTCTTCTCGCCGTACTTCTTGCTGACGTAGTTGATGACCTCGCCGCGGCGGTCCTGGCAGAAGTCGACGTCGAAGTCGGGCATCGAGACGCGCTCGGGATTCAAGAAGCGCTCGAACAGCAGGTCGTTCGGGATGGGGTCGAGGTCGGTGATGCGCAGGCAGAAGGCGACGAGCGAGCCCGCGCCCGAGCCACGGCCGGGGCCGACGGGGATGGTCTGCTCCTTGGCGTAGCGGATGAAGTCCCACACCACCAAGAAGTAGCCGGCGAAGCCCATCTTGATGATGACGCCGAGCTCGTAGTCGAGGCGTTGCTTGTAGGCGGCGCGGTCGACCGGGTAGCGCGCCTCGGCGATGCGCTGGTCGAGCCCCTGGAGCGCGGTGTGCTCGAGATAGGTGTTGAGGTCGAAGCCGTCCGGCACCGGGAACTTCGGCATGTACACCGTCGACAGATCGAGCTCGACGTTGCAGTTGTTCGCGATCATCGCGGCGTTCTCGACGGCCTGCGGGCAGATCTTGGCGAACGCCTGGTACATCTCCTCCGGGCTCTTCACGTAGAGATCGTCGGAGTGCTTGAACTTGGAGCGGAACTCGCCGAGCGACTTGTTCTCTTTGATGCACATGAGGATCTCGTGCGCCGCCGAGTCCTTGGGCTTCAAATAGTGGGCGTCCGCTGTCGCGACCAGCGGGATGTCGTACAGCTCGGCGACGTTCATGAGGAACGTGTTCGCCTTGACCTGCTGCTCGTAGCCGTTGTTCTGCAGCTCGAGGAAGAAGTGGCCGGGCTCGAAGACCTCCTTGAGCTCCTTGGCATAGGCCGCCGCGGCGGACTCACCCTCGCGCCACAACGTCTTGTTGATGACGCCGCCCAAGCACGCGCTCGTGGCGTAGAGACCCTTGCTGTGCTTCTTGAGCAGGTCGAGGTCGATGCGCGGGTGGTAGTAGAAGCCCTCCATGAAGCCCATGGAGATGAGGTACGAGAGGTTCTTGTAGCCCTCGTTGTCCTTGGCCAAGAGGACCATGTGGGCGGCCGTGCGGTCGGTGCGGTCGTGGCGGCCCTTCGCACCGGCGACATAGGCCTCGCAGCCCATGATCGGTTTGACCCCGTGCTTTTTCGCGGTCTTGTAGAAGTCGATGGCCCCGAACATGTTGCCGTGGTCGGTGACCGCGACCGAGGTCATGCCCTTTTCTTTGACGGTGGGCACCAGGTCGGCGAGGCGGATGGCGCCGTCGAGCAGTGAGTACTGCGAGTGCAGATGGAGGTGGGTGAAACCGCTTGAGGCTGACGCCGACATCGGGGGCACCATGCCATGCCGGTACGACATTTGTAACGGAGATGACGTGGGCGCAACGCGGCCGTCTTTTTTGGTTCCTGACAGTCGAAAGCCGGGTATTCTCCCGCGTAATGCTCCACGTCCTGGTTGCTGTCTCCCTCCTAGCTGATCCGGGCGCTGTCGAAGTCGTAGGTTCCGCGTCAGCCGTCAAATGGACTCCTAAAGTCAGCGGTTATGAAGTGCCGAAGGGCGGCGTCACGTACAAGGTGACTGGCCCCAGCCCGGTGCTGCTCGAGCTTCGTGGCAAGCCGTCGGAGCGCGGTAAGCCAGTGACCGTCGAGCTCGTCCGCGACGACGAGGCGATCTCCCGCAATCAGGTCGCTTTGAAGCCCAAGCCCGCTGGCGGCCCCAAGACCCATCCGCTCTACGGCAAGCTCTCGTGGAAGGTGCCGGACGGTACCCACACGTACCGCATCACCGCGAGCAGCGGCGCCGTCACCGCAAACCTGAAGACGGCCGAGAAGCTCGCGGGTGACGCGGTCGCCGCCGTCGAGCAACCTTACATCTCGACCGACAGCACCATGATCGCCGAGGTGGTGCCCGCGACTCCCGCGCCAGCGCCGGCCAAGCCGATCGACCTTGGCGCCTCGTCGACGGCCGCCGCCGCGATCGTCGCTGACCAGCTGGGTGGAGCAACCAGCAACGGCGGCATCGCCAAGGCCACGCGCATCGCCGTCTACGACTTCGAGCTCGCGGGCGTCGAGCCCAACGTCGGCGCGGTCGTGACCGACTCGGTGCTCGCCGAGATGCGCAAGCTCCAGCGCGTCTCCGCCATCGGCATGGACGAGATCCGCGACATGCTCTCGCACGAAGCCAACAAGCAGTTCATGGGCTGCGAGGAGAACGAAGCGTGCCTCGCGGAGATCGCCGGTGCGCTCGGCGTCGACGAGCTCGTGTCGGGCTCGCTCTCGAAGGTCGAGGGCT
>JBDHVB010000040.1:0-29413 GCA_039809465.1 Myxococcota bacterium
CAACATGCTGGGAGCCTTGGCAAGAGATTTTGCGTGGCGTTGCGGTGGGGATTGCGGGGCCATACCTTTCCTTCGTTTGGGGGAATGGGATGGTGCAGGTTTGGCCGGGGAAGCCGTATCCGCAGGGGGCGACTTACGACGGGCGTGGGGTGAATTTTGCGGTGTATTCGCAGGGGGCGACGCGGGTCGAGGTTTGCCTCTATGACGCCGCGGAGCCCAGCAGAGAGGTCGGCCGCTTCGACTTGCCGGAGACCACCGATCGCGTCTGGCACGGGTACGTTCCCCAGCTGAAGCCGGGCACGCTCTACGGCCTGCGCGTGCACGGTCCCTATGCGCCCGAGCGCGGGCTACGCATGAACCCGGCGAAGCTCTTGGTCGACCCTTACGCCAAGGCGCTGCACGGCCAAGTCGATTGGAAGCAGCCGGTCTTCGCCTACAAGATGGGCGGCGACGATCTGATCATCGACGAGCAGGACAGCGCCGCCGGTGTGCCCAAGGCCGTCGTCATGGCGGACGACTTCGATTGGCAGGGCGATGAGGCGCCGCAAACGCCGTGGCGCAAGACGGTGATCTACGAGGCTCACGTCAAAGGGCTCACCAAGCTCCATCCGCGTGTCCCCGAGGAGCATCGCGGTACCTACCTCGGGCTGTGCGCTCCAGCGGTCATCGAGCACATGCAACAGCTCGGAGTGACCGCTATCGAGCTCCTGCCAGTCCACGAAGCAGTCGACGACGCGTTCCTGATGGAGAAAGGGCTCCACAACTATTGGAGCTATAGCACTCTCGGCTTCTTCGCGCCCGAGCAGGCGTATGCTACGGCGGACAGGAGGCCCGGCGCCCAGGTCGAGCAGTTCAAGACCATGGTGCGGGCGCTGCACACGGCGGGGATCGAGGTCATCCTCGACGTGGTCTACAACCACACCTGCGAGGGCAACCACATGGGGCCCACGCTCTCGTTCAAGGGCATCGACAACAGCACCTACTATTGGCTCATGCCCGAGCAGCGGCACATGCTCGACTTCACCGGCACGGGTAACAGCCTGCGCGCGGCTCACCCGCAGGTCGCGCGCATGATCGTCGACAGCCTGCGCTACTGGGTCGATGTCATGCACGTCGACGGCTTCCGCTTCGATCTCGCGAGCGTCCTCGGGCGCATCGGCGAAGGCGGCTTTAGCGCACAGGCGCCGATCCTCCAGATCATCGCGCAGGATCCCGTGCTCTCACGCGTCAAGCTCATCGCCGAGCCGTGGGACGTGGGCGTCGGTGGCTATCAAGTCGGTGGCTTTCGCCCACCATGGCGTGAATGGAACGGCAAGTACCGTGATGCGGTTCGCCGTTTCTGGAAGGGCGATGAGAATCTCGCCGGTGAGATGGGGTATCGCCTCGCGGGCAGCGCCGATTTGTACCAGGGCCAAGGGCGTCGGCCGCAGGCGTCCATCAACTTCGTGACCGCGCACGACGGCTTCACGCTGCACGATCTCGTCACCTATGGGCACAAGCACAACGACGCGAACGGCGAGCTCAACCGTGACGGCGCGGACGACAACCAGTCGTGGAACCACGGGGTCGAGGGCGAGACCAACGACCCCGAGATCGTCACGCTGCGCGAGCGTCAGAAGCGCAACCTGCTCGCCACCATGTTCTTGTCGCAAGGCGTGCCGATGCTGGTCGCGGGCGACGAGATGGGACGCACGCAGGGCGGCAACAACAACGCCTACTGCCAGGACAACGCCATCTCGTGGATCGACTGGAACCTCGACGAGCGGCGGCAAAGGCTCCTCGAATTCACCAAGAAGCTCGTCGCTTTCCGCCATAGCGAACCGGTGCTGCAGCGCCGTAAGCACTTCCTCGGCGACTTCATCTGGGACTCGCAGCAGAAGGATCTGCAATGGTTCCGCCCCGACGGCAGCGAGATGAATCAAGGCGATTGGGAGCAGCCGTTCACGCGCTCGTTCGCCTACCTCCTGGGGGGAGACGCGACGGGGCTACGTGACGAGCGTGGTCAGGACATCGTCGGCGACGCGGTCCTCGTGCTGATGAACGCGCACCACGAGGCCATCGTGTTCACGCTGCCGGACGCCAGCAACGGCTTCGTGTGGAGCGTGAAGCTCGATACCAGCGACGACGCCAAGAGCGGAGAAGTGAAGGAGCCGACGTACGAGGTGGCGGGGCGCTCGATGGTCGTGTTGACCCACCCGGTTCACTGACGGCGCTTGTGGTCTCCGCGGAAGGGGGCCGCGCCGTACTTGGTGAACTTGTTGCGGTAGCGGCGGCGCCGGCGCTTCTCGAAGAACTCGAAGCCGAAGAAGCCCTTCTGCCTGAAGAACTTCACGATGCGGTCGGTGAGCGTCTGGGCGGAGACCTCGTAGGGCTCGCCGAACGGCTCACCGCCGCCACGCATGATGGACTCGTAGATGAGGTCGCTGCTCTTGCGCAGGTGGCCGGCGGGACCCACGAGGCCGTCGGCTTCGGGGCGGTGCGGATCGACCAGGGGGGGGCTCGCGCTCGTGGAGCTGGTCCTCTCGAGCTTACGCGGGCGACTGCCGCTCTTGCTGTCGTCTTTGCCGGCCATTTCCGATCGGGCGCTCCAGCGCTTACACTAGCCTGCCGTGAGAACCGTGACCAGAGTCGCCGCGCTGCTCCTGCTCTTGGCAGGCTGCAAGTCCCGCCAGGACACCGCCGAGGCGTCGAGCATCCTCGTCGTCAGCGCGCTGCGTGGCACCACCGAGCCCTGCGGCTGCACCTCGCATCCATTGGGCGGCCTCGATCGGCTGGCCGCGCGCGTCGAGGCGCATCGTAGCCACGGGGCCCGCGCCTTGCTCATGGTCGGCGACACGTTCTTCGAAGGCCCGAAGTCCCCCGAGCATGCCAAGGCGCAAGACGAAGCGCGTGCCACGGTCATCGCCACGGTCCTCGAGAAGCTCGGGCCGGTCGGCTTGGTGCTCGGGCCCTCCGATATCGCGCACAAGAGGGAGCAAAGAGATCTACCCAAGACCATCGAGCTCGGCGGCCTCACCGTCGCGCTCTTCCAGCGCGCGCAGCTCGACGCCAAGAATTGCGGCGCGCTTCGGGCCGAAGCCGCCCGTACCGAGGCGGATGCGCGCATCTTGCTCTTGGGTAACGACACCCCGGCCGCGCGTGTCTGCGATAGCAATGTCGACATCGTGCTCGTGCCCGGAGGCGAGGAGCCGCGGGTCCCGACCGTCGCTTCTGGCGCGTTGTGGATCGACGCCGCCGACAAAGGCCGCTATCTCGGACAGCTCGCGTTCCACATGGGGCCGCCTGGGCCTTGGACGTTCTACGACGAGGGCAAGAGCGCCCGCGTCACCAACGACGCCAAGCGCGAGCGGTTGCGGCGCGAGATCGAGGCGCTGGACGACGGGCCGGCGAAGGAGGCGCGCCGCGCCAAGCTCGCCGAGCTCGATGAGAAGACCGTGCAGAGCGAGCGGCCCATCGGGCGCTACGTGACGTGGAAGCTCGAGGCCATCGATCGCGACGTCGCGCCGGTGGATTGGGCGACCGAGGCGCTGCAAGGCTTCAACACATCACTCTGCGCGATCACGCACGCCGCGACGCGCGAGCGCACCTGCGAGCGCGCGCCCAGCATCGCCGATCACTACGTGGGCAACGACGTGTGCAAGGGCTGTCACGTCGAAGAGGTCGCGGTCTACGAGAAGACGGAGCACGCGCATGCGTGGGCGACGCTCGAGAAGGCTTCGAAGGCGTGCGATCTCACCTGCGTCGGCTGTCACACCGTGGGGTGGGAGAGAGCGGGTGGCTTTTGCCGGCTCGACGACGCCGAGCGCTTCGAGAACGTCGGCTGCGAGAGCTGTCACGGTCCCGGCCGTGGTCACGCGATGAACCCCACCGACCGCGGCGGCTGGAGCGCGTCGTTCGTGCGCGACCCTGGCGAGAAGACGTGCGTCACCTGCCACAACCCGCAGCACTCCGATCGCTTCGACTTCGCCACCTACCGACCCCGCGTTTTAGGGCCGGGCCACGGCAAATAGCCTCAGCGCTTACGGTCGGCGAGGCGAGCTTCGCGCATCGCCTGCAAGACGTCCTCGTGCGGCGAGAGCTTGGCGCGCTGCTTGTCGGTGAAGTGCGGGCTCGCGGCGAGTAGCCAGGCGAGCGTCTGTGTGAGGGTGACGCGCATCGAGCGCGGGCTCCAGCCGAGGCGCGCGATCTTGGCGTTGCTGTACCAGAAGTAGCGTCCGGTTTGGCGGGCAAGGTCGACGGTGGCGAGCGGCTCTTTCTTGGTGAGCTTGGCGCCGAGCTCCATCAGCGTCGCGGCGACGATCGCCGGTCCGCGTTGAATGGTGATGCGCGGCTTGGGGACCCCGGCGAGCTCGGCCAGCGTCTCGTGCATGTCGCGCCAGGTGACGTTCTCGGCCGCGAGGATGTGACGCTCACCCGTGATGCCGCGGTCGGCGAGCAAGATGTGGCCGCGCGCGATGTCGGCCGCGTGCACGACGCTCACGCCGCCGGGGTAGGTGAGCTTGAGTGGATCAGTGAGGTAGCCGGTGACCGTGTTGAGCGATGCGCTCGGCCGGTGGTCGTGTGGACCGATGAAGACGCTCGGGTTCGCGAACACGATGTCGACGCCGATGTTCGCGGCGTGCTCGCGCGCGCCTTCTTCTTGCAGCGCCTTGCTCAAGAAATAGTCGGGCACGCCTTCGCCGACGATCGGCGCGCGCTCGTCCAAGACCTTGGCGCCGTCGCTGCCCCCGAACACGGCGGTGCTCGAGGTCATGACGACGCGGCGGGCGCCGACCGCTTTGGCGGCGTCGAGGACGTTGGCGGAGCCTTTCTTGGCGGTCTCCATCATGGCGTCGCGGTCGTAGCCCCAGTACGCGAAAACGGCCGCGCAATGGAAGATGACCTCGCAACCCTCGGCGGCGGCGAGCACCTCGGCGGCATCACGCACGTCACCGTAGACGAGCGTGCAGGGGATGCCCTCGAGGCCTTGGAGCTTGCTCGTGCGGCGCACCATGGCGCGCACTTCGTGGCCGGCGGCGATCAGCTCGCGCACGAGATTGCAGCCCAAGAGGCCGTTCGCACCTGTGACGAGAGCCTTCACGCCGCCCGGCATAGCTTGGGCCAACGGCGCATGCAATTCACACCCGAGTAATTCAGGCGACGAATTCGCAACATTCGTGGCACAGATGGCCGACCGTCTTCCGAGCACCCAAGCTTCCGTGGTCTATCGCTGCCCACGGCAACGACGCCGTGTCTCGAATGGAGAAGAGAATGTCCCGCTTTGCACTCACCGCGCTCCTCGCGTTTGCGCTCCCCGTCGCGGCCAACGCCGCCGACACCTACGCCATCGACCCGGTTCACTCGGCGTTGATCTTCAAGGCGCACCACCTGGGCGCAGGCTTCACCTACGGCATGTTCACCGACATGTCGGGCACCATCGTGCATGACGCGGCGAACCCGGCGGCGAGCTCGATCGATCTGACCGTCAAAGTGGACAGCCTCACCACCCACGAAGGCAAGCGCGACCAGCACTTGAAGAGCCCGGACTTCTTCAACGCCAAGCAGTTCCCGACCATCACCTTCAAGAGCAAGTCGGTCAGCAAGGTCGACGACAAGACCATGAACGTCGTCGGCGATCTGACCATGCACGGCGTCACCAAGTCGGTCACCGCGAAGGTCACGCACACCGGCACCGGCAAGAACCCGCAGGGCACGCAGATCATCGGCTTCGAGACCAGCTTCCCGGTGAAGCGCAGCGACTTCGGCATCACCTACTGGCTCCCGCAGATCGATGACGAAGTTCCGCTCATCATCAGCCTCGAAGGCAGCAAGAAGTAGTTTCGTGGACGGGGGGCGGGTGTGAGCTCGCCCCTTCGTTGCTCGTGGAGGTCTCCCCATGGTGATCGTCGGCCTCATCATCGCGCTCTTGCCGGCGGTTTTATGCGCGGTCATCCTCGCCTGTATTCGTGCTTGGCGGCCCGACGCCGACAAGCGTTTGGCCTGGGCCGCTCCTCTCGCCGTCGGCGCGGGCTTCGTCGCCGCGCAGACCATGGTCGACGGCGCGCCCCGCATCCCGCCCATCGAAGCATCGGGATGGTTCTCGATCGTTACCGTGCTCGCCGCGCTGCTCGCTCTAGCGGTCAGGCCACGCGTCAGCCGCGCCGTGTGGTTGGGCGTGTCGACTCTCGCCATGCTGGCGATGGTCGTCGTCATTTCTTACCCGCTGGTTGGGGGAGCCTGGTCGGTCCCCGCCGCCGCCGGTTGGATCTGCGGCATGACCGCTGTAGCGGCCACCGTCGCTTGGCTCGTGGATCAGAGGGCGCCGTCTGGCCCCGGCGCGCCCGCCGTCCTGTTGATCGCGGCCACTGGTGTCGCGGCCGGTCTCGCTCTTTGCGGCAGCGCCCGTTACGGTCAGCTCGCTGGCGCCATCGCGAGCGTCATGGGGCCGCTCGCGCTCGTTGGCGTTCTGCGGCGTGAGGCCAAGGTTCTCTCGGGAGGCGCTTGGGCCTCGTACGTCGTCCTCGCGATGTTGATCGTCGCTGGCGTGGTCTACGTCGATGTCCCGGTGTCCGTGGGCCTCCTCATCGCGGTGTCACCGCTCGGCATGCTTGCTGGCGAGCTCCCGATGTTGCGCGGCGGCAGCTCCTGGAAACGTGATGGCGTGCGCGTCGTCGTGACGGGGGTAATCGTCGCCGCGGCCATTGGTGTCGCGCTCGCTTCCGCGACGGATCCGAGTGGTTATTGACGGCCGATGAATCCATTGGATGTCGCCATGCGTAGTCTTTTTGAAGGACGCGCTCCCCGATGACTCCGAAGCACCATCTCCCCGAGGATCTGCTCGCGACCTACGCCGCCGGAGCGTGTGGCGAGCCCGAGGCGCTCGTCGTGGCGACGCACCTCACGTTCTGCAAGCAGTGTCGTGACTCGCTCGCGGTGCTCGAGTCGATCGGTGGCCATACCATCGAGACCGTGACGCCACTCGACGTCGCTGTCGATATCGATGGATTGATCGCTAAAGCGGACACGGGGCCGGCGTTCGCGGCGACCGACGCGCTCGCGGAGTCGCGGAAACAGCTCACCGAAGCCGGCCTCCCCAGCATCCTCGCCTCCTTCATGAAGGAGGGCTTGAAGTGGCGCTTCCTCGCGCCCGGCGTGAAGCAAGTCGAGCTCGCCTTGAGATGGAACGGCTATCCCGCCCGCCTCGTGCGCTTCCCCCCGGGCTACGTCGTGCCGCTCCACACGCATCCCGGCCCCGAGTACACCGTCGTCCTCACCGGCAGCCTCGACGACGGCACCGACAGCTTGCGCCGCGGCGACGTGGAAGTCCGCGATGACGCACATCGCCACGCGATCCGCGTCACGAAGGACGCGCCGTGCATCTGCCTGTTCGTCGCTGACGCCGCGCCCATCCCGCTGACCTGGCTGGGGAGGATCCTGCGTCCTTTTCTGGGGTGATTCCGCTAGGAAAGCGCCGCCGACCATGACTCGGTGACAGCAGTTTCTTCCGGGCAAATGTGCCGCAAACGCCCGCTCTCGGCTCGTCGGACCGGCGCTGCCGTAGTACAGAGCCCAGCGATGACGAGCAACACCGGCGCCCCGCGCCACCAGAAGCCGACTCATTCACATACCGGGCACGACGCACACGTCGCCGAGCTCGAGAAGATCGCGGCCGCGGGGCGCGGCAGAGTCGACATCATCCCGCAAGCTATCGCCATCCCAGCGGTCCTCGCGTTGTGCGGCGCGCTTTGCATTTATGCCGCGGTCACCAATACGGCCGTGAGCTGGGCTTATCTGGTCGGCGCGGCGCTGCTCGTGCCCGGCATCTTGAGCCTGCTCATTCGGCGCAAGCCGCTCTTCGCGCTGACCGAAGAAGGTGTGCGTGTACAGGACGTCCTGCTGCCGTGGGACCACATCGAGGACTATGTCGTCACCGACAACGGCTACAACGGCTTCACCATGCACACCAACGTGGGGCTGATCCACGCCGCCGGTTACACGCCGCCGAAGCTGACCTTGTTTCGCATGGTTGGGCAGACCATCCACAAGCGCAAGGAGGGCCGGTACGAAACGCACCTTGGCCTGTGGGTCGGCGCGAAAGGCATGAACGGCGAAAAGCTGGCCAAGCGCATCGACGAGTTCTTCTCCGCTGCGCGGGCGCGCGCGGAGCTGGCCCGTTTGCGCGCGGGCTGAATGGTCTCTGTCCGCTATGACGGCGTGTCGAGAAATAACGCGCGGTGCTCGGGCTTCGGCAGCGGGCAGATGTCGTGGCGGCCGAACAACTTGTAGCGACGCTTGGCGATGACGTCGTAGAGGCGATCGGCGAGGGATCTCGGCACGATATAAAGGAGCCGTGACCACGCCCAGCGCCATCCGAGGTGCCTGCCGACGGCGAGCGCCGCTCTGCTTTTGCTCAGCACCCGCGCACCCGCAGTGTCGTAGTCTTCGATGACATAGAACGTATCGAGCTCTGTCACCGTGTGACCCAAGCGCTCCAGGGTTTGCTTCGCGACGTCATGTTGAAGAGCCGCGAAGCGAAAGACGCGCTGCTGGTCCCGCGCCAGCACGAAGCGCACGAGGCCATTACACAGGCCGCAGACGCCGTCGTAGAGGAGCAGGTTCATGGCGCTAGCTCCATGGGTAGACGGCGATCTCCGAGCCAGCCTACCACGCGATGGAAAACGGTCGAGCCGCGGCCCCTCTGGCTCGACACGAACGCGGTGATACGCGTGGCCCGCTTGCGCTCGAAGTATTTCGCGCTCTCCGGGCCCGCAAGCTCACGGAGGGGCACGTCGGCGACGAGTCGCTGGCCGGGCTGGGCAGGCAAGGCGACGATACGGCAAGCACGCTCTTCGTCGAATGCTTCGCGCACGGTCATCGTTGGCTCTGCGGAGAACATCACGACCATGCAGACATGGGTGTTGATGACCTTCACACCGGCTTCTCCGGTCGCGCCGAGTTGGTCGGTGGTCGCCTCGACGTGGAGCGTGGCCGGCAGACGCTCGACCGTTTGCGTGATGCTCGCTTGATACGGCGGCGCGCCCGCGTCTTGGTCTGCTCCGGCGACTACTATGCGCGCACCATCGCCGGTGTCTTCGAAGGACGCGGCGCTGGTCTCGACGTCCTCACCGAGCCGTGCCGTCCATTCGAAAGGCTCCTGGATACCAAGGTCGTTGCTGATGACCCAGCGCTTGAATCCGCCATTGCGGATGAGGGGCGGTTGTTCGGAGAGGAGTCGCTTTCTGATGACCGATCGCCGGTGCTCTGTGCCGAGGTCGTAGACGCGTAGGTGCAACGATGCGTCGTAGGGTACGGTGGCCGTGGGGATCGGAGCCAGCAATTCGTAGGTCGCGCTGGCGCCGGGGGCGAGAGTCGCGGGGCCGGAGGCGATCGTCCAGTGCACCGGTGTTTGGTGACGTGAGTGGACGATGCCGAACGTCGGCGTCAGCGCCGCCGAGCTGTTGTTCACGACGTCGACCGTCATCTCGGAGACACGACCCAGCATGTCGGGGTCGCGCATCGCGCGAATCTCGACTTGCGCGTCGAGGCTCGCCTTCGGAGCGAGCAGCAGCGACGCGCCGGCCAAGAGCACGACCGCGCCCGCGCAGGCGGCGCCGAAGATGAGTGCGCGATGCCGCCAGCGGTATGCGACCACCCCGAGCGTCTCGCGATGCAGCAGGACGCCCATGTAGGCGACGGGCAGCAAGAAGATGAAGTAGTTCTGGAGCGATCGGTAGTTGAACCACAAGACGAGCATTGGCGCGCTGAAGGCGAGCCACTTCAGGCGCGGGAACCAAAGCGTGTATGCAATAGCGGTGAGGGTGAAGGCGCAGGCCATGAGCAGCGAGAAGAACGCCTTCGGCTGATGGCTCAGGCCCGCGATGTTGGCCATGATTGGGCCAACGCCGATCTCCACGAGCGGGGCGCCACCTGCGACCGGCACCAGCACACCGCGCAGCCAGCCGCTCGGGTCGGCGATGATGAACGGCAGGTTGATGACCGCGAACGTCGCGATGGCCGCGCCGCTCAGGGTGGCGATCCGGCGGATGCGCGTACGGTGAGCCGGCGCCTCGAGGATGAGCCAGAGCACCAAGAACGGCGCCACGAACCATGGCGTCTGCTTCACGCTGCAGGCCACTCCTAGCAACACGCCCGCGAGGCCGAGCCGGCCGCGCGCGAACGGCACCATGCTCGCCATGAGCGGTAACGTCCAAAGAATGTCGAAGACGCCACCTGCCGTGAACGCGACGAGATCCCACTGAGCCCACAGCATGGCTGGAGCGAGCCACTTCAAGAGACCCGGTGATCGAACGACGAGCCAGACGAAGACGATGGCGAGCACGACGAGCGAGGTGAGATCGAGATTGGCGATGTTCAGCAAACGCTGCGGCATGAACGCCAAAACGCACATCGCCGGATATGACAGCTCGGCGACCAGCGTGCCGTCGATACGGTAGGTGCCGAACGCCGGGTCCGAGTTGTAGTGCGTGAAGGCGTCAGCCATCGACAGCGAATACGGATTCTTGCCCGCGAAGAGGCTGTCGACGGCGAACTGCGAGAACAGCAGACCGTCCGTACCGAAGTAGTCGACGCCGTAGCGGCGAACGAAGCGCTGGCCGATGACGAACAGCACCGCGACCAGCGGCGCATAGCGATTGAGCTCCCGGCCCGCCAGGCGTAGCCACGAAGGTGCCGCCGAGGAGCGAAGCCGCGCCGATAGCGCGTCGATGCTGGTGACGAGCGCCCGTGGCGGACCCGCGATGGCGGCGATCAAGCAAGCGAAGGCGAGCACGTACCAGAACCAGAAGCGCAGCAGCGGCGTCAGCGCGAACTCCTCCAGCGACACCCAGCTCTTGAAGCCCGTGCGAAGACACCGCGACGTCGCGAGGACGAGCAGCGCGGAGAGGAGCAGTGCCGTAGACTCGGCGGGTGCGCGGCTAGCCGGCTTTTCCATCGTCGGCCGGCATGCGGGTTCGGAGGCGGGCTAGGGCGAGGCGCATGCGTGTCTTTACGGTTCCGAGTGGGGTGTTCGTGGCGGTGGCGACGTCGTTGAGTGATTTGCCCTCGCCGTAGACCAGGGCGACGACTCGAGCTTGCTCTTCGGGGAGCTCGGTGAGCGCGGTCTTGAGGAGCGCGGCGAAGCGGGTGCGCTCGGCGGTGATGTTGGGAGTCACGGGCTCCTCGAGGAGCGCGGGATCGGTGGGGTCGTACTCGGGGCGGCGCTCGCGGCGGACGCGATCGATGAGGCTGTTGCGGGTGACCGTGAAGAGCCAGGTGCTCACGCCGCCGCGCGCGGGGTCGAAGTAGGGCGCCTTGGTCCACACGGTGAGCATCACGTCTTGCACGAGCTCGTCCGCTGCAGCGTTCTCGATGCCGCGCTTCACGAGGTAGCCTTTCACGCGTGGCGCGAAGTGCGCGAACAACGACGCGAAGGCCGCCCGGTCCTGGGAGCGGGCGATGGCCAAGACGGCCTCTTGGGCTGCGGCTGGATCCACTGGGCTACCGACCCTAGCGCGCCTCCAGCCGTCGTGCGAGAGGGTAGGCGATGATTGACAGGACGCATGATCCCAAGGCGACGAGCTGGGTGGCGAGCGCCAACGGCCACTCCGACTTTCCGATCCAGAACCTCCCGCTCGGTGTGCTCTCCCATGGCAGCGGGCCACCACGCGCCTCGGTCGCCATCGGCGACATGGCTCTCGACCTGACGCATCTATTGAACGGTGGATTGCTGCGCGGTGAGGCCGAGCTCGCGGCTCGCGCGGCCAGCGGCGCGTCGCTCAACGCGCTGCTCGCCTTGGGCAGCGGACCACGGCGCGCGCTTCGTCAGAGAATCTTCGAGCTCTTGGTCGACGGTGGCAGTGAGCGCGCGCCGGCGGAGGCGCTCAGTCCGATCGCCGACGCGACCATGCACTTGCCGGCCTTCATCGGCGACTACACCGACTTCTACGCGGGCATTCATCACGCCATGAACGTCGGTAAGCTCTTCCGCCCCGACAACCCGCTGCTCCCCAACTACAAGCACGTGCCAATCGGTTATCACGGACGCGCCTCGTCGGTGCGTGCCTCGGGCGCGGCCGTCGTGCGCCCGAGCGGACAGCGCAAGTCGCCCGAGGGCGATGTGCCGGTGTTCGGGCCGTCGCAACGCCTCGACTACGAGCTCGAGCTCGGCGTCTGGGTGGGGCCCGGCAACGCGCTCGGCAGCCGTATTCCGATTGCATCCGCTGAAGCACACATCGCGGGGCTGTGCCTCTTGAACGACTGGTCGGCGCGTGATCTCCAAGCCTGGGAATATCAGCCGCTCGGGCCGTTCCTCGCCAAGAGCTTCGTCACCAGCGTCTCGCCGTGGATCGTCACCAGTGAAGCGCTCGAGCCCTATCGCGTCGCGCAAGCGCCGCGCCCCGAGGGTGATCCTCAGCCCCTACCTTATCTACAAGGTGGACGGGCGTACGCGCTCGAGCTCGAGGTGCTCCTCGAGACCGAAGGCATGCGCGCGAAGAAGCTCGCACCCCACCGCTTGAGCCGCACCGAAGCGACGAACCTCTACTGGACCGTCGAGCAGCTCGTCGCGCATCACACCGTGAACGGCTGCAATCTCCAGGCGGGCGACTTGCTGGGCACCGGCACCATCTCGGCGGCGCAACCGGACGGCTACGGCAGCCTCCTCGAGCTCACGGGCGGCGGCAAGAACGCCATCACGTTGCCGAGCGGCGAGACCCGAACCTTCCTCCAGGACGGCGACACCCTCATCATGCGCGGCCAAGCGCGCGCTCCGGGCCGCGTCAGCATCGGGTTTGGCGAGTGCAGAGGTTCGGTTGCGCCGTCTCCGGCGCTCTCGTAACCTCTCGGAGTCGATGTCCGATTACGTCCTGACCCTCGATTGTCCCGATGCCATCGGGATCGTTCACTCCGTGACCGGGTTGCTCGCCGAGAGGCGCTGCAACATCACCGACAGCGCCCAGTACGGCGACCCCGACACGGGACACTTCTTCATGCGCGTCTCCTTCCTGGGCGGGACGGCCGAGCCCGAGAAGGCGGCGCTGCAAGAGCATCTGCAGCAGCTCGCCGCCAAGAACGGCATGACCTGGACGCTCTACGACGCGCGCCGCAAGCCTCGCGTGCTCATCTTGGTGTCGAAGATCGGGCACTGCTTGAACGATCTGCTCTACCGCTATCGCGCCGGGCTCCTGCACATGGAGATCCCGGCCATCGTCTCGAACCACCGCGACTTCTACCAGCTCGCGGCGTGGCACAACGTGCCCTTTCACTATCAGCCGGTGAGCGCCGCCACCAAGGAGCGCGCCGAAGCCCAGCTGTTGCAGCTCGTCGAGGAGGAGAAGATCGATCTCGTGGTGCTGGCGCGCTACATGCAGATCTTGTCGCCGGCCGTGTGTGACCGCTTACGCGGACGCATCATCAACATTCACCACTCGTTCTTGCCGAGCTTCAAGGGCGCCAAGCCCTACCACCAGGCGCACGCGCGTGGCGTGAAGCTCATCGGCGCCACCGCCCATTACGTCACCAGCGATCTCGACGAGGGCCCGATCATCGACCAAGAAGTAGAGCGCGTCGACCACGCGATGTCCGCCGATGACTTGGCCGCGGTTGGTCACGACTGTGAGAACGTCTGCCTGGCGCGCGCGGTGCGTCTGCACATCGAGCATCGCGTGATGATGAACGGCACGCGGACCGTCGTCTTCAAGTAGACCGTCTTCAAGTAGCCTTGCCGGTCGCTTCGAGCGCGTAGACCGCTTCGCGAAAGGCGTCGTCGAGCGCCACCTTGCCGCCGCGCTCGTAGTCGAACCAGACGCCGGTAGACTCGCCTTCGCAGACCACCTCGCCCTTGCCGTTGGTCATGCGGTAGCGGTTCACGAACGAGGTGTTGCCGAGGTGCGATGTGGTCACCGCGACGGTCAGCACGTCCGGGTAGACCACTGGTCTGCGATAGTGGACGGTTTGGCTCGCGAGGATGGGGCCCTTGTCGTGGCTGTCCAGGCGGATGCCGGTGCGCTCGAAGTAGGCGATGCGCGCCGACTCCATGTAACGCACGTAGATGACGTTGTTGAGGTGCTGGAACGCGTCCATCTCGCCCCAGGCGACGCGCAGGTCGAGCGTGACGGGCCAGTGGCCAAGGCGTGGATCGGGGCTGTCGGTCATGGGGCTGCTCCCATCTGGGCGAGTCGCGCGAGTGCTTCGCGCGCCAAGCGTTCGGTGAGGTTTTGCGCTGGCTCTTCACGGCCGAGGCCCGCGGCCTGACCCGCCCACATATTGGTGAAGTGGGGCTCGCCGCGGGCTTCGGCGGCCGCGCGCAGCGCGGCGAGCGCGGCGGTCGCGAGCGGGAAGGGTGGGGCGGCGTCGGTCATGGGGCCGACCTCCTCGACGAGGCGGTTGACGAAACCACGCGCCGGCCGGCCAGTGAACACGTTGGTCACGGCGGTGCTGTCGTCCGCCGCGGCGGTCAGCGCGCGGCGATGAAAGTCCGAGATGCGCGCCTCCGGCGTGTGCAGGTACGCGGTGCCGAGCTGGACGCCCGCGGCGCCCAAAGCCAGCGCCGCGACGATCCCGCGCGCGTCACCGATGCCGCCCGCGGCGATGACCGGGACCTTCACCGCGTCGACGATCTGCGGGACCAGCGCCATCGTGCCGACCTGGCGGCTCATGTCGCGGCTCAGGAAGTTGCCGCGGTGCCCGCCGGCTTCGACGCCCATGGCGATGATCGCGTCGCAGCCGCGCTGTGCGAGCCAGCGCGCTTCGGCGACCGTCGTGGCCGAGGCGATCACCTTGCAGCCGGCGTCGCGTACGCGGTCGAGCAGTGTCTGTTCCGGCAGACCGAAATGGAAGCTCACGACCGCAGGCTCGAGCTCCTCGACGAGCGCGCAGAAGTTACTGTCGAAAGGCGCGCGGCCAGGGCCTCGCGTGATGGCGCGGGTGTCGAGCTTTGCTTCGTCGTAGTAGGCGCGTAGACGCTCGGTCCAGCGCTCGAGCACCGCGGTGTCGGCGCGCGGCGTCGTGTGGCAGAAGAAATTGACGTTGATCGGTCCAACACCAGCCAGCTTGGTGAGCGCCGCGCGCGTCTCCTCGACGCCGAGCTGCGCGGTCGCGAGCGCGCCGAGCCCGCCAGCCTTGCACACGGCGATGGCCATCTCGACGGTGCTCGAGCCGGCCATGGGTGCCTGCAAAATGGGGTGCGCGATAGCGAACAGCTCGGTGAGCCGCGTATCGGGCCAGCGGCTCACGCGGCGGCTCGCTCGGAGCCCTGAGCCGTGCGCGCCGCGGCCAGCGCCCAGACCGGGAAGATGCTCCAGTACGACACGTAGTCGATGGCGCAGTTGCGGTTGGTGACGCCGGCGACGTGCTCTTTGTCCCAGCCACCATCACCGCGCTGCTTCATGCACAGGTTCTGCATGGCGCGGCGCACGGCCTGGCTGTCGCCTTCACCCGCGGCGACGAGCCCCAGGATGCCCCAGCTGGTCTGCACCGTCTGACTGGTCGCGGCCTCGACGTAGCGGCGCTGCCGTGAGCTCTCGATGCTCTCGCTCCAGCCTCCGTCGGCGCGTTGCTTGCCGCGCAGGAAGCTCGCGGCGCGGCGAATGGCGGGGTGCTTGGTGGCGTACCCCGCGGCGCGCAGGCCCTCGATGGCGAACCAGGTGCCGTAGGTGAAGCACACGCCCCAGAAGCCTTCCCAGGAGCCGTCCTCGCGCTGCACGCGGAGGAGGTACTTCGCGGCGCGGGCCATCGCGCGCTCCACCTCGTCACGGCGCTCACGCGAGAGGTCGCCGCGCTGCAGGTAACGCGCGAGGGCCTGCATGCACGAGGAGGTGCATTCGGTGTAGCTGTAGTCGATCATGATCTCGGCGAAGAAGTCCGAGGGATTGAACAGCTCGAGCCAGCGGGGGCCGCGGGTGCGCTCGTAGGTGGGGAAGCCGCCCTCGGGATTTTGCATCGCGAGGATCCAGTCGATGCCGGCTTCGAGGCGGTCGTCGGGGACGCGTGGCGCTTCGAGCTCGAGCGGCGCCATGATGTCGAGCGCCTTCAGGGCCTCGGCGGTGCAGTCGGTGACCGGCCAGCCCTGCTTGCGGTGACCGAAGCCCCAGCCGCCGCGCTGCGGATTGCGGTAGTAGCGCGCGCCGTCCGGCACGTTGTCGATGACCTGCTCGGCTTCGAGGAAGGTCTGCGCGCCGATGAGTTGTCCACGATAGCGTTCGAGTGCGCCGGCGGCGTCGATGGCCTGCACCGCGAAAGCGGTGTCCCACACCTCGGACGAGTAGTAGCTCTTCACCTTCACGCCGTCGTGCCCGTACCAGAGATACTCGGGCATGCGCGCGATGTGCTTCTTCACGCGCTCGCTCCGTGGACCGTCATGGACGTGCCAGACGATGGCGTTCAGCACCTTGTTGAGCGGGCCCACGCACGAATAGTCGCTCGACTCGTCTTCGACGCGGATGTGCTCGAGCACCATGTCGACCGCTTTGGCGCGCAGCTTGGGCGAGTGGAAGGGCTCGAGCTTGGCCAAGAGCTTGAACGACCACTTCAGCGTCTTGCTGTAGTGGGCGTAGGAGTCGGAGGTCGCGACCGCGCCGCGGGCTTCGTCCCAGTCGACGTCGGCGTAGCGGGTCGGATAGATCTCGTCGCGTATGTCCGCCAAAACGTTCGTCAGCGGCGTGACGAAGCGCTTGGCGTAGAGATAGCTCATGGGCAGGTACACGATGCGGCAGTGCACCCAGTAGTTCGAGGGGTGCAGCGGCAGGCGCGACGGCAAGAGCCACATCTCGGGGATGAGCGGGTTCAGCCCCGCGTAGTCGTAGAGCCCGAGGATGGTGAGGAGGAACTTGCCCCACGACGACGCGGTGAGCGCGCCGCCGCGTGGCAGGAACCATTCGCGGCAGCGGACCATGCGCGGGTCGCCCGCCGGGACGCCCATGAGGCGCAGCCCCACGTAGTTCGTGACCGACGACACCACGTAGCTCGGCGACTCGATGTCGAGACCGAAGCCGCCGTCCTCGTGCTGCTGGCTCCACAGGTATGCGATGAAGCCGTCGCGGATGTCGGCCGGGAGGGGCTCGCCGAGGATGTGATAGGTGCCGACGTAGTAGGGGATGAGGAAGAGCGTGCCGGCGTACTCGCCGCGGAACGAGCCCGACGGCGTGGTGAGGCGCATCATGTTCTCGAGGCCGTGCGCGATGGCGGCGTCGACGTCGCGTTTGCTCTCAGTCGAGTGCAGCGGGCACCTCGCGTGACAGGCCGCGCGTCGCACCCTTGAAGGTGAGACGCAGCGCGCGATTGGAGCTGACGAGGGCCTGCGTCACCGACATGACGAGCTTCACCGTGGTGCGCTTGATTTTTACCCGCGTCGGACTGAACGCGTCGCGGTTGCCTTGCAGGGCGCGCAGCGTGAGCACCGCGTTGAACAGCGGCCACAAGCAGAAGGTGCGGATGCCCGGCTCCGACTTGGGGATGCGCAGCGTGTACTCGAAAGCGGAGCGCGCCTCGCGGTGCGCGACGGCGATCAAGTCATCGAGGAGCGCCAGCGCCTGGTCGCGGAACGCCGGATCGACGAGCTGCTTGGGCGTGAGGCCATGCCGCGATAGCGCAGTGCGTGGCAGCCAGCAGCTCCCGCGCTCCATGTCGTCGTAGACGTCTTGCAGGATGTTGGTGAGCTGCAGCGCGCGGCCGAACGAGCCAGCGTGCGCCTCGAGGAACGCGCGGTGCTCCTGACACTCGGGCGAGTAGCCGATGAACAGGGCGGTCAGCATCTCGCCGACGGTGCCTGCTACGTAGTGGCAATAGAGCAGCGTCTCGTCGAGGTTCGCCAAGCCTTGCGGCGTGCCATTTTGCGCGGTGAGCTCCGCCATGCCCGCGGTCATCGCGCGGATGCACTTGGCGACGTGGCTGTGCGACCACTCGGGCTGCGCGGCGTAGCAGGTGAGCACCTGCGGGAGGCCGAGACATAGATCGCGCTCGGCTTCGGGTGCCTGTGGGCGAAGACTCCCGGCGATGCGTGCGGCGAGCGCGCGTGAGGCGTGTTGCCAGCTTGCGTCCAGGTCGGCGACACGCGTCAGCTCGGCGAGCTGCGCCGAGCGCTCGGCGTCGGGGGCCGCGCTCTCGTCCTCGATGGTGTCCGCGATACGGCACAAGAGGTAGGCGACCGTGACCACGATATCGAGCGGCCGCGGCAGCACCGGGATGTTCAGCGCGAAGGTGCGCGAGACGCGCGGCAGCATGCGCCGGCAAAATGCGTCCGCGGTGGCGGCTTTGGCGTCCGGTGAGATGTCTTGGCTCCGCCCACCGGTTGGGGAGCGCATGCTTCGGCTCGATTCCATTAACGTGGACTTTCGCGGGGCGAATACTATACGACGGCGTCGCCATGGAAGACCTGCCAGACTGCAGATTCGATGCAGTTGTCGTCGGCGCAGGCCCGGCCGGATGTGCCGTGGCTGCCGCGTTATCCGGCTTGGGAAAAACGACGCTCCTCGTCGACTCGGGCGTCGATCGTAAGAAGCTGTTTTCAGGAGAGCTTTTGCACCCCGTTGGGGTCTCGGGCCTCTCCGAGCTCGGCTTTTTGACCGCCCTCGAGCACGCCGGCGCCCTGCCCGTGCAGGGGTTTGCCGTACTCGAGCCTGGCGAGCAGGCCATGCTCCTCTCCTACGAAAGCCTCGGGAACGGCGTGACCATCGAGCACGCCCGCCTCGTCGAGGCCCTTCAGGACGACGTCACCCGCCGCCCGCACGTGATCTTCTGGAACAACGCCCGCGTCGAGTCGCTCATTGGCAACGACGATCTGAATGCGACGGTGGTCATCAAGAAGGGCACGGAGCGCGTCACCGTCGCCGCCGGCATGTTGGTGATCGCGACCGGCCGCGCTGGCGCGCTGCGCGAGCAGCTGGGGATCCGTGAGCGCCACGACAAAGTCTCGACCATGCTCGGCCTCACCGTGGACGCGGCGAGCCTGCCGTTCCCGGAGCGCGGCCACATCTTCGTCGACGGCAAGGCGCCGATCCTGGGCTACGCGATTGGCGAAGGCCTGGCGCGCATCCTCGTCGACATCCCGGACGACTGCGACTGGAAGAGCCTCACCGACGATCCAGCGTGGCCGCACGCCGTCCCCGAGCCGCTGCACGGCGCGATGCGCAAGGCGTTGGTGCGCGGCAAGCCCATGTTCGCGTCGAACGACGTGCGCCTGCCGCACGCTTCGGTGCGTGGCCGCGTCTGCTTGGTCGGCGACGCCGCCGGCTGCTGCCACCCCTTGTCGGTCTCCGGCATGACCTCGGCGATTCGTGACGCCCTGGCGCTGCGCCGCGCCCTCGTGAGCTCGCCGCACGACGTGAAGAAGGCGCTGCGTGGCTATGCGCGCGCCCGTCGTGCGCCACAGCGGACACGCATCGCGCTCTCCTCCGCTCTGTACCGCTGCTTCGCCGAGTCGAGCGCCGAGATGAGCCTCTTGCGCCGCGGCATGCGTCGCTATTGGGGCTCGTCGGTCGAGAATCGCCAGGCGTCCCTGGCGCTGCTCGCGGGACGCGACCTGCGTATGACCGCGATGGCGAAGGAATACGGCTCGGTGGTCGGCCACGCGCTGGTCGACTGGAGCCGGAACGCGATCGCGGAGCGTAACCCCGTGAGCACGGTCGCCGCGCTCATGCCGGTGGCGCGTCTCATCGGTACCATGGTGCCGCACGCCCGCGACGCCCTCGTGGCTGCTTTGGCGGACTTGCCGCTGTCGAAGCGCTTGTCTCTACCGAAGCGCCTGTCTCTGCCTCGGCGCTTGCCGTTGCCGAAGCATCTGCAGGTCAGCTTGCCCGCGATGCTGGCGCGCTCACCGCGGCGGCGCCGTTCGGCGGCTTCCTCGCGAGGAACTTCGGCGCCCACCAGTTGAGGTCGCCGAGCAGCGCCATCGTCGACGGGACGATGAGCAGCCGCACGATGGTCGCGTCCATGACGATCGCGACCACGATGCCGACGCCCGTGGCCTTGACCACGAGGATGCGCGCCAGCGAAAAGGCCGCGAAAACGGACACCATGATGGCCGCGGCGCTGGTGATGAGGCCGCTGGTGCGCTCCAATCCGAACGCCACCGCCTGGCTGTTGTCGCGGGTGCGCTCGTACTCCTCCTGCATGCGGTGCAGGAGCAGGACCTCGTAGTCCATCGACAACCCGAAGACCAAGCAGAAGAGCATCACCGGGAGCGTCGGGTCGATGAACCCCGGCTCGAACATGAGGATGTCGCGGCCGTGCCCCTCCTGGAACACCCACACGAGCGCGCCGAACGACGCACCGATGGAGAGCAAGTTCATCAGCACCGCTTTGATCGGCAACAACACCGAGCGCAACAACACGAAGAGAATGACCACGGTGACGCAGATGATGAACGCTACAGCGGACGGTGTGCGCTCGGCGACCAGCGCCAGTGAGTCGAGGTCGCGCGCCGTCTGCCCTCCTACGAGGATGCTGCCGTCGGCGACCCCGCGGTTGGCGCGCAGCGCATGCACGAGCTCGCGCGCCTCATGGCTCGAGGGCCGCGCGTCGCTGACGATGGTCATCAACGTGGCGTGATCGGCGACGAAGGTGCGCAGCGCATAGCCCAGATCCAGAGGCTGCATGGCCGCGGGCAGGGTGAGCATCATGGCGTAGGTCGTGGCGTCGATGCCGGGCGAGAGATCGACGATGCTCTCCACCGCGCGCACGTGTGGCAACGCCGCGAGCCGGCGGCTAGTGGCATAGAGCGCGTGCACGCGCTCGCTGGTGAGCGCCGGCGCGTCGGGGAAGGCGACGACGACGTTGATGCGTGTCGCGGCGATCTCCGGGAACGCCGCGCGCAGCACGTCGAAGCCAACGCGCGCCTCGGCGTCCGGCGGCAACACGCTGACGTCGGTGGTCGCGACCTCGAGCCGCGAGTAGGGCCACGCCGCGAAGGCGATGAACCCCAGCGCCGGCACCAGGACGAGCCACGGCCGCTTGGTGACCGCCAAGGCAAAGCCGTGCCACCGTCCGCCCGAGCGGTCAGTGAGCCGGCGGCCCACGCGCCCACGGTCGACCGCCGTGCCGAGCACGCCGAGGAGCGCCGGCAACGTGGTGAGCGCCGCGATGACCGCGAAGCCCACGACCAGCGCGCCCGCGACGCCCAAGGCCGCGAGGAACGAGCCATGGAAGAAGAGGAGGGCCGCAAGACCGACGGCGACCGTGAGACCGGAGTACACGACCGAGCGCCCCGCCGTGTGCAGCGCGACGGCCAACGCGTCCTCGACACCACGCCCCGCCGCGAGCTCGTCGCGATAGCGGCTGACGATGAACAGCGAATAGTCGATGGCGACGCCCAAGCCGATGAGCGAGCAGATGTTGATGGCGTAGTTCGGCACGTCGGCGACATGCGACAAGCCAAACACCGCCGCGACCCCCGCCGCGACCGCGAGCCCGCCGACGACCACGGGCAGCAGCGCCGCGACCAAGCTGCGGAACACGAACAGCAAGAGCAGCAGCGAGATGGGAATGGCGATCGCTTCGGCGCGGATGAGGTCGTGATGCAGGCCGACCTCGATGTCGTTCATGAGCGGGAGCTTGCCCGTGAAGTGCGCGTCGAGTGGCTCGCTCGGCACGAGCGCCCGCACTTCGGGATAGTGCTTGGCGGCCGTGGGCAAGTCGCCGCGCAGCGTGACCGCCACGAGCGCGTGCCGTGCATCGGCCGAGTAGAAGCGCTGCGCCGCCGGCCCGGGCAAACCCACCGGCGAGATGACCGACACGACCTCGGGGCTCGCCTTCAAAGCGCTCACCGTCGCCCCGAGCGCGTCGTGGAACTCGCTGTCGCCAACGGTCCAGCGCTCGGACGACAGCACCAGCAAGAACGACGAATCGCCCGGCCGCTCGAGCCCCGCGATGAGCTCTTCGGCGCGCTTCGATTCGGCGTTCTCGAAGTCGCCGATCGACAGGTGAGCGCCGCGCGCGAGCACCGCACCCGCGACGGCCAGGACGAGCACGCTCCCGGCGAGGACGGCACGGCGGTTGCGGTAGATGCGCCGGCCCCACGAGCCGCGCATTGAATCGAGAGCGTCCAAGGGCGCGGATGATGATGCCATGCCCCGGGTAATTCAAGGGCGTCGGCCCTCTTGGCACCGCCTGGCGTTCCCGATTAGGAGGTCGGTCGGGCATTGAGCCCGCCGACGCTCCTACGCCGCCTCGCGGCCTGGTGTATCGCTTCGCTAACCGGCGACCCAGGGTCGCCCAAGGAATGCCGCCGTGGCTAATCCAATTGCAACGTTCGAGACCTCGCTCGGGACCTTCAAGGCTGAATTGTTCGTCGACAAGATGCCCGTCACCGCCGGCAACTTTTTGAAGCTCGCCAAGGAAGGCTTCTATGACGGACTGCACTTCCACCGGGTCATCGACGGCTTCATGATTCAGTTCGGCTGCCCGCACAGCAAGGACCCGACGAGCCTGCGCGCCGGCACCGGCGACAGCCCGCATGGCCGCATCAAGGACGAGCACCCGGAGAACGCGAAGATCTCCAACCAGCCCGGCACGCTGTCGATGGCGAACACCGGCCAGCCCAACAGCGGCGGCTGCCAGTTCTTCATCAACACCATCGACAACTCGCGCCTCGACTGGTTCACCCCAGGCCAGTCGCGCCACCCGGTGTTCGGCAAGGTCATCGAAGGTATGGACGTCGTGACCGCCATCGAGAAGACCCGCACCGATCGCACTGACCGCCCGATCACGCCGGTGAAAATGAACAAGGTCACGATCAGCGAGGCCTAGTACCGCGATCGCGGTGTGGCTTGGACCGGCCGCAGTCGGGCCACGGGTGAGTTTGGGGGCGCATTCCCGCGCAGCGCGGGTCTGTGCCCTACGTGAAGCGTTGCCATTGCATCGCAGAGCCAAGTCCCGTGAAGCGCGACGGCCCGTGAACTCCCGCGCGTAGCCAGTCCGTATGGCAACACGCTCACATCCGGAGCGCCACGGTCCCCTCACGTCGGGTTCGCGCTTTCCGTGCCGAAGGCGCGGCGCGATCCCGACAGCCGCGCCGGCCCCTAGGCCGGAACAAGCGGCAAATAATCGTCTCAAGGGCATGCTGCCCCCATGAGATCGAGCCTCACGTGATCGAAGGTGTCGAGCGGCGCGTCGAGCGCTGCTCGCGCCGCGCTCCGCAAGCGCTCCACTGTGCTTGCGGGTAGGGCCTTTGCTTCGCGCACTTCGGAGAGCACTGCCGCCTGCGCTGGGGAGCTCGCCTTGACGCCCGCGAACGGATACTGCGCTGGTGGCAGGCCGAGGTGTGCCGTGCAGATGGTCTGGCGCGTGAGCTCGGGTGACACGGCATAGAGATCGCCACGCAGCGCGTCGCGCTCGAGTGAGCGGATGAGCACGTCGGCCTCACGCATGGCGCTGCGTGCCTCCTGGACGGCGGCGGGTTTGCTGCGCGGATCGTTTGCGACTTGCTCGAGCTTGGCGTTCTCCGTGAGCAGGCCGTGGATCAAGGCGCGCTCCAGGGGCTGACGCAGCATGGTGGGGACGGGATCTTCGGCGTTGAGACGTGTGGACATGGTGGACTCCTCCTGCGAACGAGAGGAGCAACGGCCGTACCAACGCTAACTCCGCGACAACACGTGCTCAGCGCCAACTCTCCAGGGCATGTGTCGCAAATTGAGACGCGCTTTTGCTTGCGTGGCGCGCGGAGCTGCTCCCTGATCCGGCCATGCTTCACGCCGTGCTCCTCCTCGCCGTGCTCTCGGCCGACTCCTCCAAGATGTTCATCACCGCCGCTTCCGGGGTGCGCTTGCGTGCGACCGCAGCGGCGGACGGCGCCGAGGTCACGCGTCTACCGATCTGCACGGTGTTGAAAGAGATCGAAGCAGCGGGCGTCAAGGTGAGCGTCGCTGGCCAGGAAGGTGTGTGGGAACACCTCGAAGCACCGGACGGCAAGCAGGGCTGGATGTTCAGCCCCGGCCTGCGCGCCATCGATCCAGCGAAGCCCGAAGAAACGTATCTCGCGCTCGCCGCCGAGCGTGCCGCCAAGAAGGGCGCGACCTTCCCCGAGCGCGCCGACCTCTACAACTGCCTGAGACGCGCCGCGTCCGAGGGCAAGGACCCCGAGGCCACCGCGAAGCTTCAGCTCGCCCGCTTCAAGCACCTCGACGAGACCTTGAAGGCCATTGGCATGAACAGCGACAAGCAACCCTTCAAGGGCTTTCTCAAGCAGTACGAGAGCGATGTCGTTTATAGCGAACCGGCCGGTGAGTGGTTCGTGCGGACCGACAACGTCTGGCAGGCCGAGAAGACTCATCACGCGACAGCGAGCGGCGAGCCCTTGGCGTGGTTTGCCGCGGAGCTTCCGCTTCCCGGGGAGTGCGAAGGTTACTTGGGCTGCTCCCTCGCGAAGGACGGCATGATGGGAGGCGAGTACCTGCGCCGTCATTCCAGCGGCGCGCACGCCAAGGACGCGCTCAAGGGTTATACGGAGTACACGGTCGAGAACGCCTTCGTCTCGGACCTCACCAAGGAGGATATTCCCGACATCATCAAGCAGATCGACGAGGCGGTCACGCTGGTGAAGACGGCGCCTGACTCACCGCAACGCAAGAAGGCTGAGGCTGCGCTTGCGAAGCTTCGGGCTGCGGTGGTGAAGGCGAAGAAGAGTGCGAGATCGGCGGCCGAGTGACCGATAGCTGATAACCGATGACCGATAACCGACTGCCGATGGCCGATGGCCGACTGCCGATAGCCGACCGCCGATAACCGAGCACCGCTAACCCTCGCTGCCGTGCTCCTACGACACCGCGACCTGTGCCAACAGGTGCTCGTTAGGATCCTTCGTTTCCCGGCGACCTTGCGGGGTCAATCAGAAGGCCAGCAATCGAGATTGCTCGTCCTCGGCGTGATCACGAATGTCGTTTTATCGACGCTCACTTCATATGCAATAACGGACTCCCCACTCCGGAAGCTATCGAGCTGCGCCTTACGCTGCTTCTTGCACTCAGCATCGCAGCTCGCATCGACCTTGGCGACCGACGCTTGGAACCTCGAGAGCCATGCGGCGTAGCCCTTCTTGCAGATCCCACTCAGATCCTTCTTGGTACCCGCGAGCTTCATGCCCTTTGCCGCGCACTTCTTATCGGCCGACGCGTTGCAGTCGAGCAGGGTGACGCGCTTGTACGCAATGGCGTTGTCTTTGAGGGTCATGTCCCCAAGACGCGCGTCCTTGAACACTTGGGTGCCGCTAGTCGTGTCGTAGACGGCGAAGCCCACGCCGCCGTTCCACCCGTCATCCCCGTTGAACACCAGAAAGTCACCGAGCGCCCCAGCATAGTACCCGCCCCAATCGTCGAGCACCTTCTCCACACCAACCGCGATGGTGCGGTCGCACGTGGGTGCAGCACCGCTAAAACGGATAAACGACAAACGCTCGGCACCCTTCTCGTGCGCGTCGAGCTGCTTCACCATGAAGCTCGGGTAGAGCCAGCATTTGAGCTCTCGGCTCCCGTCGGTGTGAACGGTGTCGATCTTGATCGGCGCATCGAACGCCGACAGGACGATCAAAGCAGCGTAGGCAAGCATGCCTGGAAAGACTACGCTCAGGCCGGCGCCATGGCCAATTCCTGCCTGCTGCGCGACCTCGTCCAGCGATTCGCCACTAGGAGCTACGGGCCAAGGCGCTCGGTCCGCCACACCGCGCCGTTCGGCAGATACACCACGCGGTCGTGCAGGCGGTTCTCCCGGCCATGCCAGAACTCGAAGCGGTTGGGGACGACGCGGTAGCCACCCCAGTGCGGCGGCTTGTCGATGGTGCCCTCGCCGAAGCGCGCGCGGGCGTCGTGCATGCGCTTTTCGAGCTCGGCTCGGTCGCGGACGGGGCTCGATTGCGGGGAGGCCCAGGCGCCGAGCTGGCTCGTGCGGGGACGCGTCGCGAAGTAGCGCGCCGATTCCTCGTCGCTCACCTTGGTGGCCGTGCCCTCGATGCGCACCTGGCGCTCGAGCTCGCTCCAGAAGAAGCAGAGCGCGATCCGCGGGTTCACGGCGAGCGCGCGGCCCTTACGTGACTCGTAATTCGTGAAGAACACGAACCCTTCGCGGTCGACGCCCTTGAGCAGGGCAATGCGCGCCGAGGGGGTGCCGTCGGCGTCGATGGTGGCGACCGTCATCGCGGTCGGCTCACGCAGCTGCGCCTTGATGGCGTCGTCGAGCCACTTGTTGAACTGGTTGAACGGATCGAGGTCGACCTCGTGCTCGTCGAGGGCGCCGCGGGCGTATTCGAGACGAAGATCCTCGATGCTCATGTCCGCCAATCTACGCTCTCAGACGCGGCCGCAATAGATGTGCGCCGCCCCGAAGGCGAGACGCTCGATGGTGACCTCGGAGAGACCCGCCACCCCCATCATCGCCGCGAACTCCTCGGGCTGCGGGAAGGCGGCGATCGAGCGCTGCAGGTAGCGGTACTCCGGGGCGCGCGACAGGTAAGCGCCGAGGCGTGGCACGATGTGATGGACGTGCAGCCGGGCGAAGAACGCCATGGGGCCACCCTTCGGCTCACCCAGCTCCAGGACGACGACACGGCCACCCGGTTTCACCACGCGGCGCATCTCGGCCAAGCCCTTGGCGCGGTCCGGAACGTTGCGGATGCCGAAGCTGATGCAGGCGCCGTCGAAGTGCGCGTCCGGGAAAGGAAGCGCCTGCGCGTCGCCGCAGACCAAGCGGATGCGGTCACCGTAGCTGCCGATCTTGGCGCGGCCGACCTCGAGCATGTTGGCGCTGGGGTCGAGGCCGATGACCTCGGCGTCGCCGTGCATGTCCGCGATAGCGATGGCCACGTCGGCGGTGCCGGTGGCGACGTCGAGGACGCGCGCGCTCTTCGGGAGCTGCATGGCGCGCACCAAGCGGTCACGCCAGCCGCGGTCCATGCCGAGGCTGATGATGCGGTTCAAGCGGTCGTACTTGCCAGCGATGCGATCGAACATCGCTCCGCTGCCTGCCTGTGCTCCTGCGACGTCGGTCACTTTGATCTCCTGATGGCATCGCGAACGACCATGGCGATGGCGTCACGGGCCGGTCCTGCGGGTAAGTGGGCGAGCTCTTCACCGGCGCGCACACCTTGTTCTTCCGCGTAAGCGCGCGTGATCTGCAGCGCGCCCGTGGCGCGGATGCGCTCGACCAGGCTCTTGGCGAAGGCGAGGTCGTCGGCGATGTTGCCGCGCACGTGCTGCTCGAGGTCGCGGGCGAGCGCTGGGTCACGCTCGGCGGCGACGATGACCGGCCAGGTGAGCTTGCCTTCGCGGAGGTCCGCGAGCGGCGTCTTGCCGGTGGTGGCGTGGCTACCTTCGAGATCGAGCACGTCGTCGACCAGCTGGAAGGCCATGCCGAGCGCATCACCGACGCGCGCCAGATGTCCCAAGCTGTCGGCCGAGAGCTTGGCGACCATGCCGCCGGCGGTGAGGCCCCAGCGGAAGAGCGCCGCGGTCTTGCCGTGGATGACCTTGAGATACACGTCACGCTCGGGGCGGAAGCGGCCGCGTTGCTCGAGCTGCACCGCTTCGGCGTGCACCATCTCGGAGATGACGCCCAGGAGCGAGGTGAGCAGCGCGTGCTCGCCGGTGCCGTTCACGAGCTTCAGCGCCTCGACCAGCAAGTGATCGCCGCCCAGGATGCTCGCCGAGTTGCCGTAGATGAGACGCGCGGTCGCGGCTCCCCGGCGCTCGTCGCCCTGATCGAGCACGTCGTCATGGAGCAACGTCGCGGCGTGAACGATCTCGCAGGCCACGGCGAGGTTACGCACGACGTCGTCGAGCGCGCGGCCACCCATGCGGGCAGCCAGCATCACGCAGAGCGGGCGGATGCGCTTACCGGGACAGTCGAGCAGCTGACGCGCGGCGCGGCGCGCCAAGAGGCCGTCCTCGGGAGGCGCGTTGCGCACCTCCGCGTCGATGCCTTGGATGGCGAGCTCGACGCTCATGAGATCGTCGGCCAAGAGAGCCTTCAGCTCGTCGAGACGCTCGGCGAGTGGATCGACCCCATGGGCTCGTGCGACGTTGGCCAGCGGGTCGAGAACGGGCTCGCGCGTGGCGCGTGAGCGGTCGCGGTTGGTCATGAGCACAGGCGCGTTGGTTGCGTCACTCATACGTCCTCCTCGGCCTTGGGGGTCCTGCTTTGGCTTTCGAACATGGGTTCACTGTCCGTTTTGGCGACGTCGATCGCGCCGGCATCGTCTTCTTTGCGCGGATATTCGAGTACTGCCACGAGGCTTTCGAAGAGCTTCTTGCCGTGACGACGGGCGGCATCCAGGCTCTCTTCGAGGCCAAACAGTGGGGCGCGCCGCTGGTGCACGCCGAGGCCGACTTCAAGAAGCCCATGCGCCTGGGTGAGCGCTTGCGCGTCGAGGTGTCGGTCGCGGCGGTGAGCGAGAAGACCATCACCATCGGCTACCGCATCGTTGGGCAGGACGAAGTGCTGCGCGCCACGGCTGCCACAGTGCATGCCTTCGTCGACCTTGGCACCTTCCGCCCGATCGGCTTCCCCACCGCTTTCGCGGACGCGCTGCGGCGCGTTGGCGTCGGAGGTCATGAAAAGCTCGGGAGCGCGTGAGCGTAGCACCTCGGTGAGCGCGGCGCGTGAGCGCTTGTCCATGGCGCTGGTGGCGAGGCTGTCGACCCAGACGTAGTGGTCGGGTGTCTTGAAGCGCGAGAGCGACTTGGCGCACCAGGCGTCGAGATCGGCGTCTTCGGCGGGCTTGGCGCGGGCGACCAGCATGGCCACCGGGCGCTCGCCCCAGCGCGGGCTGGGGACACCGAGGACGCAGGCGTCGCGCACTTGCGGATGCTCGGCGAGCACGCGCTCGAGCTCCAGGGGATCGATCTTCTCGCCGCCCGAGACGATGACACCGTCATCGCGGCCATGGATGTGGACGCGGCCCTGCGCATCGATACCGCCGCGATCACGGCTGATGAACACGCCGCCGACGGTGGGACCAGCGATCTCGAGGAGACCGTCGTTGACGCGCACCCGCGCGAAGGCGAGAGGCGCGCCGGCGCCGCTCTCGGTGCTGGTGTCACCGACCACGCGGGTGGCGACCTGCGAGGCGGCTTCGCTCATGCCCCAGGTGAGGGCGACGGGCACTTCGAGCGCACGGCAGCGCGCGACGAGATCGGGCGGAGCCTTGGCGCCGCCGATGAGCGCGACGCGGAGGCTCGCGGGGAAGGGCTTGGCGTCACGCACGTCGAGGACGCGCTCGAGCATGGTCGGCACCAGCGACACCATCGTGGCCTGACCGAGGTCGAGTGCACGGGCGACGCGCGCCGCGACGAAGCGGGCGTGCAGCACGACGGTGGTGGCGTAGAAGGCGCAGCGCGTGAGCACCGACAGGCCGCCGACGTGATGCAGCGGCAAGCAGGCAAGCCAGCGATCACCAGCGCGGTGTTCGAGGCGAATGGCGGAGCCGAACGCTTGGAGTGCCAGCTGCTGCGTGGTGAGC
>JBDHVB010000041.1:0-29254 GCA_039809465.1 Myxococcota bacterium
CACCACCCCATCGAGCGTAAAACCCAAGTAAAGCAAAGCCCCCCCACCCAAAATCGCGGGTGCGCCTCCATAAATCATCCCCTTGTGCTCCGTCGCCGCCCCGACCGCCACCAGCGCGATCCCCGCCGCGAGCGCAAGCCCGCCATACGTCCACGCCGTGATGCTCCCCAACCCGGGACCGCTGCGTAACGAATACACGATGGTCTCTTTGTCTTTTTTAGCGTTCAGCATGTCCGCGTAACCCGTCAGCGGCGGGCTCATCACCACGAGCCGCGCCTGTCCGAGCGCGATGCCGTCGATCGTGCACGCGTTCTGGGCGTCCACCGGCCGCGCGCAATCGTGCTGCTGGCCATCGCTGGTCACGACGCGGACCTGGAAGCTGCGCTCGCTCTCCATCGTGTCGAACCGCAAGGTGAGCGGCGACACCTCGTCCTTGACTACCGGCTTCTCGACGCTCAACCCCAGCACCTGGGCGACCGCCCGCCTGAGCGCGTCACGATACGAGCGCTCGTCCGCTGGAGCCGTCACCTGGCCTCGGCGCCTCACGCGTTGCTCCCGCACATCGATGAGCGTCAGCTGCACCACCAGCTCGTCGCCCAGCTTGCCAGCCGTTCCTGTCATCAAAAGGCCTACACCCAAGGCGTGGGCCAGCTCGGTCGCGCAGCTCACGTCATCGCAGCCCGCCGCGTCCTTCATGCGCTCGAAGCCGAGCATCGCGTCCACGTCGGCTGGCCGGACCACCGTGAATTGCTCCGTCGCTTCGAGCTCGGCGACGAGGAGAAGGTCCAGGATTTGCACGGTTTCTGGAGGAATGTTCGCGGCGACCAACGGCATCGCGGCGAGCTGCGGACGATCGGCAGGCGTTGCGGCGAGCAGCAGGGCGACCGCCAAGAGAGGCGACATGGTGGAACTTTACTTGCGCCCACATCCGCCGCACAGGATGATTCGGCCAAATGTCCTCTGCTGTCGACTTACAGTCGCATCTCACGCGTCTGGCCGAAGAGCCGTCGGATCCGGCCGCGCTCGAAGCCGTCGAGGCGGGCTTTGCTGGCGAAGGGCGCTGGGAAGAGCTGCTGCGCGTCTACGAGGACAGCGCGCATCGTCTGCAGGGCGAGACCGCCGCGAATTTGCTGCGTAAAGCGGCGACCGTCAGTCTCCGCGAGCTGGTCTCCGCGCCGCGCGCCGAAGCCTACCTGCAACGCGCCATCGGCGCGCACCCGACCGACCGCGAGGCCCTCCGGGAGCTTCGTGAGATCTACCTCGCGCAGGGTGACTACGAGCGCGGCACCGAGATCTACGAGCGCGAGCTCGCCCAGGTCGAGGACACCAGCGAGCGCGCCAAGGGGCTGCTCAACCTCGCGCAAATTTACATCGAGAGCCTGGGCCGCATCGAAAAGGCGCTGGCGGCGCTTCGCCAGGCGCAGCGCATCGCCAAGGACAACCCCGAGATCTTCAAGCTCGCGGCGCACATCTACGAGGTGCAGGGGAAGGGCGAGCAGGCTCTCCAGGCCATGGTCGACGAGCTCGCCATCAGCGGCGGTAAGACCGACGTCGTCGACCGCCTGGCGCTCCTCTGCGAGCGACTCCTCGACCGCGCCAAGCTCCACGTCGAGCTGCGCGCCGCGCTCGGTGAAGCCTTGGACGCCCGCCCCGACGACGAAGGCGCCAAGCGCGTCATCACCGAGCTCGACGACATCAAGGAGAACTGGCGCTCGCGCGTCGAGATGCACGAGCAGCGCGCCCAAGAGATCGGCGCCACCGACAAGACCGCCGCGGCGGACGTATGGCTCTCGGTCGCCGAGCTGCAGATCGTCTACGGCAACGATCACGAAGGCGCGCTCGCGTCGATCGACAAGGCGCTCGCCGGGAAAGCCGGGCACCCGGTCGCCCTGAAGCTCCTCGAGGAGGTCTACGGCTCGCAAGACCGCTATGACGACCTCGCGCTCAAGCTCGAGATGATGGCGGCCTACGCGCGCGACCCGCACCTGGGCGTCGAGCTCTACCTCAAGGCCGCCATGCACCACTCGGTGCGCCTGGACAGCCCCGAGACCAGCGCCCGCATCTACGAGCGCGTCCTGCAGCTCGACCCCGGAAACAAGGTCGCGAGCAACGCCCTCGTCGAGTTCTACCGCGAGCGCAAGAACTGGGACCGCGCCGTCCACATCCTCGAGAGCTGGGCCGAGCGCGCCGCCACGAGCGAGGACCGCGTCGCCGCCCACTACACGCTCGCGCGCATCTTCGAGGACGAGCTCGACGACAAGAACAAGGCGCGCCCGCACTATGAAGCGGTCCTGGAGCTCGACCCCGAGAATCAAGCCGCCGCCCGCGCCCTCGAGCAGGTCTACCGCGCCTCTGGTGATCACGCCGCGCTCGCCCGCACCCTCAAGGCGAAGCTCGCCGGCCTACAAGGCGAGGAGCGCTTCCCCGTCTTGAGCGAGCTAGGTGAGCTCTACGCCGGTCCTCTGTCCGCTCCAGCGGATGCGCTCGAGACCCTGGGCGAGGTCTACAAGAACAAGCCCAACCCCGACTTGCGCGAGCGCCTCGAGGAGTACGCCGCCATCTCCGCGTCGTTCGCGGCCCTGGTGCAGATCCTCGAAGATGCCTTGGAGCGCATCTCCATCGACAAGGACAAGGTCGAAGCCCTCCACTCGCTCGCGGCGCTCTACGAGGGGGCGCGCGACGCGCCGCTCGAGGCGCTGCGTATCCACCGCCGCATCCTCGCCATCGACGACACCGACGAGCGCGCCCGCCAAGCCTTGGACCGCCTGCTGCAGCAGGTCGCCGAGAGCACCGACAAGATCGCCTTCTTCCGTGAGCAGGTCGACCACGCGGTCAACGACGCCGAGCGCATCAGCATCCTGAAGAAGCTGGCGCGCGAGCTGGTCGAGACCGCGAAAGACTACGCCCGCGCCCTCGACACCTACCGCGAGATCTTGAAGCTCGACCCGAACGACCGCGAGGCCGCCGAGGGTGTGCTCGCCATGTACCGGCGCGACAACCGCTGGGCCGAGCTCGCCGAAGCGCTCAGCTACAAGCTCGAGCACGACGGCAGGTCGCCCGACCGTGTCGGCATCCAGCTCGAGCTCGCCCGCATTCTCGAGCAGCACCTGGCGCAGCTCGACCGCGCTGGTGACTGCTATTGCGAAGTCTTGCGCGAGGTCCCAACCAACGCGGAGGCGATCGCCGGCGCCGAGCGCCTGATTGGCCGCGTCCGCCACCCGCTGCGCATGGCGGAGACCCTCCAGCCTTTCTATGTGCAGAGCGGGGCCTGGCCCGAAGCGTCGGAGATGATCGAGATCCGCGCCCGCGAATCGGACGATCAGGTGAGCCGCGCCGACCTGCTGCGCTCGCTCGCGATCATCTACGAGCAGCGCCTCCAGCGCACCGACGAGGCCCTGGGCGCGCTCCTACGCGCATTCCAGGCCGATCCTAACGACGCCGGTCTCCAGGTCGAGCTCGAGCGCGTCGCGGCAAAAGCCAATGACTACGAGGGTGTAGTGCGGGTTTATCGCGCCGCGGCGGAGGCGGCCGCGGACGAGCCGAAGCGCCGCTTGCTCTTGCGCGCCGCTGCCTTGGCGGAAAAAGGTAGTGACGGGATTGGTGCGACACGGGACTACCTCCGCGTCCTAACGCTTGCCGAGGGTGACAATGCAGGTACACTCGATGGGCTCGGGAGATTGCTTGCCGCGGGCCTGCCCGCGGACGAGCTTCGTGAGTCCGTCGCGCTCGTCGCCTCGGATCTGCCGCCCAAGCGTGCCGCTGCGTTTTGGCGGACGCTCGCCCGCTTCTTCGGGAAGGTTCAGGAGCGGTGGACGTCGGATCACATGCCGAAGCAGCAAGTTTCTCAGTTCGCAAAAGAGGCTTGGAAGAACGTGTTGAATATCGACAAGGACGACGCAGAAGCCCTTGACCAGCTCGACAAGCTCATCGACTCGTCGGCGGATCCAACCGAGCTGGCCAACCACCTGCGTCAGAAGATCCAGCGAAGTGGTGACGAAGCGAGCTTGACCGCGAATGGCGTCCAGCTCGCGGAGCTGCTCGCGAATCGTCTCAACGACGTGCCCACGGCCATCGCCGAGCTGCTCACCATCAGCGCCATCGCCCCCGGCAGCCGCGCCGTTTGGGCCAAGCTCGCCGAGCTCCAGGCACGCGCCGGTCAGCCCAACGAGGCCGCCCACTCCATCCAGAGCGAGATCAATCTCCTCCCCGACGGCGAGGAGCGCAGAGCCCGCCAGATTGCCTACGCCGAGCTCGTCGGCAAGCAGCTCTCGGACGTGGACGGTGCCTTGCACGCGGTGCAGGGCGTGCTCAAGGCCGAGCCCGCGCACCCCGCGGCGACCGCCTTGCTCGAGGAGCTGCACGGTGATGCAGCGAGCATCCCCGAGCTGCGTGACCGCATCGAGCGCATGCTGCTCGCCTCGTACAGCGCCAGCGGCAACTGGCAGAAGGCCGCGCAGGTCTTGCGTCAGGCCATCGAGAGCTCGCACGACCTCACGACCCGCCTGACGCTCACCAAGGAGCTCGCGCAGATCCGCGCGCTGCGCCTGAACGACAACGCCGGCGCCTTCGTCGAGCTCGAGAGCGCCTTCCACGACGCCCCCAACGACGCCGAGCTGCGTGTCGAGATGGAGCGCCTCGCCGAAGCCGGTGGGCTTTGGCAGGAGCTGGCCGACGCTTATCTCGGCTCGCTGAACGTCATCACGGACGCCGAGCAGCAGAAGCCCATCCGCCGCAAGCTCGCGCAGGTCCTCGATCAGAAGCTTGGCCGCAGCGCCGAAGCCATCGAGCACTACAAGGCCGCGACCGGGGGCGAGCTGCCGGAAGACTTGCCGTCGCTCGAAGCGCTCGAGCGCCTCTACCGCGCCAACAACGCTTCAGCGGACTTGGCCGAGGTCCTCGACGCCATCTACAAGAAGGTGCCCGCCGAGAACGTGGCCAAGCGCAAAGCCTTGCTGCTCGAGATCGCTCAGCTCTGCGAGGCGTCGGGCGACAAGGCGCGCGCCCTCGACACGTACAAGCAGCTCATCGAGCTCGATCCCAAGAACATCGCGGCGCTGCGTCAGCTCGACACGGTGCTGGACGAGCTGAATCAGCCGGCCGAGCGCGCCGAGATCTTGGCGAAGCTCGTCGATCTCAACACCGCGAACCCGAGCCTCCTCGACGACTACTTGAAGCTCGCCACCGTGCAGATGCAGCTCGGCAAGCCCGAGGAAGCGCTCAAGCAGTACCGCTCGGTGCTCTTGAAGAAGCGTGACCATCAGGCGGCGATCAGCGGTCTCGAAGGTCTGCTCGCGCAGGCGCCGAACAAGACCGAGATCGCGCAGGTGCTCGAGCCGATCTACACGGCCAAGCAAGACCACGCGAAGCTCGCGTGGGTCCTCGAGCAACGCCTCGAGGGCACCGCCGACCTCACGCAGCGCAAGGGCCTGCTCCGCCGCATCGGCGACATCTACGAGAACCGCCTGCAGCAGAAGGACAAGGCCTTCGCCATGGCGCGCCGCTCGCTCGGTGAGGATCCGGGCGACATGGGCGTGCGCATGTGGATCGAGAAGCTCGCCGGCGAGACCGGCGCGCTGGCCGCTTTGGCGGACGCTTACGTCGAGGAGGCCGAGAAAGCGGACGCGGCGCTGAAGCTCCAGTTCCACCGCCGCGCCGCCGCCATCTATCACGAGAAGCTGGGTGACCACGGTTCGGCCGTCGTCGAGTACCAGGCGATCCTGGCGCTCGAGGGCCGCGACGAGAAGGCGCTCACCGGCCTCGAGGCCATCTTCCGCGCGACCGAGTCGTACGGCGACTTGGTCGAGCTCTTGCGTAGGCGCTTGGCGCTCACCGCCGGCGTCGAGAAGAAGCGCGAGTACATGAACGAGATCGCGACGCTCCAGAGCGACAAGCTCATGGACTTCGCCGCGGCCACCGACACGTATCGCCAGATCATCGAGGTGACGCCGGAGGACCAGGCGGCGCTCGGGAAGATCGAAGCCCTGCTCGGCCAGCTCTCACGCTGGGAAGAGCTCGGCGCGTTCTACGAGACGCAAATCAAGCGCCTCGCCGACAAGCGTGGCCGCGACGTCACCGCCCGCCGCCTCGACTTGCAGTTCCGCCGTGGCCGCATCGCCGAGGAGCACTTCCACGACCGCGAGAGCGCCGCCGAGATCTTCGGCACCATCCTCCAGGAAGACCCGGCGCACGCGCAGACCATCGCGTACCTCGAAGAGCGCGCCAAGGGCGGCGGCGTCGAAGCCATGGCCCTGCTCGAGCGCGTCTACAAGGCGCAGGGCAAGTGGCGTGAGTACGTCGAGCTCCTCGAGAAGAAGCTCGGTCAGGTCGAGGGCCTGGCCGCCCGCCGCGAGATCTTCGTCGAGCTGGCGTCGACCTACGACCGTGAGCTGAACGCCGCCGACATGGCGTTTTTGGCGCTCACCCGCGCTTACAACGAAGAGCGCACCGACATGGAGGTCTTGGGCCTCCTCGAGAAGCACGCCGAGAAGCACGGCAACTGGGACGAGCTCGTCGAGGTCGTCGGCATCGATATCGATGCGCTGCCCGACTTCACCACCCGCCAGGCATTGCTGCGCCGTTTGGGCGACATCGTCGGCAACAAGGTGGGCGACGTCGAAGGAGCCATGGTCTACTTGCAGCAAGCGCTGCAATACGATCCGGCCGACGCCGAGGCGATGGCGCAGCTCGACGCGCTGCTCGAGAAGAACCAGAAGTGGGGCGCTTTAGCGGACTTGCTCGAGCGCCGCGTGGAGCTCGCGACCGACCCGCGCATCAAGAGCCAGCTGCTCGAGCGCTTGGCCATCGTCTGGGGCGAGCGCCTGCACGACGCCGAGGCGGCGCTGCGCTGCCACAAGCAGATCCTCGAGATCGACCCCGACCATCCGTTGACGCTCAAGTCGATGGAGAAGCTCTACCGCGAGCTCGAGGACTGGGACGCGCTCGCCAAGAACCTGCTGCGCCAGGCCGACGTCCTCAAGGACAAGTCCGACCAGATCCGCATCCACGCGGCCGCCGGTGAGCTCTTCGCCGAAGAGCTCGGCGACATGAGCATGGCCATCGAGCACTGGCTGCAGGTTGCCGCGCTCGATCCGGCGCACGGTCCGGCCAACAAGGCGCTAGTGGTCTTGCTCACGGCGGAAGAGCGCTGGGACGAGCTCGCGCAGGTCTATCAGCAGCAGCTCGCGCACACCCGCGACGTGAACGCCAAAGCGGAGATCAACCGCCGCCTGGGCGTCATCCTCGGCGAGAAGCTCGGCCGCAGCGAAGACGCGCTCAAGTCGTGGCTCGAGGTCTTGCAGACCGATCCCAAGAACGTCGACGCCTTGCGCGCCTTGCTCGGCCTCTACACCGAGCGCGCCATGTGGGAGCAGTTCGTCGACTCGGCGCGCCGCCTCATCCCGCTGGTCTCGCCGGCGGAGGCGAAGGAAGTGCGCTTCCTCCTCGCCAAGGCCCTGGGCGAGAACCTCGGCAAGCGTGACGAAGCCATCAAGCTCGCCCGCGAAGTGCGCGCCACCGAGCCGCACACCGCGGAGTCGCTCGGCAAGCTCGCCGACATGCTCAAGAACATCGAGGCGTGGGACGAAGCCGTCATCGCCCTCGAGAAGGCCGGCGCCCTGACGCCGGAGCCGGGCTCGAAGGTGCAGCGCTTCTACGAAGCGGCGCAGATCCACCGCGACCGGCTGTCGAAGCCCAACGACGCGCGCGGCGCCTACGAGGCCATCCGCGAGGTCCAGGCCGACGACGAAGAAGCGTACACCGCTTTGGCGCACATCTACCGCGACACCAACGAGTGGCGCCGCTTGGTGGCGTTGAACGAAGACTACGTGCCGCACGCCGACCCGGCGACGCGCCTCACCATCCTCACCGAGATCCGCGACGTCCAGGACGAGAAGCTCGGCGAGAAAGAGCTCGCGTTCATCGCGGCCTGCCGCGTCTACAAAGAAAACCCGATGGACCTGCACTCGGCCGAGGTGCTCGAGCGCATCGGTCTCGAGACGGGCGGGGCGGAGGAGCTGTCGGCGGTCCTCGAGGACGAGCTCGACAACATCCACGACAGTCAGGTGAAGGTCGCCTCGCTCCGCCGCTTGGCGCGTCTGTACGCCGAAGAGCTCAAGGACGTGCACCAGGCGGAGACCGCGCTCGGCAAGATCCTGGAGCTCGAGCCGGCCGACATCGAAGCCATCGACATGATGGCGGGCCTGGGCGCGCGCGAGGAGCGCTTCGACAAGCAGATCCAAGCGCTCGAGCGTAAGCTCCAGGCGGTCGGCGAAGACACCACGCGCAAGGCGATCCTCTTCGACATCGCGCACATCTGGGAAGACCGCATCGGTGACGTCGACGAGGCCATCGTCGCCTTGGGCCGCGTGCTCGAGATCGACGGCGCCGACATCAACGCCCTCGACGGTCTCGCCCGTATGTATGCTGGCGAGTCGAAGTGGGGCGAGCTCGCGCACACCCTCACGCGCAAGGTGGAGCTGGCGCACGATCCGCGTCAGGGCATCGACCTGCGCCTACAAGTGGCGGCGCTCTGCGAAGGTGAGCTGGCCGACAACGAAGCCGCCATCGAGTGGTATCGCGGCGTCCTCGAGTTCGATCCGGGTAACGCGGTCGCGCTCGCCTCTCTCGAGCGCCAGTACACCTCGATGGAGCGCTGGAGCGAGCTCATCCAGATCTTCGAGGTCCAGATCGCGCAGGCGACGGCCAACGAAGAGAAGATCCGCATCCTCTCGAAGGAAGCGCAGATCTACGAGGAGCACTTCGCGTCGCAGAAGGACGCGGCGGCGGCCTACGAGCGCGTGCTCGCCCTCGACGCGACCCAGATGGTCGCGGTCACGCAGCTCGAGCGCCTGTTGCGTGTTTTGGCGGAGTGGCCGCGGCTCATCGAGCTGCTGCAGCACCACATCACGCTCATTCAGGACAAGGACGAGATCACCGAGCTCTACCTGCAGATCGGCGATATCTACTACCGCGAGCTGACGCGCGTCGACAAAGCCGAAGAGGCCTACAACACGGCGCGCTCGTTCAACGAGAACAACGCGCAAGCGCTGCACTCGTTGGGTCAGCTCTACGAGCGCTCGGGCAACTGGTTCCAAGCGCTCGAGATGTTGCAGCGCGAGGCGGATGCGCTGGGCTCGGAGCCCAAGGGTCTGCAGATCCTCATGCGCGTCGGTAAGATCAACGAGGACATGCTGATGGACTTGGCCGCGGCCAAGACCGCCTACGGCCGCGCCCTCGAGATCGAGCCCAACTACGGTCCGGCGCTGCAGGCGATGAAGAACCTCGCCAAGCAGTCGGCGGATTGGGACACCTACGCCGAGCACGTCATCGCCGAGGCGGAGAGCACCGAGGACATCGAGGAGAAGACCGATCTCTTCTTCGAGGCGGCGCAGTTCTTCCAGAACATCCGCCAAGACGAACAGTCGGCGATCCGCTTCTACAACCGCGCCTTGGAGCTTACGCCGAAGCACCTCGAGACCGCGAAGTCGTTGGGCGAGATCTACTTCCGTAACGAGGACTGGCAGAAGGCCGACGAGCTCTACCGCATCGTGGTGGAGCAGATCGATCGCAACAAGGACGCGAAGGACTACTGCCAGAAGAACTACCGGCTGGCGTACATCAGCGAGAAGCTCGGTGACCGCGATCGCGCACTGAACTACTACCGCGTCGCCTTCGAGGCGGACGCGACCTACCTGCCGGCGCTCGAAGGCCTGGGCCAGGCGCTGCTCTCGGCCGAGAGCTGGGAGGAGGCGCAGAAGGTCTTCCAGACCATCCTCATCCATCACCGCGACGCGCTCACCGAGAGCGAAGTGGTCGATGTGCAGTGGCAGCTCGGCGACATCTCCATGAAGATGGATCAGCCGGACCGCGCCTATAAGCAGTTCGAGAAGGCGCTCGAGATCGATCCCGATCACGCGCCGTCGCTGCGCGCCTTGGCGGGTCTCGACGAGATGATGGAGAACTGGAACGGCACCTACGACCGCCTGTCGCGGCTCGCCGATGCCTTGTCCGGCCAAGAGCGCTCCGACGTGCTCATGCGCTTGTCCGCTATCGCGCGTGATCATCTCGCCGACGGCTCGCGCTCGATCGAGGCGCTGGAGCGCGCCCGCCGCAGCGGATCGGCCTCGCTCGACGTGCTCGAGCGCTTGGCGCAGCAGTACATGGAGACGCGCCAGTCGCCGCAAGCGGTCGAGGTGCTCACCCAGGCCGTCGGCATGGCGGGCGATCCGAAGAAGCTCTCCGAGCTCAACTTCCTGCTCGCCACCGTGCTCGAGCGCGACGTCAAGGACAACAGCGGCGCCGTCAAGCATTACAACAAGGCGCTCGACGCGATGCCCACGAACATCCGCGCCTTCGAGGCCATCGAGCGCATCCTCACGGGCGAGCGCGCCTGGGACAAGCTCGAGGGCAACTACCGCGCGATGATCGGCCGCGCCAAGGATCTCACGCCGCAGATCCGTTTGATCCTCTGGCGCAACTTGGCCGAGCTCTACCGCCGCGTCTTGCGTCAGGTCGACAACGCGATCATGGCCTACGAGGTCATCCGCAAGCTCGAGCCGGGCAAGATCACCGACGCGCAGATCCTGGCGGACCTGTACGCCGAGAAGCCCGAGCACCGCAGGAAGGCCATCGACATGATGCACGAGCTCGTCACCGAGCTCGACAACCCGGTGCCGCCGGTCAAGAAGCTGCGCCAGCTCTACCATGTCGGTCAGCAGTTCGATCAGGTGTACGCTTTAGCGTCAGCGCTGGTCTGCCTGAACGAGGCCGACGAGGAAGAGAAGAAGGTCTTCACCTACCTGCAGCAGGGCATCCCGGCGCTCGCCACCCAGTCGCTCAGCGACGACCAGTGGCCGATGCTGCTGCACCCCGACCTGAACGGGCCGGTCGGTCAGCTCGCCGCGAACCTGTACCGCGCCGCCCCGGACTTCTGCACGGTGCCGGCGAAGGATCTCAACCTCAAGAAGAAGGACTTCATAGACGTCCGCACCAACGAGCTCTACCTCGCGACGCGCATGCGTTACGTCGGCAAGCTCCTGAACATCCAAGGTGTGGACCTCTACAAGAAGTCCGGCTCGATGGAGCCGCTGACCTTGGTGCCCGCCCAGCCGCCCGCTTTAGCGGCCGGTGAGGCGAACGACATCTTCCGCGAGACCGATCAGCGCATGTTGTTGTTCCAGGTCGGGCGCAACATGGCGTATGCGCGGCCGGAGCTGTTCTTGGGGCGCGCGCATCCGGGCGACGAGCTGCGTGATGTGCTCTTCGGGTTGTGCTTGGTTTACAACCGTCAGCTCACGCACAGCGGAAATCCGCGTGAGGTCGACCGTTGGGCGCAGCACTTCGAGAGAATGCCGGCGCCGGCGCTGAAGAGGGTGCAGGAGCTCGCGAAGAACGCGTATCCGCTCATCGGTAAGGGTGATGCGTTGAAGCAATACCAGGCAGCGGTGGAGACGACCGCGGCGCGGGCGGGGCTCGTGGCATCGGGTGATCTTGCGGCGTCGATTCGTGGCATCACGAAGACGGGGGAGACTGGGGCGGGGTCGGTGAAGCAGCGGATCAAGGATCTGGTGTTGTTTGCGGTGAGCCGGGAGTACTTCCAGTTGCGGCAGTACTCTGGGGGAGCGTTGGTGGTTGGCAAAGCGGGGTAAGCCCGATTGCCGATTGCCGATGACCGGTCGTAAATTTCTGTGAACGGTCCCCCCTTCCCGTTGGCCTGCGGCAAAGGTGTTGCTATCCCCTCCGCCATGAAAAACACTCTCAAGCTCCTCGCGACCTGCGGCTTCATCGCCGCCTCGGCCTGCGCCACCACCAAATCCAGCGGTCCTCACGCCGACGCAGCAACCGTCGCGAAGATCGAGCAAGTCCTCGCCTCCGAGCATCGCCCCGAAGCCGAGCGTGCCCGTGACGTCTACCGTCACCCGGCGCAGACCCTCGCGTTCTTCGGCCTCCACGACAACATGACCGTCGTCGAGCTCATGCCCGGCCGTGGCTGGTACACCGCGGTGCTCGCGCCCGTCTTGGCCGAGAAAGGTCAGCTCATCTTGCCGATCGCGGACCCCAACGGTCCCGAGGACGGCCCGGGCGTGAAGTACGCTAAAGCGCTCACCGAGCGCATGGCCGCCGCGCCGGACGCGTTTGGCAAGGCTCAGACCCGCGTTCAGCCGATGGACGCGTGGGATCTCGGCGCGCCGGGCAGCGCCGATATGGTCGTCACCTTCCGCAGCCTGCACAACATGAAGCCGGCCGAGATGGAGCAGCTCCTCGAAGCCGTCCACACCGTCCTCAAGGACGGCGGCGTCTTCGGTGTCGAGGATCACCGCGCCAACGCGGGCGCCGACCCGGCCAAGGGTGGCGACACCGGCTACATCCCCGAGGAGTGGCTCATCAAGCAGATCGAGGCCAAGGGCTTCGTGCTCGACGCCAAGAGCGAGATCAACGCCAACCCGAAGGACACCAAGGACTACCCCGAAGGCGTCTGGGCGCTGCCGCCGACGCTCGCGCTCAAGGATCAGGATCGCGAGAAGTACGTCGCCATCGGCGAGAGCGACCGCATGACCCTGCGCTTCGTCCGTAAGTAGGGACCGCTACGTCGCGTCGCGCGTGAGCCACCGAGCCACGCGCGGCGCGATGTCCGGAGCCGCCGCCGAGGCGCGTCGCAGCTCCTCGAGGTCGCTTACGTCATCGACGTCGAAGCTCTCGGGCAAGAACGCCACCGATAGTCCGAGCTTCTGACAGCGCTTTAGCGTCTCGGGCGTCACCTGGTCGCTGCTCCACGGCATGTCGACGAGCAGCTCGCGCACGAGGCGCCGCATGCCGATCGCCCAGTATCCGCCATCGCGGCTGGGGCCGACCATCACGTCATGGGCTTCGTCGTGCAGCGCGACCGCGAGCGCGTCGGTCGCCACGAACGGCGCGTCGCTGCCGACGCAGATCACCGTGGCGCCACCAGCGCCCAGCGTACCGAACGCGTCCACGAGCCGAGCCGTGAGATCACCCGTGTGTTGCGGCACGACGTCCCAACCGGGCGGCGCCATCTTGCCGAGCACCGCGACACCGTCGTGCTCGGTCGCCGCGAGCAAGACCTTCCTCGCGTCTTCTATGGCGGACAGGCGGGCCATGGTGTCGAGGAGGAGCGCTTCGTAGAGCTCGGCGGCCGCGTCGTCGCCGATGGTGGCGGCGAGGCGCGTCTTGCAGCGGCCGGGCAGGGGAGCCCGCGCGAACATGCACAGGACGGGGCGGCTCAAGGCACGAGCTCGTCGACGACGGTGTTGGTGAGATGGCCGACCCCGTCGATGATCACCTCGATGGTGTCGCCCGCCTTCATGAACACCGGCGGCGTGCGCTTGGCGCCGACGCCCGAGGGCGTCCCCGTGGCAATGACGTCACCAGGGCCGAGCCGCGTGAAGCTCGAGATGTACGTGATGATCTGCGCCACCGAGAAGATCATCTGGCCGAGCGTCGCGCTCTGCATGACCTGTCCGTTCAAGCGGCTGCTTATGTTGCGGCTCGCGAAGTCGGTGACCTCGTCGGGCGTGACCAGCTCGGGGCCCAAGGCTCCCGTCGACGGGAAGTTCTTGCCGGGCACGAACTGCGTGGTGTGGCGTTGCCAGTCGCGGATGGTCGCGTCGTTGAAGCAGGTGTAGCCGGCGACGTGCTCCATGGCCTGCTCGACCTTCACGTTCTTCGCGTCGCGGCCGACGACGAACGCGAGCTCGCCCTCGAAATCGAGAGAGGTCGAGACGCGCGGCCGGACGATCGCGCCGTGCTGCCCGACCAAGGTGTCGGTGAAGCGCGTGAAGAGGGTGGGGTAGGCGTGAGCCTCGCGGCCCATCTCCTGGCGATGCTCGTCGTAGTTCACGCCGACGCAGATGATCTTCCCGGGCTTGGGGATGACGGGGAGGAGCTGCACCTCCTCGAGGCGGTAGTCGGCATCCCAGGTCGGATCGATGGCCGGAGCGACGCCCAGCGCCCGAGCCTCGAGATAGGTCACGAGATCCGGGACGATCCGGCCCATGCGCCGGCCCAGGTCGACGATGCCGCCGTGCTGCATGACCCCGAAGCTCGCGCGCCCGAGAATGACGAAGGAAATGAAGCGCATGCGGCCAACCTAGGCGAGCCGAGGCGGCGAAGCCAGACGCCTCCAGGGGCGTTCTTGCACACATTACCCCCCACAATACGGCTGATTAGGGCAACTCCAGGGGCCTCGATCGGCCTGTTTTCGACGCCCCGCGTGAGGCCGCGGGTTGCCCAATCAGTCTAGTCCGGGTAATTTGCGCAGTATTCTCATGTGGGTTACGCTTACCCTCACGAGACCTTGTTTCCTCGCGTGGTCTCCCTTCGCGGGGAGCCTCTAGCCTTTCGTATTCTCAAGCATCGGAGCCGCCCAGCATGCGGTTTGCCTGCGATAGTTGTGGCGCCCAGTACATGATCGCTGACGAGAAGGTCGGCGTGCGCGGCGTCAAAGTAAAATGCAAGAAGTGCGGCAACATGATCGTCGTGAAGCCCGCCGCCGACGCGGGTGCCGCATCGTCCGCGATCGCGGACACGAGCGCCAGCGCTGGTGTCGCCTCTGGCGGCATGAGCTCGATGAGCGCCTCCGGCATGGGCGGGTCGTTCGGTGAGACCCAGACCCAGGCGCCGCAGGGCGACCTCGGTGGCGCCTTCAGCTCCATGTTCGGCAGCAGCGAAGGCCAGCCCGAGCAGCAGCAGGCGCAAGACCACGGCGTCAACGGCTCGTACGGCAATGGCAACCACGACGCGGGCGGCGACAACAACGCCTTCGGCTTCCAGAGCTCGTTCGGCGGTGGTGGCGGTGGCGAGACCGACATGGCCCTGGGGCAGCTCGAGCAGCAGCAAGCTCCGGTCTCGAGCGACCGCGGTGGTGAGCGCGTCTGGTACGTCGCCATCGAAGACGCGCAGGTCGGTCCGGTGAACCTCGCCGAGGTCGAAGAGCGCTGGGACAACAAGGAGATCGACGAAGACACGCTGGTCTGGAAGGCCGGTATGGCGGACTGGATCCCGCTGGTCGACGTCTCCGAGCTCGCCTATCTCATCACCGAGCGCCCGCAAGTGCAGCGCGGCAGCATGGCGCGCGCTGGCGCCTCGGCCGCCGCCGGCTCGTCGCTCGGCATGCAGGGCTACGGCGCCTCGGCTCCGCAAGAGATGGCCGACGAGCCTTCGTGGCGCCCGTCCGCCGCGAGCGCGCTCTCCTCGCTCGTGCAGGAGGAGCTGGTCGCCAAGAAGCCCGATGCCCCCGAGCCCATGTCGGCTCCGAAGGGCATGGAAGGCCTCAACATCGGCGCGAACGACATCTTCGGCTCGGGGGGCGACAGTGGTGGCACGCCCATCACCGTGGGGCAGCCCGCGGCCGCGACGCCGGCTCCCGCCACGTCGCACGACACCTTCTCGTCGAGTGGCAGCCCCGCATGGTCGGTTCCCAGCGCGCGCCGCAGCAGCGGCAGTGGCATGGGGACCAAGATCGTCGTCGGTCTGCTCTTCGTCGCGGTCTTGGGCCTGGGCGGCTTCATGTTCCACATGATGCAGCAGCAGCCGAAAGAGACGATCATCGTGCGCGAGGTGCCGCCGCCTCAGCCGCCGCCAGCAGCGCCGGTCGATCCCACGGCGCCGCCGGTCGCGCCACCGATGCCGACCCCTCCGCCCGCGCAAGCGAAGGACACCAGCGCCACGAAGCCGAAGCACAACGACGGTGACCGTGGCGAGAAGGTCGCGTCGCCGTCCGAGAAGGGCAAGGCCAAGCAGAAGGCCGAGAGCACCGATCCGCTCGATCAGATCGACAACGCTCAGAAGGCCAGCGCGGCGGCGCCGCAGGTGAAGGAAGCGCTCTCGAAGGAAGACATCATCGACGGCGTCAAGGCGAATGGCTCGAAGCTCGGGCCGTGCGTCACCGCCGCGCGCTCCAAGGAAGAGATCCAGCCGGGCCGCGTGCAGTTCGTGCTCGACTGGACCATCAACCCGAACGGCTCGGTCACCGCCGCGCGTCTCAAGGGCCCGCAAGAGGTGATGAACACCTCGCTGCCCTCGTGCTTCGCGCGCGTCATGGGCTCGTGGAAGTTCGCCGCGTCGAAGAATGGCGCGCCGATCACCAACTTCCCACTGCCCATCACGGTCCGCTAAAGCGTCGCCGGTGTCAGGACCCCGTACTTTTGCCGCCGATGTGAACGGCGGACTGGTAGGCAAATCGGTTCCGAGGAAAGAGGGCCCGGAGAAGGTGACCGGACGGGCCCGCTACGTCGACGACCTGAGCATGCCGAACATGCTCCACGGCGTGACGGTGCGCAGCCCGGTCTCGCGCGGGCGCCTGCGCGGCGTGACCTACGGCGAGGGCATTCCCTGGGACGAGATCATCGTGGTCTCGGCGGCGGACATCCCCGAGGCGCGCAACCACGTGGCGCTGCTCACCAACGACCAGCCCTTCCTCGCGGACAAGGAGCTGCGCCACGCCGAGGAGCCCATCCTCCTGCTCGCGCACGCCGACAAGCATCTGCTCGAGCGGGCACGCAAGGCGGTCACCTTCGACATCGAGAAGCTCGAGGCCTGCTACGACATCGACCGTTCGCTCGCCAAGGATCCGGTCATCTGGGGCGAGGACAACGTCTTCAAGGAATACAACCTCACCAAGGGTGACGTCGACGAGGCGTTTGCTCGAGCGGACATCATGGTCGTCGAGGGCGAGTATTCGACCGGCGCCCAGGAGCAGCTCTACATCGAGAACAACGGCGTCATCGCCGTGGCCGACGCGGACTCGGTGACCGTCTGGGGCTCGCTGCAGTGTCCGTACTACGTCCACAAGGCGCTGCTCGGCCTGTTCGGGCTCCCCGCCGAGAAGGTCCGCGTCATCCAGACCGAGACCGGCGGCGGCTTCGGCGGCAAGGAAGAGTATCCCTCGCTCATCGCCGGCCACGCGGCGCTCCTTGCCCGCAAAAGCGGACGACCCGTCAAGATCATCTACGACCGCGCCGAGGACATGGTGGCGACCACCAAGCGTCACCCCTCGCGCACCAAGCACCGCACCGCCGTCACCAAGGACGGCACCATCGTCGCGATGGACATCGACTTCGTCGTCGACGGCGGCGCCTACAACACGCTCTCGCCCGTCGTCCTGTCGCGTGGCACGATCCACGCCGTTGGCCCTTACACCATCGACAACGTGCGCATCCGTGCCCGTGCCGTGGCCACGAGCCATCCGCCACACGGCGCTTTCCGCGGCTTCGGGGCACCGCAGAGCATCTTCGCGGTCGAGCGTCACCTGAACCAGGTGGCGCGCGAGGTCGGCATGACGCCCGAGGAGCTGCGCCGGAAGAACTTCCTGAAGAGCGGCGACACCACGGCGACGCATCAGCTCATCAAAGAGCCCGTCGACATGCACGGCATCCTGAAGCGCGCCTTCGACGAAGCGGACTACGAGGCCAAGCGCGAGCGCTTCGCCCGCGAGAACGCCGGCGGCACCGTGAAGCGCGGTATCGGCTTTGCGAGCTTCATGCACGGCTCGGGCTTCACGGGCTCGGGCGAGAAGTACCTTGCCTCGGTGGTCGGCGCGATGGGCACGCCCGAAGGCAAGGTGCGCGTCCTCGCGGCGAGCACCGAGATTGGGCAGGGCACGCAGACCGTCTTCACGCAGATCGCGTCGCAGGCCTTGGGGCTCGACTGGGACGACATCGAGATCGCTCAGCCCGACACGTCCGTTGTCCCCAATAGCGGACCGACCGTCGCCTCGCGCACCACCATGGTCGTCGGCAAGCTCGTCGAGACCGCCGTCATCGGCATCAAGCAGATCTTGGTGCAGGCTGGCTTCTTGGGCGAGAGCTACGACTCGGCGCAGTTCCGCAAAGCGGTGAAGAAGTACATCGCCACGGTGGGTCCGCTGCGCTCGACCGCGCAGTACTCCCCGCCCGACGGGATCGCCTGGGACGACCAGAGCTACCGCGGCGACGCCTACGGCACCTACGCTTGGGCGGTGTACGTCGCGACCGTGGCCGTCGATACCGTCACCTACGAAGCGCGCGTCGAGGACTTCGTGGCCGTTCAAGAGGTCGGCCGCGTCATTCACCCGGTGCTCGCGGCGGGCCAGATCGAAGGCGGCGTCGCGCAAGGCATCGGCTTTGCGATCTACGAGAACGTGGTCTGGCGTGATGGCCGCATGGCCAACGGCCAGTTCACCAACTACATCGTGCCGACGAGCGCCGACGTGCCGAGCATCCGCGTCTTCTTCGATGAGGTGCCGTATCCGCACGGGCCCTCGGGCGCCAAGGGCATCGGCGAGCTGCCGATGGACGGACCCGCGCCCGCCATCCTGAACGCTATCGAAGACGCGCTGGGAGGGCCGCACCCCGCGTTGCACCACATCCCGCTCATGCCCGAGCAGATCATGCACGCGGTCGACGACCTCACCGCTGAGAGGAAGACCGCATGAAGAGCGAAGTTCGCTGCACGGTGAACGGCGTCGCGTGCGCTTTGGCGGTGCACCCGATGACGCGCCTGCTCGATGCGCTGCGTGAGGACGCCCAGCTCACCGGCACCAAGGAAGGCTGCGGTGAAGGGGAGTGCGGCGCGTGCACCGTCTTGATGAACGGCCGCATCGTCAACAGCTGCCTCGTGCCGGCCCTGCAAGCCGAGGGCGCGACCATCACCACGGTCGAGGGCCTCGCCAAGGGTGACGTGCTCCACGCGGTCCAGCGCGCCTTCATCACCCACGGCGGCGCCCAGTGCGGCATGTGCACTCCGGGCATGATCATCGCCACGGTCGACTTGCTCGGCCGCGTGAAGCAGCCAGACGAAGCGCAGATCCGTGAAGGCCTCGCCGGCAACATCTGCCGCTGCACCGGCTACATCAAGATCTTCGACGCGGTCCGCGAGGCCTCGCGGCTGCTCGCGGAGAACGCGTGAGAGGCGACGCGCACGCGCACGAGCTGGTCGCGCCCAAGGATCTTGGCGCGGTGCTGGCCCTGCTCGCCGGCAAGGCCGGTCACCGCTTGCTTGCGGGTGGCACCGATCTCATGGTCGCCTTCGAGCGTGGCCAGCTGCAAGACCCGAAGCTCATCAGCATCTGGCACCTCTCCGAGCTGCGTGGCATCGAGGCCGTAGGCGCTCACCTGGTGCTGGGCGCGCTCACCACGTACACCGCGCTCATCGAATCCGCGCTCGTCGCCGAGCATGCGCCAGCGCTGGCCGCCGCGGCACGTGACACCGCAGCCGTCGCCATCCGCAATCGCGGCACCATCGGCGGCAACATCGCCAACGCCTCGCCGGCCGCCGACTTGCCGCCCGCGCTGCTCGCGCATGCCTGCGAGGTCGAGCTGGTATCGGCCGGTGGCTCGCGCTGGGTCGACTACGCGAGCTTCCACACCGGCTACAAGAAGACGGTGATGCGCGCCGACGAGCTCATCGCGCGCGTACGCGTACCGCTCGCGACCAGGCCGCAGCGTACGTTCTACCGCAAGGTCGGCACGCGCAAGGCGCAGGCCATCTCGAAGGTGTGCATCGCCGCCTCTGTCCGTGATGACGGAACGGCGCGCATCGCCATGGGGAGCGTCGCGCCCACCGTGGTGCGGCTCTTGTCCGTCGAGCGCAAGCTGGAGAGCACCCTCGCGAGTGGGCTGCTCACCCGCGAAGCAGTGGAGCGCATGGTCGAGGAGATCCCCGAGGCGACCCCCATCGACGACATCCGCTCGACCGCCGAGTACCGGCGCCGCGTCACGCGCAACGTCGTGCGAGAGTGTCTCCTGAGCTTCTTGCCGTGAGTGATGGCAGCTGGGACTGGGCAGGCGCCGTTCAAGAGGCGATGTCCGCTGGCAGGCCAATCGCTCTGGTGACCCTGGTGCGCTGCGCTGGCTCGACGCCGCGCGCGGTCGGCGCCAAGATGCTCGTCGACGCGGCTGGCCGCTTCGCCGGCAGCATCGGGGGCGGCGCTCTCGAGGAGCGCGCCATCGGCGAGGCAAAGCACTGCCTCGAGCTTGGGCAGAGCAAGCTGCTCAGCGTCTCGCTGGGGCCTGATCTGGGGCAGTGCTGTGGCGGCGTGGTCGATGTGTTTTGCGAGATCGTGAGCGGGGGCCCCGAGCTCTATCTGTTCGGCGCGGGACATGTCGCGCGCGAGGTCGTCGCGGTGCTCACCGGGACGCCGTTCCGCGTGCACCTGGTGGACGAGCGCGACGAGTGGCTGCGCGCCGAAGGCCTGCCCGCGAATCTCGGCCGTCACGACGACTGGCGCCACGTCGTGGAGCGCAGCGCTTGGTCGGCGGCCACGAGCTACGTCACCGTCATGACGCACGACCATCAGCTCGACGAGGACATCGTCCGCGCCTTGCTCGACAAGGAGGTGCGCTACCTCGGCATGATCGGCAGCGCCACCAAGTGGGCCCGCATCAAGAAGCGCCTACTCGCCCGTGGCGGCGCGCCCGAGGTCATCGAGCGCGTGCGCTGCCCCATCGGCATGGACATCGGCGGTAAATCGCCACGCGAGGTGGCCATCAGCCTCGCCGCCGAGATCATCGCCCTGGCCAACGGCAAATGATCGCCGGGGTGCTGCTCGCCGGCGGTGAAGGGCGGCGCATGGGCCAGCCGAAGGGCCTCGTCCGCTTGGGCGGAGAGTACCTCGTCGTCTCCCAGCTGGCGCGGCTGCGCGCGGCGCTGGTGCGTGACGTCCGCATCGTCGTGGGGAAGAACGCGCCGAAGTACCTCGAGGCCATCCCGGAGCTCGCGCCGTGCCTGGTCGATGATCCACGCTGCGCGCACGGACCGTTCGGATCGTTGTGCGCGGGGATCGAGGCGCTCGAGCCCTACGTGTGGAACCAGCTGCTGGTGCTGCCCATCGACGTTCCGTGCTGCTCGCCGGCGACGATTGGCTTGCTGAGGGCGGTATCGGCTTCCGCCGCGGTGCCGCGCCATGGCGGTTATGGCGGACACCCGGTGATCTTGTCGCGGGCGTTCGCGGAGGGATTGCTGCGGCGTGACGTGGCGACGGCGCGGCTGGATTATGTGTTGCGGGAGCTCGCGATGGGAGAGCGGAGGGATATTCAGGTGGGGGATGCGGAGGTTATCGCGGATTTGAATACGCCGGAGGATGTTGCGAGGTTCGAGGCGGGGAGGGGACGGGGGTAAGTGGCTACAACACCAACCCCACCGCCAACCTCGGCATGAACCTCGGCACCAACTCCCCCACCCCCACCAACAACGCAAAGCTCGCCCACAACCTCCCCCTCGCATACGCCGCCGTCGGCCCCAGGAAGAACCATCTCCGATCGCCCACCGGCCCCTCGCTCAGCGTGATCTGATGGCGATACTCCCCGCCAATCAAGATCTGCTCGAACAACGGAAACGGCGTCACCGCGCCAATTCCCAACTGATGCTCGTGAAAGCCACTGCCGCCCTTGAAGTCGGTGTTCAGCCCGACATCGAACGACACATGCTGCGCCCTGGGATCCCCAACCGTCCCCACGAACTGCAACGTCAGCCACGGCACCGACCAGTTCGCCCCCTCGTCGGGGTGCGAGAAGTTTTGCTGCCAGCCCACCCGCAATTGCGGACGGAAAACGGGTGACTCGGCGAGCGCATCGAAGAACGCATAACGGCCCTCGATGCCGAAGGCGATCATGCGCGTGCTCGCCTTGTTGGCGTTGATTTGCCAGGGCGCCGCCAGCTCGAAGCGCTCGGTGATGCCAACCACCGGGCTGAACCACAACCAACCGGTGCTCGCGCCCGAGACGTCATCGATATAGGCGCGCGACCACATCCACTGCTCGACTTCGACCGCGCCTGGTGGCAGCTGGGTGGCGTCGGGCGTGAAGCCCAAGGTACGTCGGCCGGCGTGCGCCGTGGCGGACATGAGGGTAACGACTGCAATCGCGGACCAAACCTTCACGCCTCGTCCTCCAGATCCCCGCTCACGCGCTGCAGTGCAGCATACACGTCACGGATGGTCCCTGGCCGTTGAGAGCGCCGTTTGGAGAGCGACATCATGATGAGGCGCTCGAGGCGCTCCGGTAGGTCGGGGCGGCGCTGGGCTGGAGAGGGGGGCGGCGTGGTCATGTGCAGATTGCGGATCTCCTCGAGGCTGCCGGCGCGGAACGGCACGATGCCCGTGAAGACCTCGTAGAGAATGACGCCGAAGGCATAGACGTCGCTGCGCGCATCGACGGGCTCGCTGCCGAACTGCTCGGGCGACATGTACGCCGGAGTGCCCGAGGTCGTGAGACCGCCGCCAACTTGGGTGTCGACGTTGCGCGAGATGCCGAAGTCCATGAGCTTCACGACGCCGCTCGAGAGCACCATGATGTTCTGGGGCTTCAAGTCGCGGTGGATGATGCCGGTGTCGTGGATGGCGGCGAGCCCGCGGCAGATCTGCTTCATGATCTGCAGCCCAGGTCCGAGCGCGAGCGGCCCGTGCGTCTTCAGGAGCTGCGCGAGCGTGGTGCCGGCGAGCAGCTCCATGCTGATGAACGTCTGGCCCTGCCACTCGCCGATGTCATGGACGCGCACGACGTTGACGTGGCTGATCTTGCGGCTGATGCGCAGCTCACGCTTGAAGGCCTTGAGCACGTCGTCGCCGACCTCGTCGCTCTGAGGCGTGAGCAGCTTCAACGCGACGTACTCCTCGGCCTGCCGGTCGTAGGCGCGCATGACCGTACCGCGCGCACCCTGGCCGATGCGCTCGAAGACCTCGTAGCGCTCGGTGACTTGAATGGGCTCGGGGCCATGCGGGTGATTGGGCTTGGTCGCCGCCATGAGCATGCGCTCGAGCTCGTGCTTCTGGCGGAGCTCCACGACCAGCGACGCGAACGCCCGTGAGAGCGCGCGGACCTCCTCGGCGCCATCCTCGGGCACTTCGACGTCGAGACCGCCATCGCGGATGATGGTCGCGGCCTTGGCGAGCTTCTCGACCGGGCGCGACATGCCGCGGCCGATCATCCAGGCGAGCGGGATGGCGAGCGCGATCGCCAAGGCCCCCGAGACCACGATGACGCGGCGGATGGCGCGGAAGGCGGCACCCTCGGCGTCACGCGAGCGCGTGAGCAGGAACGCTCCCAGCATCGCGCCGCTCGCCGAGCGCACCGGGACGCCGACGACGACGAGATCACCTTGCGAGGTATGCACGTCCGCTGGACCGAACACCCCACCGCGGCGCAGGAGCTGCACGAAAGTGGCGTCGCCGGCGAGCTGCTCGAGGAGATCGTCACCACCGAAATCGCGCGTCGCGAGGGTCAGCGAGGCCTTGGGCGCCGGCGCGCTGCTATCGGCGTCGTACACATAGCCGATACCCGCGCGCATCGCGGACTGCATGGCCAGCAGGCGGTCGCCATCGATGGCGTAGGCGGTCGCGAGCACGCCATCGATGTAGGGCTGGTCGGTGGTGCGGACCGGGACCGCGGCGACGATGGCGGGCTTGAAGTCCTCGCGGATGGTCGCCGACGCGGCTTCACCCGTGGCCAAGGGACCCGCGACCCAGCCCACGCCGCGAAAGTCGTCACCCACCTTGCCGTTGCCCGCTCCAGCACGTGCGAGGAGCGCCGCCTGCCGGCCGAACATGAAGACGGTGTTCGCGTCGAGGGTGCGGCGCATGTCACGCGCCCAGTCGGCGCGCGTCTCGGTGGCGACCGAGGTCGCGAACAGCGCCTTGGTGCCGGGTTGCTCGGCGAGCGCCTTGGTAGTGGCGAGCAAGCGCATCTCGAGCTCGCGTTTGTACGCCACGAAGCTCTCGGGGAGCCGCTGCATCTCGCCGCGCAAGGCTTCGTCGCTCACCGCGCCGGTCTGCCAGCTGGTGATGCCGATGGCGATGGTGAGGACCACGCCGATGATGAAGAGCATGGCGATGAAGACGCGCGCCGCGGAAGAGAGCGGCTTGGGCTCGCGCTTGGACGCGATAGCGGGCCGTGTGGCGTCCTCGGTGGACGCTTGGCGCTTCGCGCGCTTCTTCTGGCTGGCGCTACGCCGTGGCTCCGAGGGGCGGCTCAATAGAGGTGCCTCCCTTCGGTGTCGGTGGGATAGGCCTCGCCGAACTTGTTCTTGTGGGGCTGCGGCTTCCAATCGCGGGCGTCGAGCGTGAAGTTGAGCGTCATCTCGGGCTGCCGCGGCACGACGATGGCCTGGCGCTTCTCGCCGGCGAGCTCGTGCCAGATGGCGATGGTCTGGTTGCCGGTGGGGATGTCGTTGATCACGGCCTCGCCTTGTAAGTCCGCTTTAGCGAGTGCCTTGGAGTCGACGATGACGATGTACGCGGCCATCGCCGAGTGGATGTTGCAGAAGAGCTGGATGACGCCTGGCCGCTCGAAGAGCACGGAGCGCGCCTCGCCGCCGCGGTAGAGCCCGAGGTCGAAGGGCTTGGCGTTGGAGAGGCTGAAGGCGTTGTGGTCGATCCCGTCCAGGTTGGGAAAGTGGATGGTCGTGCCGATGGGGGCGGCGGTGATGCGGGGCACGAAGCGCTTGCCGTAGTGCTCGATGCGCGCCTCGCGGGACACGCTGCGCTTGGTGAAGATGCCCGGCACCCAGACGATGGCCTCGGCGGCCGGCACGACCCCGGAGCCCGTGTCGATGTCGACATGGATACGGAGATCAGTCGCGTGCGCTAGCGAGGCACTGAGAAGCACGCTGCAAACGATGAGGAGGGGGCCCACGACAGGGGAAAGCATACACCTGGGCGGCACTCATCAGCCCTCAAAAATACTTCGCCACCAACGGCCCCAACTCCTCCGCCCTCTCCTTCGTCACAATCCCCTTATCCGTCTGCAACGCCCCCGCAAGCGCCGTCGCACACCCGCACTCCCCCCCAATCGCCCCAACCCCAGTAAGCGCCTGCTCCAGCAAGCTCTTCGCCACCGCGCCATTCTTCTTCAGCATCGCGAGCACGGTATCCACCGTCACATGCCCCTCGCTCTCGTGCCAACAGTCGTAGTCCGTGACCATCGCCACCGTCGCGTAATGCAGCTCCGCCTCACGCGCGAGCTTGGCTTCCGGCATCGCGGTCATGCCGATGACGTGCACTCCCATCGCGCGGTACGCCAGCGACTCGGCCAGCGTCGAGAACGACGGGCCTTCGATGCAAACGAGCGTTCCGCTATCATGGACACGTGCTCCCGTCGCGCGGCCCACCGCCGCGAGGTGCGAGGCCAAGCGCTTGCACACCGGGTGCGCCATCGACACGTGCGCGACCACGCCATCGCCGAAGAAGGTCTCGGCGCGCAGCCGGGTGCGGTCGATGTACTGATCGACGATGACCATGTCCCCCGGATGAATGTCCTCGCGCATCGAGCCCACCGACGAGACCGAGATCAACCACTCGGCGCCCAGCGACTTCATCGCGTAGACGTTGGCGCGGTAAGGCACCTCCGTGGGGCTCAAGCGGTGGCCACGGCCGTGACGCGGCAAGAAGACGAGCTGGGTGCCACCGAGCTTGCCGGTGACGAGGATGTCCGACGGCGCGCCATACGGTGTGTCGACCTTGATCTCGCGGACGTTCGTGAGACCGTCGAGTGCGTAGAGCCCCGTGCCGCCGATGATGCCGATAGTGGTCATGCGCTTTTTGCCTAGAACGTGAAGGCGAGGTTGCCGAACCAGTTGAACGTGATGTGTCCGGCATCGCGGAAGCGCGTGCCTGTCTGATCGTAGGTGACGTCGATGCTGCTGCTCGCGGGCGAGCACTTATCGCCGAGCGTGTTGCCGCAGTAGTAGGGGTTCGGCTGATCGATGACGCCGTCGCCGTTGGTGTCGTTACCTGGTGACTCGCCAGTAATGAAGTGCGGGGTCGTGTAGACCACGTCCATGCCGAGCGTCACGTGCACGAACGCCGAGATGCGCGCGATGACGGCGAGCTGGCCGCCGATGTCGAAGTACTCTTGCGTCCAGGTGAGCTCGCGCACCGCGGGGGTGAGGATGCTGTAGTTGCGCCCCGAGGTGAAGAAGCGGCCGACGCCGCCGACCGCGAAGCCGATGCGGCGCAGCGCGCGGGTGTTCGAGTACGGGATGATCTCGGCGCCGATGCGCGACTCGATGACGTGCGACGGACCATGCCCGAATGGATTGGTGTCGCTATGGCGGAGCTCGTCCGGCGCCTTGCCGCTGGCGATGGGCAACGCGTAGCTCAGCGTGAAGTACGGCTCGATGAAGCCTTGGCGGTCGCGTGAGCGCCAGTCGCCTTGTCCTTCCCACACGTACCAGCGCTTCGACGCGGCGGTGGAGAAGAGCAGGCGGTACATGCCGTCACCCATGCCCGCGGGTTGAGCGGCGCTCGCTACGTCCTCGGCGGGTTTGTACGTTTTGCTGATCCACGGCGTCGACACCCCGAAGCCGACGACGAGGCTCGGGGCCGTGTCGTCGCGGTCCTCGTTGAGCACGGCGTAGCGCAGGGTGAAGTCGAGCGCGCCCCAGCCACGTTGCTTGCTGCGGGTGCCGTCGCCGCCGAGGAAGAAGTACTCGCCGGTCGTGGTGTCGACGGAGCTCGTCTCAGGTGTGATGCCCGCGGCGTAGCCGTACTCGAACTTCTGGCTGATGGCGTAGCCGGTGGCGATGCTGAGCGAGAGATCCTTGTAGAGGCCGAACTCGGCTTGCAGGCGCAGCCAGTAGACGTGCGACTTCCAGGCGACCTCGTCGAGCGGGATGCAGTTGCGTGGAGCGCCGGCGACGCAACCCGTGCTGACGCTCGGGCGGTTCACCGGCTCGCGGCTGATGGTGCCGCTCGCCGTCTGCGCGTCGAACCAGAGCCGGAGGTTCGCTTCGAACTTGTTGGTGATGGTGACGCCGCCACGCTCGTAGCTGTCGAAGGCGTCGGCGACATCGGTGGGGCCAGCGGCGCGGGCCTTGTTTGCAATAGCGGACAAAAGGACGAGGAGAGGGAGGAATCGCTTCACGCCTTGTTCTCGGGGTCGCGTAGCCCGAGCTCCTTCATCTTGTTCTGCAAGCCCTTGCGGCTGATGCCCAGGAGGCTCGCGGCGCGCGTGACGTTACCCCGCGTCTCGTCGAGCGCCTTGACGATCAGGTCCTTCTCGATTTCGACGGTCGCTTGTCGCACGATGTCCTTCATCGAGGCGCTGCCATCCCCGAGCTGCTCGAGGCTGACCGCTTTCGGGATGCTGCCGGGGTCGGTCTTCTTCGCTCCTGACGGGCTGGCTTTCCGCACGTCCTCGGGAAGATCGGCAAAATCGACGACTTCGTTCTCACTGAAGAGCAGCATGCGCTCGATGACGTTCTCGAGCTCCCGGATGTTGCCGGGCCAATGGTAGGCGGTGAGGGCCTCCATGGCCTTGGAAGTGACCCCCTGGACGTTCTTGGACAGGCGCTTGTTGTATTTGTCGATGAAGAACTCGGTGAGGAGCGGGATGTCCTCACGGCGGTCGCGCAGAGCCGGGAGGGCCACGGGGACGACGTTCAAGCGGTAAAAGAGGTCTTCGCGGAAGTTACCGGTCTCGATTTCCCGGGCGAGATCGCGGTTCGTGGCGGCGACCACGCGGACGTCGACGCGGATGGTGCGGACCCCGCCGACGCGCTCGAACTCGCTCTCCTGCAGGGCGCGCAGGAGCTTGACCTGCATGGCGGCGGGGATCTCGGCGATCTCGTCGAGGAAGAGGGTGCCGCCGTCGGCCAGCTCGAAGCGCCCTGGTTTGCTCGAGACCGCGCCGGTGAACGCGCCCTGCTCGTAGCCGAAGAACTCGCTCTCCATGAGGTCTTTGGGGATGGCGGCGCAGTTCACCTTGATGAAGGGCTTGCCGCGGCGCTCGCTGTTCTCGTGGAGGGCGCTCGCGACCAGCTCCTTGCCGGTGCCGGACTCGCCAGTGAGCAGGACGGTGGAGGGGGTGGCGGCGACTTTTTCGATGATCGCGAAGATGTCCTGCATGCGCGAGGACTGACCAATGATGCGGAAGCGGCCCGGGGTGTCGCCGGGATCGGCGAGGCGGGTCTGATTGGAGACGCGGACGGCGGCGGCCTTGCGGACCGCGAGCTTGAGCTCGTCCTTGTCGAAGGGCTTGGTGATGTAGTCGAAGGCGCCGTTTTTCAGAGCGATGACGGCGGTGTCGACCGAGCCGTGCGCGGTGATGACGATGACCGGCAGGCCGGGGAGGGTGCGCTTCACGTGCTCGAGCAGCTCGAGGCCGCTCATGCCGGGCATGCGCATGTCGGTGATGATGATGTCGACCGGCTGCTTTTTGATGGCCGCGACGGCTTCCTCGCCGCTGCCCACCGCGATGGTGTCGTGGCCGTCCCGGGTGAGGAGGGTGCTCAGCACCTTACGGAGGTTGGACTCGTCGTCGACGATGAGAACGGTGGCCACGGCGGCCGCACCGTATATTTCGCGGGGTGATCGGGCAACTGCCAGGGAGGGAATCCGGAGGTTGGTGATCGGCCATCGGCCATCGGTGTAGGCAACCGGTGCGTCTCACCAAAACGCGGAGTTTTTGCGTCGGTGGTGGTTGTGGGTGCTAAACTTTTGCCGGTTCACCGAACATGCTCGTCCCTTGTTTGCAGTGCAAAAGTCCCGTTTTCGTGAGCGGTTCGGCCGTCGCGGCGGGAGACGTGCGTTCGACCTGTGGCAATTGCGGTAGTGCCCTGATCGTCGAGCGTGGTGGTGTCGTCCGTCTTGCCGAGCCCCCGCCTGGCCCTGCCGCGGCGCCGCAGCTCATCGTGCCGCCTGCCTTCGAGCCACCATCCCACGCGACGACGATGCGCGAGTACGCTTCAGCGGACGAGGTACCGCCGCACGACGGCCAGTTCTATGTGGCTCGCCAAGCGCCAGCGGGCACGCGCGATCTCGATGCGCTGCTGGGGGAGGATGTTCGGGCGTATGTCGAGGATGGCGAGCAGTCGGCGTCGAAGTCGACCTTCGCTGGCCCTGCCGTCTTCGCGAGCGATGCGCGGCAGGAGCAGCCCGCGATGCCGACTCCCCAGGTGCTGCCTGACTTCGCGCCGCCGGAGCTGTTGCAACCGAGCGGCCCGGCGCTGACACAGCCGACGGAGACATTCGTGCCGGCCGAGGCGGTGCATACGCCGATCAATGTGCCGTACGAGGTTCCGGGGCAGGGGGAAGGGGAGGAGGAGCTGGTCGAGGAGGTTTCGGCGGAGCTCGTGGAGGCTGAGGAGTTGGCGGTGGAGACGGTGGCTGATGCGCCGATAGCCGATGACCGATTGCCGACTGCCGATAGCCGATGGCCGATAGCCGATGACCGATTGCCGACCGCCGATAGCCGATCACCGGCAGCCGATAGCGGATCACCGACCGCCGATGACCAATGGCCGCCCCCCGATAACCACCCCGCGATTT
>JBDHVB010000042.1:0-29018 GCA_039809465.1 Myxococcota bacterium
CTTGCGCGCCCGCATCCGCTAAAACGGACACGACCGCGGGTGACAGATCGGGCAAGGTCGCGCGCCCGACCTCGCCCGCCGCGAGATCGACGACCTCGTTGCTGCCGTCGGCGCCAAAGTCGAAGCTCAGCGCGCCCGTGGTCGTGGCATTGACGACCCGCATGGCGCCGAGATCGACGCGCGCCAGATCATCGGTGAAGCGCAGGAACAGCGTGTCGCCGTAGATGACCAGCGTCGCGCGCTCACGGCTCGCCAGGGACAGATCGTACGAGGCGCGCGCCTCGGAGTTGCGCGAGGCCGCGGCGAGGCGCAGGTCGATGGTGTAGTCGCGCGCCGCGATCTCGATGAAGCCCTGGGCGAAGCCTTCGGAGAGGCTCGCGAGCACCGCCTCCGTCGTGTCGCGCAAGTAGACGTCGAGGCTTGGCTGGCCCGCGGCCACGTGCAGCACCCGCAGCTGCGCCCAGTCATCGGGCGGCGGGCGCGGCAGCACGTCGTAGTTCTGCGGCTCGGGTTGGCCACACGCGGCGGCCACGAGCGCCAGCACGAGCGCCGCGTGCTTCACTGCAGACCGCGCTCCTCGAGCTCGGCCTCCGAGAGCCCCAAGGCGTGACCGACTTCGTGGATGACCGTGAGGGTCACCTCGCGCACCAGCTCGTCGCGGTCCTGGCAGGCGCGCTCGAGGTTGCGCTTGAATAAGAGGATGGTCGGCTGCTCGAGCGGCGGACCATCGAAGGCTTGGGCCTTGCCGGGCGGCGTGCCCACGAACAAACCAAGCGCGCGCGGCGACAGCGGCGGATCCGACAGGCGCAGATCCTCGGGGTGCGGCAGCTCGGCGACCAGCACCGGGATGTTGCGCACCGCGTGCGAGACCATGTCCGGCAGACTCGAGAGCGCCTCTTCGACGATGTGCTCGAAGTCGTGGAGGGCGAGCTGCGGCCGCGGCGTGTAGAGCTCGGCATCGAGACGGCGCGCGTGACGGAAGTGCTCGGCCTCGGTCCCACTCCCCTGCAGCTCGGCGATGAGCCCCAAGGTGTAGTGCGCCTCGGCGAGGTTGGCGTCACCACGCAGCGCGCTGCGCAGGGCGTTCTCCGCCTCGGCGAGCCGGCCGAGCTCGAAGAGAGCGACGCCACGGGACAGGTCGACGTCGGGATCGGCGACGTCGGGATCGGCCACCGACTCGAAGCTCGAGAGCGCCCCCGCGGCATCGCCGAGCTCGAGCAAGACGTCACCACGCATCATGCCGGCGTAGTAGCGCGCGTCCTCGCCCTGCATGGCGGCGCGGTCGCAGGCTTGCAGGGCGTCGTGGTGACGTCCTTGTTGCCAAGCGGCCTCGGCCTCGTCCAGCAGGTCTTTCCAATTCATCGTCGCGCTAGCTCAGCATCTCGATCAAAGTGGCCACCATCACGCCGGTGCCGCCCTTGCTCATCGCACCGCTGTCCTTCTTGCTCCAGATCGGACCGGCGATGTCGAGATGGCACCATGGCACATCACCGACGAACTCGGAGAGGAAGAGCGCCGCGGTGATGGCTCCGCCAAAGCGGTCACCGGTGTTCTTGGTGTCGGCGATGTCGCTCTTGAGCTGCTCCTTGAGCATCGGGGTGAGCGGCATGCGCCAAGCATCTTCGCCCGAGCGGCGCGCCGCGTCGAGCAGGCGCTCCGCCATGTCGTCGTCGTTCGAGAAGACGCCGGTGGTGTACGGCCCCAGGGCGACGACGCACGCCCCCGTCAAGGTCGCGAGATCGATCATGCGCTTCGGCTTCAAGGTCTTGGCGTAGTGGATCGCGTCCGCCAAAACGAGTCGGCCTTCGGCGTCGGTGTTGTTGATCTCGACGGTGCGGCCCATGGCCGACTTGATGACGTCGCCGTTACGGAACGACGTGCCGCTCGGCATGTTCTCGGCCATCGCCAGGATGCCGTGCAGCTCGATCGGCAGCTCCAGGTCCGCCGCGGCGATCATGGTCGCGAGCACCGTGGCGGCGCCGCCCATGTCGTCCTTCATCTCGTCCATCGACGGGCCGGGCTTGATGCACAGACCACCCGAGTCGAACGTGATGCCCTTCCCCACCAGCACCGTCGGGCCGCCCTTCTTGGCCTTCTTGGGGGTGTACGAGAGGTGCACGAGGCGCGGCTTCTTCTCGCTGCCGCCGCCGACCGCGAGCAGCAGGTTCATGTCCATTTTAGCGAGCTGCTCTTCGTCGTAGATCTTCACGTCGATGCCGTGCTTCTTGGCTTCGGTGGCCGCGAGCTTCGCGAAGGTCGCCGGGTACAAGTCCCGCGGCGGCTCGTTCACGAGATCCCGCGCCAGCATGACCGCTCCGCTCACCACGAGGCCACGGGCCACGGCGCGCTTGTCGACGCCGTGCTTGCTGTCCGCCGAGCCGATGGCGATCTGCTGCACCGTCTGCTTGCGGCCCTTGTCCGAGAGGTAGCGGGTGTAGCGGTAGCCGCCGAGCGCCGCGCCGCGGGCGATGAGGCCGTGAGCGTCGATGCCCGTCGGGAGCTCCTTGGGGAGCACGAGCGTGACGTTCTTGGCGCCGACGCCGTTGCCGAGGCGCGTCGTCTGTCCACCCAGGGCCATGAGGCCGGCGGGGCCAAGCGACTTGCGCGCCCCCAAGCCGAGGAGCGCCACGCGCTTTGCCCGGAGCTTGCCCATCGTCGCCATCATCAGCCGCTGCTCGGCCTTCCCCTTGAACTCCTCGTCCTCCATGGCTGAGGCCATGGCACCGCCAAGGGTCCGGTCGAGCGTCTTCATGAGAGCGCCCTTGGCCGGATCATCCGAGAAAACCGCGACAATGAGGAGGTCGGTAGCGGCCGTGAGCGGCTCGCCAGTGAAGGGGACGACGTTCATGGCACGCATGTAACGACGAGAGAGCAGTGGAAGCAACACATCGCCTCGTCCCAGAGCTAGCGCGTACGCTGCGTTGACACGCGTTTCGTGATCAGCTCCCTTGGAATGAAACACGGCGGAGTGCTCATGCTGGGATTGTTCAAGAAGAAGGAGAAAGCGAACCCGGGCGTCATGGTCGTGACGCTCAAGGCCAAGCTGCAGCCGATGGATCGTGGCGATCTGGAGGACGCTTTCACCGATGTCTGCGATAGCAGAGGCATCGCGGCCCAGGTCGTAGGCGGCGGTACGATGATGCTGCCCCATGGCGAGGTCGACTTCTGCGACATCGAGATCGAGTTGCCCGATCTGAGCGACGCGAAGGTCGCCGAGGTGCTCGAGATCCTGGCGACCATGCTGGCACCGAAGGGATCGTTCGCCATGCTGCCAGACGGCAAGCGCATCCCCTTCGGTCACCACGAAGGCTTGGGGCTCTATCTGAACGGCACCGAGCTACCCGACGAGGTCTACGCCAACAATGACATCAACCAGGTGATCGCCGAGTGCGAACGGCTGCTCGAAGGCGTGGCGATGGTCAACAGCCATTGGCGGGGCGACAGCGAAACAGCGCTCTACATGTACGGCACGAGCTACGCCGAGATCGAGCGGTGCATCGACGCCTTCGTGGACAGCTCCCCGCTCTGCCAAAAGTCGCGCCGCGTCCAAATCGCATGAGCGCGCCCCGACGGATGCACGAAAACGCAACATTCGCGGGCCCCTGCCGATATTGAGGGACGACAAGGGGTGACGTGTATGACCCGTATCGACCTCAACAATCCGACCCAGACCAACGCCGCCGCCGCCGAGATTTCGCCGCGCGCCCTCGAGCGGGTTCAGGCGTGCAGCTCGAGCCTCGTCAGCCAGCTCATGTCGGGCAAGATCGGCCTCGCCCAGTACGCCCAGAGCATGGAGCTCAACATCAACGAGGTCATGAAGGCCGAGCGCATCCAGCCCGGTGAGACGACCTACCGCCGGGCCAACCCGAGCATTGGCGCGAACGAGCCCCTGCCGCCGGCGAGCACCGAAGAAACGCGCGATCCGAACCGCATCAACCAGCTGGCCTACTCTGGCCAGCAGCTCGGTAACGGCAGGAGCACGCTGTCTGGCGCCGGCTGCATTCTCGCCTCGACCACCATGGCCGCGAACCGCTTGAACGGTACGGCGACCACCCTGCCGCAGGCGAACGTCATGGTCCGCAACGCCGGCCAATTCAGCGGCTCCGACATGAACTTCGGCGGTGCCGCCAACGCCTTGGGCACGACCATCGTGTCGCGCCGCGCCGCGAGTGACGCCAGCATGTCCGACGCCATCGCGCGCATGCAAAACCGCCGCCCGCCCACGCAGCTCGTCGTCGGTGTCGACTACAAAGACGGCCACCAGTCGGGCATTTCGTCAGCCGATCACTGGGTCAACGTCCACAGCGTCAGCCCCGACGGCCGCCAGATGTTCGCGACCGACCCCGTCGGTGGCCGCGAGATCACCTTCAATCGTGGCGCCGATGGCGAATGGCGCGCCGGCAAGTACCGCATCGCCGAAGTCTCGGTTCTGGCCTCGCGTTCTCAGGTCCCGAATCGCGTGGCGGTCGCTCCCCAGGCCTAACCCCAGCCGGGAAAAGGACAATGCGCCGACCGATCACCGGTCGATCTAGTGTCCATCACGAAATTCGCTGCCGATAACACGCCGGTAATTCCCTTTGGTGCACTACGGGAGTGTCGGCGTGATCAACACGACTTGGATTGCTCGCCTGGTTTCAGGCGTCCTGCTCAGCATCGTCGTCACCGCGTGCGGTGGTGAAACACGTACGAAACCGCAAACCTGCTCGAGCGACGCGCAGTGCACCGGCGGCAAGACCTGCGTCAGCGGCACCTGCCAGAACCCCAGCTCGACCCCCAACGGCGCCTGCACGAAGAGCTCCGACTGCGGCCCCGGCAAGACGTGTGACGCGGGCGAGTGCATCGCCAGCAACACCGGTGGTTGTCAGAACGCCATGGACTGCCCCGATGGCGAGTACTGCAGCGCGGGCGAGTGCGTCGACGGCGGCGGCGAGGAGCCTGACACGTGCGCGACCACCGCGGACTGCTCGAACGGCGAGATTTGCAGCAGCGCCGGCGAGTGCGTCGGTTGCACGAAGTCGAGCGATTGCACCGGCGGTAAGACCTGCGTGAACCAGCAGTGCACCAGCCAGACCTGCACCGGCGCCGCCGACTGCATCGGCTCGAAGTGCTGCCAGGGCACGGGCTGCAAGAAGACCGAGCTCGTCAACACCTGCGTCCAGTGCATGACCGACGCCGACTGCGCCGGCCGCCGCACGCGCTCGAGCGCCGCGAAGGTCTGCCGCGACAACCAGTGCACCGCCTCCGGTGGCTCGTGCAGCTCGAACGCCGATTGCGGCAGCCAGGTTTGCAAGGGCTCGCCCAAGACCTGCCAGGCCTGCGCCGCGAACAGCGACTGCGGCACCGGCAAGACCTGCAGCAACGGCCAGTGCAGCGGCGCCAACCCGACCTGCACCAAGCCCTCGGACTGCGGCGGCCTCGCTTGCGTCAGCGGCAAGTGCGAGAACTGCGACAACGACAACGACTGCGTGAACGGCTCGACCAAGGGCCTGTGTGACGCCAGCACCGGCAAGTGCGGCGCCGTCCAATGCACCACCGCCGATCAGTGCGGCGCCGGCGAGGCGTGCTACGAGCCCGGCCGCTGCGGTCCCTGCATCGCCGACAACGAGTGCCGCTCCGGCCAGGTCTGCGTCATCACCGCTCCCGACACCACCGGCTGGTGCCAGAGCGGCCCGAGCACCGGCACGAGCTGCACCTCGAACGCCCAGTGCCCACAAGATCTCGTCTGCTATCAAGGACAATGCACGAGCTGCGCGCAGACCTCCGAGTGCGATGCCTGCGAGGTCTGCACCATCTTCGGCAACCGCTGCGTGACCGATACGTCGGGCAGCTGCACGCCGTCGACGACCTGCACCAGCAACAGCCAGTGCCCCTACGGTAAGAGCTGCGTCGCCGGCTACTGCACCACGACCGGCGGCGGCGGCGGCACGGGTCAGTTCGGCAGCACCTGCACCAACGCGGCGCAGTGCGCGGCGGGCCTCACCTGCGCGGGCTACGCGACGGGCGCGACCATCTGCACCCGTCCCTGCGTCGGCTCGGGCAAGGGCGGCAACGACGACTGCCCGGCGAACTACGCTTGCGTCGACTGGGACACCGGCACGCTCGACGGTCTGCGCATGTGCTACCACAAGGACCAGGTCGGCCAGGGCTCGATGGGCTACCCGTTCACCACGGCGCCGGGCCAGGCGTGCGACGGCACCAACCCGTACAACAACACCTGCCAGACCAGCATCTGCACGGCCTACAACGACTGCGCCATGACCTGCCTCGGCAACGGCGACTGCCAGTCGGGGAACGTCTGCTACGCCTACCCCGATCAGTACGCGGGCTACGTCCACGAGTGCTGGCCGAGCGACACGAGCACTTACCTCATGGCCGGCGAAGCCTGCAGCGACAACTCGCAGTGCGATAGCGGCGTCTGCTTGGGCCAGTGCGCGAGCGGCGACCCCTGCGGCTCGGACAATGACTGCTATGACGGTCAGGGCTGCTACGGCGCTTGCGTCGATCACTGCCGCACCATCAACGACTGCCCCGGCGACTCGTCCTGTAACTTCTGGCCGATGTACATCAGCGGCGGTTACGGCGGCTGGACGCCGGTCTGCTCGGGCCGCATCTACGCCGGCACCAAGGGTCTCGGCAGCAGCTGCTCGAGCGACGCCGAGTGCGACAGCGAGTGGTGCATCGAAGGCAAGTGCACGACGCCGTGCGGCACCAGCAACGACTGCTGGTCGGGCACTTACTGCACCCCGCTCAACTTCTATAGCGGCTCGACGCCGGTGTACTCGGGCGCGTTCTGCGTGCAATGACGAACGGGCCGAGCTCGCGTTGAACCGCGAGGCTCGGCCGCTTCGTTTCGCCGCGGCCCGACTCGACCGCGGCGCGTCGCTGTCATAAGTTCGGTTCATGACCGACACCAAGCACCATCTCGAGTCCGCCCTCGACGAGCAACGCACCTTCGCGCCCAACCCCGCCTTCTCGGCGCGCGCGCACATCAAGAGCATGGCGGACTACGAGGCCCTCGTCGCCCGGGCCGAAAAGGATCCCGAGGGCTACTGGGCCGATCACGCCAAGAGCTTGCTGCAGTGGTCGAAGCCGTGGAGCCGTGTCCTCGATTGGCAACCGCCGTCCGCCAAGTGGTTCGTCGGTGGCGAGCTCAACGTCAGCGCCAATTGCCTCGACCGCCACCTCGAGAGCGCCCGCCGTGACAAGCCCGCCATCCTCTTCGAAGGCGAGCCGGGCGACCGCAAGAGCATCACCTACGCCGAGCTGCACGCCGAGGTCTGCAAGCTGGCGAACGTCCTCGAAGGCATGGGTGTCCGCAAGGGCGATCGCGTCGCCATCTACATGCCGATGATCCCCGAGGCCGCCGCGGCGATGCTCGCCTGCGCCCGCATCGGCGCCACGCACTCCGTCGTCTTCGGTGGCTTCTCGGCGGACGCGCTGCGTGACCGCATCAACGACGCGGGCGCCAAGCTCGTCATCACCGCCGACGGTGGCTATCGCCGCGGCGCCATCGTGCCCCTGAAGGCCAACGTCGACGAAGCCGTCGCGCAGACGCCCAGCATCGAGAACGTCCTGGTGGTGCGGCGCACCGGCCACGAGGTCGTCATGCGGGAGGGCCGCGACCACTGGTATCACGAGAGCATGGCGTCCGCTAAAGCGGCACACGAGGCGCCCGGCATCGACTCCGAGCACCCGCTGTTCATCCTCTACACCTCGGGCACGACCGGTAAACCCAAGGGCATCGTGCACAGCACCGGCGGCTACTTGCTGCACGCCACGCTCACCACCAAGAACGTCTTCGACATGAAGGAGAGCGACGTCTACTGGTGCACCGCCGACATCGGCTGGGTCACCGGCCACAGCTACGTGGTCTACGGACCGCTGGCGCTCGGCGCGACCGTGGTCATGTACGAAGGCGCGCCGAATCACCCCGAGCCCGACCGCTTCTGGGAGATCATCGCCCGCTATGGCGTCACGATCCTCTACACGGCGCCGACGGCCATCCGCGCCTTCGTGAAGTGGGGCGACCAGTGGCCGCGCAAGCACGACCTCTCCTCGCTCCGTCTGCTCGGCACGGTGGGTGAGCCGATCAATCCCGAAGCGTGGATGTGGTACCACCGGGTCATCGGCGGCGAGCGCTGCCCCATCGTCGACACCTGGTGGCAGACCGAGACCGGCGGCATCATGTGCTCGCCCTTCCCCGGCGCGACCACCACCAAGCCCGGCTCGTGCACCCTGCCGCTGCCCGGCATCGCCCTCGAGGTCGTCGACAAGCAAGGCGCGCCCGTGCCGTTCGGCAAGGGTGGTCTGCTCATCGTGCGCAAGCCGTGGCCGGGCATGCTGCGCACCATCTGGGGCGACCACGAGCGCATGACCAAGACGTACTTCAGCGAGCTCCCGGGTGGCGTCTACTTCACCGGTGACGGCGCCCGCCGCGACCAAGATGGCTACTTCTGGGTGATGGGCCGCGTCGACGACGTCCTGAACGTCGCGGGCCACCGCCTGGGCACCATGGAGATCGAGAGCGCGCTGGTCTCCCACTCCGCTGTAGCGGAGGCCGCGGTGGTCGGCCGGCCGGACGAGCTCAAGGGCACCGGCATCGTCGCCTTCGTGAGCCTGAAGAAAGGCGCCGAGGTCACCGACTCCCTGAAGGACGACCTGAAGAAGCACGTCACCAAGGAGATCGGCGCCATCGCCAAGCCCGACGACATCCGCTTCACCGATGCCTTGCCCAAGACCCGCAGCGGCAAGATCATGCGGCGCCTGCTGCGCGAGCTCGCGACCAACGGCGAGATCAAGGGCGACACCACGACGCTCGAGGACTTCGCGGCGCTCGAGAAGCTGCGCGACGAGGATTAGTACAAAGGCTGCTTGTCGTAGCCAAGGTAGCGCGTACGCGCGTGCATCGGATCGACGTAGCCATGGAGCCCAGGCGCCGAAGGCTCGATGACGCGCAGCTCGCCGGCCGGCGTGATCCAGGTGTTCCACGCGTGAAAGAAATGCGCGTTGTCCGCATCCACGTAGAAGCCGCGTCGCATGCCGACGCGCAGGCCCGCCTCGTCGGCCATCGCTTTGAACAGCGCGGCGCGGTGACGGCAGATGCCTGCCCCTATGCGGCAGACATGACCGAGCGCGAGGTCTTGTCCGCGATAGAGTGCTTCGAGGGGCTGCGCCTCGCCGCGCCAGTCCCTCCAGGGATGATAGAAGTCCTCGTTGGGACGCGACATGCGCGCGCGCACGTGGTCGAGCACTACGTGGATACGCTGCTCCGGCGCGAGATGCCGTAACCCACGCGCGAACGCGAGATCCGCGCGCAGCTCGGGATCGTTACGGCGGTCGATGATGAGGTGCTCGGAGCCGGCGAATTTGTCGTCCCTGTACTGATCGGGGATGCGCACGCCGGGCGGGATGTGGTGCTCGTCTCTGTAGCGGTTGGAGATCTCCAGGGCGGTTGGTGGGGGTGGCGCTCCGAAGAGGCGGTCGTGATTGAGCTCCAAGAGGTTCGCGGTGTGGACCGGGTAGAGCTGCTGGGGACCGTGGACTCCGCCGCGCATCCAAGTGAATTGCGTGCCGGCCTGATCGATGAGCGCCTCGAAACCGTCGGGTGTGCGCAACGGTAAGTCGCGACGCAAGTAGTTGGGATTGGCCGCCAGGAGCGCCTCGCTGGACAGCGCCTCGGTGGGCACGAAAGCCGCCGGGCTCACCCGACGCCCCAGCGCGTTGGCGATGCGGAACGTCGCTCCAGCGGTGAGTATGTTCCCGGTGGCCAAGAGCGCCGTCCGCTGAAGCGTCTGGTTGAGATCATCCAGCGCCTGACGCTTCTCCGGTCCGTCCGCCATACGTGCGATGGCGGCGTACTGCAGCGCCAGCGGTACCGTCACGGCAGCTGCCGTCGTCGCGGCCAGAGTCCGTCCGCCAAAGCGTGCAGTGGCGCTCAAGAACTGCTCGGCGAGCACTTTGCGCGCTTCGGCTTCGAGCGCCTCGGCGGCCGCCGCGGGTCCGAGGCGCGTCGTGGCCGTCAAGAGAGCATCGATGGTCCCCGCGCCGGTGCGCGTCGCGAGGGCGGTGATGCCCGCGGTGCCGATGCGCGCGACGCCGCGTAGTGGCGCGGCCGAGGTGAAGACGTCGACGCCGAGCGCCACCGCATCGAACGCCGCGTCATGCCAGCGCAGGTGCGTCATGCCGGTGTCACGCGCCGCCAGCACCTTGTCCCAGCCTTGCAGGGCGTTGTAGCCGCGCGTGCCCAAGACACCGACGATCGAGCCGCCGATGAAGCCGATCCCCGCGCCGACGGGCCCGCCCACGAAAGCACCGCCGACCGCGCCGATGGCCGCGGCGCCGAGCGGCACGCCGACGTCCACGAGGAGGTTGCCGCTATTGGTCGCGCGCAAGCCGACCTTCAACGCCGCCCACAAACCAGCGTCGGTGTTGTCACGGCGGAACGCCGCCGCGGCGTCACGCGCCCAGGGCACGTCGCCAAACGCTTCGAGCGACGCCAGAGTCGTGCGCGCCGCGCGTGGATCACCGGCGCGCAGATAGGTGTCGGCTTCCATGAGCGCGAGCGACGCGACCTGCGTGCGCGACAGCGGACCAGGCGCGCGGGTCAGATCTTCGCGTAAGACGCGCAGCTGTTGGGTGCTGCGCGCCTTGACGGCGTCGTCGTCGCTCTCGAGGGCGCCACGGCGCAGAACGCCGGCGCGCGCCAGCAACGCCGCGCTCTCGAGCGTCTGACGCTCGACCCCCACCGGCAGCTCGCGCGTCGCCGTGATGGTGTCACGCAGCACCGTGTCCGCAGCCGTGAAGCTCTTGGTGCGCTCGTGCACGGCGGCCTCGAGCATGCGCCGGCGGATAGGCGCATCTTGTCCGCCATTGCGTTCAACCTCGGCGAGCACTTGCCGCACGGCGTTCAAGTGGCCGGTATCGCCGACCCGCGCATGCGTGAAGCCAATGGCCACGAGCGCGTCGATGGCTTTGCGGCGCTCCTCGGGTGTCGCGCCGTTGATGCGGTCGACGGCCGCGCGCAGGCGCGATGGAGTGAGCTCGCCCACGGCCGTGCTGCCATGCACGACACCGCTCACGATGTCGCGCTCGATGCCGTTGGCGTCGAGCCGCCGCGAGCCGTCGGGTGTGAGAACCGGCGCGAGGTCGCGGAGGCTCGGCGGCAAGTAGATGTCGGCGACACGCTGGTGCTCGCCGCCGCGCGCCAAGACGTCGGCCGACAGCTCCCGGGTGCGCTGCTCCAGGCGCTCGATGGCGGCCTTCACCACGGCAACCTGCGCGGGATGCTCGAGCGCCAGGCGTTGCAGGCGCTCGCGGGCCTCTCGCGTGGCCGCATCAATCTCGCCGACGCGCTCGTTCGCGAGCACACCTTGTGAGCGAGGCGCCGGCGCGATCGCGAGCTCGGAGTAACCCGGGTCCTGGTAGGCGCGGTCGACGAGCGGCTGCCGCGCCAGCACGTCGGCGCGCTCCTCGGCGACGCGGGCGCGCATGATCTCCACCCCCGCCAGGTGCTCGCGGGGTGTGGCGTCACCGAGCTTGGTGAGGTCATCGTCAGCGCGGCGCAGAGCATCGAGCGCTTGCTCCGGCCGCTCGGCGTCCCTGTGCGTGATCGCGGCCTGCGTGAAGACCTCGGCGCGCGACAGGCGCAGCGCCGCGGTGAGCCGCGGGTCGTTCTGGACGTCACGCTCGAGACGCTCGTAGGCGGTGGCGATGGCCTGCGTTTGACCGTTGCGCGCGAGCAACCGCGCGGTCGCGTCGGTCTCGCCGAGACGGGCGCGCTGCTGGAGCGCTTGGGTGACGCGATCGAGCTCGGCCTGACGCGCGGTGATCGCCTGCTGGAGCGCTACCGGGTCGCGAACGCCGAGCGCGCGCTGAGTCTCTGGCGTGCTGGTCAATGCTCGCACGCGGTCGAGCTGGTCACGCTCGAGACCGACACCGATGGGCGTCACGCCCAGGTGAATGGGCGTGCCGCTGGGGATCGTCGCGGTGGGGTCGTTCACGGTGCCGGGTGGCAAGGCGCCACGCGTCACTTCGAGCTCACCGGCGCCAACCCGGTCTTCGGGGATTGCATGCACCGTGCTCGCGAGAGCGCGGAGGGTGAGCGCGCGCGTGGTGCGGGCGGTGGGCGAGCCAACGGGCTGCGCCGTCACCTCGACTCCGCCGGTGTGGAGCTTGTCGAGCTTGTCCGCCTGGCGCTGGGTCGCGTCGACTGCCGCGCGAACCGCTTCGGTGGGCAGACCCGGCGGCAGACCCTCGGGAGCCGCGCCCCGTGGAGCAGGTGGTGCATTGGGAGCGGGCGGCTGCGCTCGAGGCGCTATCGGAACGGCATCCGGTGGCCGCACGTCGCTGGGTGGGGGCACGGCGCGCGGTGGACGCACGTCGGTAGGCGCGGGAATGACACGCGTTGGCTGCACGTCGGCAGGCGCGGGGACGCCACGGGGTGATTTCGCCCGAGGCGGCACGCGCGGTGGCTCGGCATCACCACGCGGCCGTGGGAGCGGGCTGGCAGTGGCGGGCTGCACCGACATCGATCAGTGCTACGCCGCTCCACACCACTGGTTTCTCTATTTCGGTCCGAGCGTGAAATAGAACGTGGCGCCTTGGCCAACGCTGCTCTTTGCCCAGATCTTTCCACCGTGTCGCTCGATGACACGCTGCGCCGTAGCGAGCCCGATACCGGTGCCTGGGAACTCCTCCTGGGTGTGCATGCGCGCGAACGGCATGAAGAGCTTGCTCGCCCGCGCGGCGTCGAACCCCACTCCGTCATCGCGTACGAAGAACGTCATGCCGTCGCCGTTCCTCTCGCCGCCCACTTCGATGTGCGCCACGTCGCGCTTCGAAGAGTACTTGAAGGCGTTGCCGATCAAATTATCGAGCACGACGTAAACGAGCCCCGGGTCGCACGCGCATTGCAGCCGCGGCTGGATCTTCACCTCGACGTCGCCGCCCTTGGCGTTGTGGCGGTGGACACTCGCGATGTCGCTGGCGAGCGACGAGAGATCGGTCGGTGTCCGCTCGAGCGGCTGCCGCGACAGGCGCGCCAAGCGCAGCAGATGCTCGATGAGCGCGAGCATCTGCTTGGACGCGGCCTCGATGTGTCCGAGGTAGGCCGCGCCGCGCTCCGAGAGCTTCGACTGCGGATCCTCACGGAGCAGCTCGGCGAAGCCTTTGACGTGGCCGGCGGGCGTGCGCAGGTCGTGCGACACCGAGGAGGCGAAGGCGTCGAGCTCCTTGTTGATGCGCGTGAGCTCTTGCACCCACGCCTCGCGCTTGGCGGCGAGGTCGATGTGCGTGCGCACGCGCGCCAGCAGCTCGCGCGCGGTGAACGGCTTCGCCACGTAGTCGTCGGCACCGGCGTCGAGCCCCTCGACGGCCGATTGCTCGCCGACGCGCGCCGACAGCAAGATGACCGGGAGCGAGGCCGTCGTTGGCTCCGCCCGCAACGCCTTCACGAGCCCGATACCATCGAGCTTCGGCATCATGACGTCGCTCACCACGAGGTCCGGCAAGCGCTGGCCGATGGCCTCGAGCGCGGCCTGGCCGTCCGCGACCGCGGTCACCTCGTAGCGCGGCGCGAGCAGCCCTTCGATGTAGGCGCGCAGGTCGGCGTTGTCGTCCACGACGAGCACATAGGGCCGCGGCCCGCCGGTCTCTCCGGGAGCAGGAAGCTCGGTGAGCGCGACATCCAGCATCCAGCGGCCGGCCTCGGCGGTCTGCGTGCGCGTGTCCCGCAGCAAGCCAGGCGCCACCGCGGTGTGCAGCACGTTCTCCGCCGGCAAGTGCGAGAAGCCCTTGGGGATCTCGACGTGAAAGCTCGTGCCTTTGCCGAGCTCGCTCGTGACGCTCACCTTGCCGCCGTGCAGCTCGACGAGCTCGCGCACCAGCGACAAGCCGATGCCCGTGCCCTCGTGCGTGCGGCCAGCCGCGCCTTCGATGCGATAAAAGCGCTCGAAGATGCGCGGCAGCGCGCCGCGAGGAATACCAATGCCGGTGTCCGACACGGTCACCACGACGCGCGTCGACTCCTCCTGACAACGCACCACGATCTCGCCTTGGTGGGTATACTTGAGGGCGTTCGACACGAGGTTCGAGACGATCTTCTCCCAGAAGTCCCGGTCGACCCAGACGCGACTCCGCAATGGCGGACAATCGACGACGAGCGCGAGGCGCGCCTTCTGCGCCGCCGACTGGAACATGCCGGCGAGCTCGCCCGTGACCGTGCCGATGTCGAGCGGCGCGAAGCTCGCGGTCAGGCGGCCAGCCTGCAGGCGCGAGAAGTCGAGCAACGCGTTCACCAAGCGCAGCAGACGCAAGGCGTTGTCGTGCGCAAAACGCAGGCGCTCGCGATTCTCCTTGGTGATGGCTGTGTCCGCGAGCGCGTCCTCGAGGGGCCCCAACATGAGCGTGAGCGGTGTCCGCAGCTCGTGGCTCACGTTGCTGAAGAAAACGTTCTTGGCGCGGTCGAGCTCGCCGAGGCGGTCGTTGGCGCGGCGTAGCTCGCCAATCGCGGCCGAGAGCTCGGCGCTGCGCTGCACGATGTCGCGCTCCATGGCGCTGGCTTTGCCTTCGAGCACGGCGCTCGCCTCGCTCGCGCGCACCAGCTCGGTCACGTCGGTGACGATATGAAAAATGCACTGGATGCCGCCGTCGGGGCCCAGAACCGGGAGATTGCGCGGGCTCCAGTAGCGCGCTTCGTAGCTCCCATCGGGCCGGCGGATGTCGTAGCGCTGCACCGCCATGGCGTCCGCCTTCTTGGTGGCGACGACGCGGTCGAGCGAGGCGCGCAGGTTGCTCATACCCGAGGCGGCGGGGTCGTCGGGGTTGTCGGGGAAGCTCTCGAAGAGGCCAGCGCCAATGCACTGCTCGGGCGTGGTCATGGTCGCTTCGTAGCGGGCACGCGTCGCGGCGACCTGGGTGTAGCGCGGCGCGTCCGGCAACAACACGAGGAGGACCTCGGGCGACTCTTCGAAGAGCAGCTTGTAGTCGAGCTCGGGTGTCATGGTGACGAATCTAGGACGGGAGCAGACTTCAGATCGAGCCAACCATCGCGTACCCACACCGCAACACCACGCTCAGCGGAACATGAAGAGACGCGCCGCGAAGCGTTGCACGACGAGGAGCTGGCCGCGGCCAAGCTGCGAGCCAGGCTCATAGGCACGCACGCCCACGAGCGCGCCGCCGAAGCCCGCTCCGCCCTGGAGAATCGCCCGCTTCTCGAAGGCGCCCGTGGTCTCATCGAACGAATAGACGAAGGTGGCGTACGGCCCGCCGCTCTCGGCCGCCCCCGGGCCGACGGCGATGTCCGCCCCGGTGAAGTCGTCGAAATTACCGAGGCTCGCGAGCGACCGGCCAAAGCGCGCCGCGGGCGCTCCGCTCCAGTCCGTGCCGTCGAGGGTCGCATAGGCGGCCGGGTCGAGCGGTGAAGATGCCGACGTGAAGCCGGGCGCCAGCACGACGACGCGATCATCCGTGGTGCCGACGAGCAGCCAGTCACCCGTGGCACCGCCTGGCGAGCGCACGGCCGCGAGCGCGTTGCCAAAGCCAACCCCGGGCGTGAGCGTGAGAGTGCTCGTGAGGCTCGCGGCGTCGTAGACGTAGAGATGGTCCGCGTCCGAGATCACGGTCTCGTCTTGGCCGTCCGCGTCGAAGTCACCGACGGCGAGGCGGTGCGGAAACGCGGCGGCGCCGGGAGCCGCGAGGAGCACCGCGTCGGGATCCGTGGTGACGTCGAAGTACGCGGCACCACCGGCGAAGCGCGCCCGGTCACCGCCAGCGATGATGTAACCACGCGCCGCGTTGCTTGCGGCACTGGTCGTCGCGACCAGGTCGGCGCGCGCGTCACCGTCGACGTCCGCGATGTGGAGATTGGCGCAGAGCTCCTGCCCCGCCGCGCCGAGCAAGCTCACATCCGGGTGGAGCGAAGGAACCTGAGGCGTCGTCGTGTTGACGTCGCGGGCGATGCCGCTACCGAGCACGCCATAGTAGAGGAAGAGCGCGCCGCCGCGGGCGCCCGCCTCCGCAAAGCCGGTGGTCGTGAGCGTGGGATCGCAGATCACCAGGTCATGGAGACCGTCGCCGTCGAAGTCGCCACCCGCGACCGCCGCGCCGAACGAGCCGCTATAGGCGATTGCGGGCGCGTTGATGGTGACCGCGGGCGCGAAGGCGCCGCCGGCCGAGCCCGACAGGAAGAGCTGCACGCTCCCCGAGGTGAGCTGGGTGATCGCGAAGTCGTCGCGGCCGTCGGCGTCGAGGTCCGGGAGGCTCGTCGCGAACGCGCCGTAGTCGCGAGGCGCGGCGGGCTCGCTACGAAAGGCGCCGGCAGGCTGTGCGTCATCGCGGACGACACCATCGAACGGCTGGCGGGTGGGCACGGTCACGAGCGGGATCTTGCGGCGCGTGACGACGGTGCGTGGTCCCTCGTTACCGGCGTCATCGGTCGCGGCCACGACCACGCAGTAGTCGCGGTGCGGGTACAGACCGCTCAGCGCCAGGTGCTCGGCGGCGCCACCCGTGCGCGGCGGCGTGAGCAACGAAGCCACCCGCTCGTAGCCAGCCACGCCCGACGCGAGCTGCGCGCAGTCCGTGTAGACGGCACCAGCGTAGTCGATGCCCAGCGCCGCGACGCCGATGAAATATCCGGTCACGGTGCCCGCGTCGTCGTCGTCGCCTGGCGCGCTCCAGCTCAAGGTCGCGGCCGCCTGGGTGCGATTGCAGACACCTGTCTCGGCGCACACGGCGGCGCACGTGCCGGCCTCGACGGACGCGGCATCGGAGCCCGTCGACTCGCCGATGCACACGTCGGCCGCCACGCCACGCGGCGCGATGACGTCGGTGCGCGCGTAGATGCTCTCGTGGTTTGCGTCGATGCGCGCGGCCTTGGGCACCGCGACGTTGCCCGCGCGGTCGGTGAAGCTGACGCTGATGCGGCGCGCCTCGGAGCCCGGCAGGTGCGAGGCAGTGAGGTCCGGGAAAGCGGCGCTGCAAGTCGCGGCACCGGGACAGCCCGTGGCGCTCGCGGTGGCGTTCCCCAGCGAGCCGAGATCGGTGACGAGGCGAATGACGCTCCCCTCCTCGACGCCGCTCATGCGCACGACGATGGGCCGCGCGTCGAAGCCGTTGCCGCCGTCGTGGTCCAGGTCACGCGCGATGTTCCAGATCGCGGGATGACCGGCCCCCGCGATGTTCGCGCCCGGGTCACCATCCGGCCCGGCGCACGCCGCGGGGCAGGCGCTCGACACCAGCGGCACTCCGTTATCGCAGAGCGAGCAGCGCGAGAATTCGTAAGTGGGCGCCTCGATGTCGGCGACGACGCCAGCGTAGGCTCGCTGACCGCATGGGTCGGGTCCACACATCACCTGCACGGTGACCGTGTTGGTCGTGGGATGCGCGGGATCGGTCGCGACCGCGAAGGCCACGCCAACGAAGTCGGCGATGGCGCCGCCGATCACCGGAACCTCGTAAGCGCTGCCGCCGGAGGCGCTGTCGACCGCGAGCCGCACCGAGGTTGGCGTCACGTCGTAAGCGGTGAGGCGCACCCGGAAGCTCGTCTGCAGCTCGCCCGAGGCCGGGTCGATTATGCTCTCCGCGATACCGTAATAGCGGTCGTCGGTGAGCGCATCACCGGTGGGGGCGAGCGCCGCGTCGAGCCGCTCCACCTCGTCGATGCGGGAGCCGCTGAAGTTGAGCATGAGGAAGACGCTGTTCGAAACGCCCGTATTGCCGTTGCTGTCCTCGGTGACGAGGCGCAGCTCGCGCGTCACCGCGGGGTCGAAGCGCGGATCGGCGGGCATGGGGGAATCAGGCGTGTCGCCGCTGCCGAAAGCGCCACCAAAGACGTCCGCCCAAGCGGTGTCGCCTATTTTACGCGATTGCAGACGGATGGTGACCGGGCAGGTCTCACTCGACGGATCGCTGTTCACGCAATCCGCGAGGCTGAAGACGAGGTCGGTGCCGAGCGCGCTGCACGGACCAAAAGCACACACGGCATCGCTCGCGGCGCGGTCGAGCCCGATGCGGCCGGCGTCGAGCTCACGCGTGTCCGCGAGGCAAGCCGTGGCGGCGGAGTCGCAGTCCTGCGCGGCGCCGGCCGCGGTGCGCACGCCAAGGACGAGCGTCGGCCCAATGAAGTCGGCGACGAGCTTCTGGCGCGGGGTGGACGCGACGTTGCCCGCGACGTCGGTGTAGACGGCTTCGACGTAGGAGACGCCCTGCGGCAAGACGAGCTCCTCGAAGGCGGCGTCATGCTCACCTTCTCCGAGCACGCGGCTGACCGATGCGAAAGGCGCTCCCCCACTCGCGGCGGCATAGTGCGCGAGAACGACCGTTCCCCCGCGGCCGCCGCTGACCGATGCGATGACGCCAAAGCCCGGCTTGGTGACGAGGCGCGCGCCCACGACGTCGCCGTGGGCGCGCGTGAAGAGCGGCTGCACGGCGCTGAAGGCGATGCTCTCCGCCGTCACGCCTCCCACGGAGAACGTCACGCGCTGCGTCGGAACGACGTCCAACCCTTCGGCGCAGAACGCCTGCACCGTGTGCTCGCCAGCCGGGAGCGACGACGCGACGGTCAGAGGTCGCGCCTGGTCCTCCCAGACGAAGTTGCCGATGCCGCGGCCATCGACATCGATGCGGCAGCCCCGCGGAGGCGCACCGCTTTCGCGGACCACCGAGAGCTCGACGTCGCCAGCTGGGACGACCTCTCCCTCGGTGGGCTTCGCGATGGTCACCACGGCGTCGCTGTCGACCACGGTGAGGGCGACGCTTGCAAAGCACTCGGGCGTGTGACACGTCGCGGTCGCGGCGTGCAGGGTAATCTCGCCACGCGGCAGCGTGAAGGCGCTGAACACCGCTTCGCCGTCCTCGACGAGCGCCGAGTCGAGCGCGACCGGATTGGCGGAGGTGTCGATCACGATCGCGGTGCCGTCGCGCACGCCCTCCGCGCGGACCACCACGTCCACCTGGATGCCAGCGGCCGCGCCGACATCATCATCACGGCGGATCACCGCGCCGTCGGCCGGTGAGGTGATGCTGACGGCGAGCTGCTCGTCCACCACGACTTCGCCTGTGCACGCCCAAGCGGACAGAAGCCCAAGCCAGGCGAGCCGACCGAGCCGGCCAGTCAACAGGGCACCAGCATGGCTTCACCGACCAGGCGGCTCACGAACGCCGCGGTGTCGGCGCTCGCCTGCGCGTGGGTGGTCTCGAAGGCGTCCACGACGGCGCGGACCAGCTGCTCGAGCTCGGCTCCGCGCTCCAGGCGCTCCCAGAGGAACGTCCCGACCTCGTTGAGGCTCACCATCCGGTTGCCGAGCAACACGAAAGCCGTCCCGTCGAGGGTGCGGCAGGAGCTTTCGGAGTTCCACCGGTAGCTGCCGGCGAGGGTGACCATGGTGGGATGAAGGGTACCAGAGGCCTGACACGGCAGCATGCTTGCATGAGGGCACGCGCGGGGCCGCTCTGCCGATATCCCGGCATGCTCAAAGTGAACGATATCCGCGCTCAGGCGGCCGTACGCAACTTCGACTTCACTGAAAAGCTTGCGGAATATGGCTTCAAGGTGGGCACCAGAGCCGACCTCGACGCGGCCAAGGCCCTCGTCGCCGAGATGGTCGTCGATGCCGACACGATCATGACCAGCCGCCAGACCCACATGCAGGCCGTCGACCAGATCCCCTATCGCAAACGGATCCTCTTCAGAGGCGAAGAGGTGAAGTTCGCCGGCGAGCTCGACGTGTTCACCAATGGCGAGCTGAGCACCCGCCTCGATCGCGTCTTCGCGAAGACCGCCGAGCAGCCGGTCCCCAACCGGCCAGACATCAAGGTCATCGCCCAGCGCGTCGTCGAGCAGCTCGCCGACGTGGTCAAGCGTGACGGGTTCACGCTCATCGGCATCGAGCAGACCGCCGATGGCACGCCCTCGCGCGTCGTCTATCGCGACCCCGAGTTCGCCGCCCAAGCCGCCGAGCGGGAAGGCAAGTCCGACATCGCCAACCTGGACGCCGTCACGCGCGCCTTGCGCGATGAAGACGCGAAGCGCCTGGACGTTTCAGCAGAGCAGATGGGCCTGCGTCAAGGCGTGAGCGCCGAGCAGATCGTGGCGCTGCGTGGCGTCGCCAAGGAAGTCATCGAGCAAGGCGTTCGCGACATCCGCAGGCGCATTCAAACGCTCAAGGACTCGGGTGTGTCGGTCTACAACAACAGCTCTTTCAGCTTCGGCGAGTGCTACGTATCCGAGTATCTCGACAAGAGGCTCGCGCAGTGGTGGTTCGGCTATCGCATTCAGCACCCGGTCCTGATCGAGGCGTTCAACGACAACACGATCAGGCACGCGCTCTTCAAGCGTTTCCCCGGCTTCGAGAGCCTCGTCTACACCGAGAGCTTCATCCGGTGCGTCCGCCAGAAGTTCATCGAGCGGCTGCGCTCCGAGCCCGGGCTGCCGCTCGCGGCGGTCGCGCGGCATACCTATGAGAACAAGCTCACCGTCGTTCTCGTCTCGCCGCAGGCCGCCGCCCGCGCCACGAGCGGTCCGCTTCAACGGCTCCTCGGCCGCGAAGTCCGCGAAGTCGCCGCGTTGCCCAAGCCCGTGGAGCTCCCCAAAGTGGGTCCAATTACTCCTCCTCCGTCCATATTGGCGGGCAAGGGCACGATCGCTTGAGCATCCCCCCAAGCCCCCAATGAAATCGCGGAGGTAGCCAAAGGTGGGTCAGAGCCGTGTGGCGTAATTCCCCCGTGCCCCATTTCGCGTCCACCGCCCCCCTGTGTGCGTGCGCCTAAATAAGCTCCCGGCCGGGAAATCATTGGACATCTTCGAGGGTTAACGTGGGCGCGGTTCTTGCTCGCGAGTGGTCTCATCTTCACGAGGCCCCTATGACGAGCACCCCCATCGACGGTTCGAGCTCATCGCGCCGCAAGCGAACCGCCGAGCCCAAGAATGCCGAAGCGAAGAACGGTGAAAAGCTCGAGGCCGACGCGGCCACGCACGGCACCGACAGAGCTCGCCCACGCATCGAGCGGCGCGGCGCTCCGCGCGACGCCGAGCTCGGCACCGATGCCGACGGCCTCGACAAGCGCCTCATCCTCCAAGGGCTCGGCGCCCTCCGCCGTGGTGAGTTCAGTGTCCGCCTTACCGGACACCTGACGGGTCTCGACGGCAAGATTGCCGAGGCATTCAACGAGGTCGCCGACCTCAACGAGCGCTTGTTCGGCGAGCTGCAGCGCTTGGCGCGCGTCGTCGGCAAGGAAGGCCGCATCTCCCAGCGCGCGTACCTGGGGGAGGTACGCGGCGCTTGGGCCGGATCGTTGCACGCGATGAACGAGCTCGTCGGCGATCTCGTGCATCCCACGAGCGAGATGGCGCGCGTCATCGGCGCGGTTGCCCGCGGCGATCTCACGCAGAGCATGTCGCTCGAGATCGACGGCCGCCCGCTCGAGGGCGAGTTCTTGAAGACCGCCCGCATCGTCAACACGATGGTCGACCAGCTCGCGAGCTTCTCCGCGGAGGTGACGCGCGTCGCCCGCGAGGTCGGCACCGACGGTAAGCTCGGCGGCCAAGCGAAGGCCAAGGGCGTCGCCGGCACCTGGAAGGAGCTCACCGACTCCGTCAACTCGATGGCCGGCAACCTCACCTCGCAGGTCCGCAATATCGCACAGGTGACCACGGCGGTCGCGAGCGGTGACTTGTCGAAGAAGATCACCGTCGACGTCCGCGGTGAGTTCGGCGAGCTCAAGGACACCATCAACACGATGGTCGACCAGCTCAACTCGTTCGCCGCGGAGGTGACGCGCGTTGCCCGCGAGGTCGGCACCGAGGGCAAGCTCGGCGGCCAGGCGCACGTCAAGGGCGTCGGCGGCACCTGGAAGGACCTCACCGACTCCGTCAACTCGATGGCCGGCAACCTCACGAGCCAGATGCGCAACATCGTCGACGTGACCAAGGCGGTCGCGAACGGCGATCTCTCGAAGTAGATCACCGCCGACGCCAAGGGCGAGATCCTGGAGCTCAAGGCGACCATCAACACCATGGTCGATCAGCTCAACTCGTTCGCTTCGGAGGTGACGCGCGTCGCCCGCGAGGTCGGCACCGAAGGCAAGCTGGGTGGCCAAGCCGACGTGCGTGGTGTCGCCGGCACCTGGAAGGATCTCACGAACTCCGTCAACAACATGGCCGCGGACCTCACCGCGCAGGTGCGCAACGTCGCGGCGGTCACCACGGCCGTCGCTGGCGGCGACCTCTCGAAGAAGATCACCGTCGACGTGCGCGGCGAGATCCTCGAGCTCAAGAACACCATCAACACGATGGTCGATCAGCTCTCGTCGTTCGCCGCGGAGGTGACGCGCGTCGCCCGCGAGGTCGGCACCGAGGGCAAGCTCGGCGGCCAGGCGCACGTCAAGGGCGTCGCCGGCACCTGGAAGGAGCTGACCGACAACGTCAACTCGATGGCCGGTAACCTCACCTCGCAGGTCCGCAACATCGCCACGGTCACCACGGCGGTCGCGAGCGGCGACCTCTCGAAGAAGATCACCGTCGACGTCCGCGGCGAGATGCTGCAGATGAAGAACACCATCAACGTCATGGTGGACCAGCTCAACTCGTTCGCGGCGGAGGTCACCCGCGTGGCGCGCGAGGTCGGCACCGAGGGCAAGCTCGGCGGCCAGGCGCAGGTCTCGGGCGTCGCCGGCGTCTGGAAGGATCTCACCGACTCCGTCAACTCGATGGCCGGCAACCTCACGGGCCAAGTGCGCAACATCGCGACCGTCACCACGGCCGTCGCGAACGGCAACCTCTCGAAGAAGATCACCGTCGACGTGCGCGGCGAGATGCTCGAGCTCAAGGACACCATCAACACGATGGTCGATCAGCTGCGCTCGTTCGCCGCGGAGGTGACGCGCGTCGCCCGCGAGGTCGGCACCGACGGCAAGCTCGGCGGCCAAGCGATGGTCCGCGACGTCGGTGGCGTCTGGAAGGATCTGACCGACAACGTCAACTTCATGGCCGGCAACCTCACGTCGCAGGTCCGCAATGTCGCACAAGTCACGACGGCGGTCGCCAACGGCGACTTGTCGAAGAAGATCACCGTCGACGTGCGCGGCGAGATGCTCGAGCTCAAGAGCACCATCAACGTCATGGTCGATCAGCTCAACTCGTTCGCGAGCGAAGTCACCCGCGTCGCCCGCGAGGTCGGCACCGAAGGCAAGCTCGGCGGCCAGGCGGACGTGCGCGGCGTCGGCGGCGTCTGGAAGGACTTGACCGACAACGTCAACTTCATGGCGGGCAACCTCACGAACCAGGTGCGCGGCATCGCGCGCGTCGTGACCGCTGTAGCGAACGGCGATTTGCGCCAGAAGTTCTCGATGGAAGCCAAGGGCGAGATTGCGTCGCTCGCGAGCACCATCAACAGCATGATCGACACGCTCGCGACCTTCGCGGACCAGGTCACCACGGTGGCGCGCGAGGTCGGCGTCGAAGGCAAGCTCGGCGGCCAGGCGAACGTCCCGGGCGCCGCGGGCACCTGGAAGGATCTCACCGAGAACGTCAACCGCCTCGCCGCGAACCTCACCACGCAGGTGCGCGCCATCGGCGAAGTCGCGACCGCGGTCACCAAGGGCGACCTCACCCGGTCCATCAAAGTGGACGCACAGGGCGAGCTCGCCGCCTTGAAAGACAACGTCAATGAGATGATCCGCAATCTCAAGGACACCACGGTCAAGACCAACGAGCAGGACTGGCTGAAGACCAACCTCGCGAAGTTCAGCCGCATGCTCCAGGGTCAGAAGGACCTGCTCACCGTCGGTAAGCTCATCCTCTCGGAGCTCGCGCCCGTCGTCGGCGCCCAGCAAGGCGTCTTCTACATCATCGATCCGGCGACCGACGGCCGCGGCGAGACCATGCTGCGCCTGCTCGCGAGCTACGCCTACCGCTCGCGCAAGAACGTCGACAACGTCTTCAAGCTGGGTGAAGGCCTGGTGGGTCAGTGCGCCTTGGAGAAGGAGAAGATCCTGCTCGCCAACGTGCCCAACGACTACATCACCGTCTCGAGCGGCCTGGGCGAATCGTCACCGGCGAACATCATCGTCCTGCCGGTGCTCTTCGAGTCGAACGTCAAAGCGGTCATCGAGCTCGCCTCGTTCGAGCGCTTCAGCGTCACGCACCTGGCGTTCCTCGATCAGCTCACCGAGTCGATCGGCATCGTGCTCAACACCATCGAAGCGAACATGCGTACGGAGGATCTGCTCAAGCAGTCACAATCCCTCGCCCGCGAGCTCCAGTCGCAGCAGATGGAGCTGCAGTCGACCAACACGCAGCTCGAGGAGAAGGCCAAGCTCTTGGCCGATCAGAACGCCGAGGTCGAGCGCAAGAACTCCGAGGTCGAGCAGGCGCGTCAGGCGCTCGAGGAGAAGGCGACCCAGCTGGCGCTCACCTCGAAGTACAAGTCGGAGTTCCTGGCGAACATGTCGCACGAGCTGCGCACGCCGCTGAACTCGCTGCTCATCCTGAGCGATCACCTCTCGAAGAACAACGAGAAGAACCTCACCGAACGCCAGATGGAGTTCCTGAAGACCATCCACGGCTCCGGCACCGATCTCTTGTCGCTCATCAACGACATCCTCGACCTCTCGAAGATCGAGTCCGGCACCGTCGTGGTGGACGTCGGCGACGTCGCGCTCTCGGACCTCATGGACTACGTCGACCGCACCTTCCGTCACGTGGCGGACAGCAAGAAGCTGTCGTTCGAGATCGACCGTGATCTCACCATGCCACGCGCGGTGCAGACCGACGCCAAGCGCCTGCAGCAGGTCTTGAAGAACCTCCTGTCGAACGCCTTCAAGTTCACCGAGCGCGGCCGCGTCAGCTTCAGCATCCAGGAGGTGAAGAGCGGCTGGTCGTTGGAGAACGAGCAGCTCGCCAAGGCCAAGTCCGTCATCGCGTTCACGGTCGCGGACACCGGCATCGGTATCCCGGCGGAGAAGCAGCAGATCATCTTCGAGGCGTTCCAGCAGGCCGATGGCACCACCAGCCGCAAGTACGGCGGCACGGGGCTCGGTCTCGCCATCAGCCGCGAGCTCGCGCGCCTGCTCGGCGGTGAGATCAAGCTGCAGTCGACGCCCGACGTCGGCTCCGAGTTCACGTTGTACTTGCCGTCGCAGTTCGTGCAGCAGCGCCCGCCGCGCAAGACCGTCGAGCTCCAGCGCGACGCGCGCGGTGCCGAGCCGCCGGCGCTGCGCGAAGCCGAGATGCCCACGCAGCTCGTCGAAACCGGCGAGGAGATCGACGAGGCAGACAAACAGGGTGACCGCTCGTTGCTCATCGTCGAGAACGACGCCGCGTTCGCGAGCTTCCTGCGCGAAGCGGCGCGCGAGCGAGGTTTCAGGACGCGCGTCGCACCGCGTGGCGCCCTCGCGGTCGCCATGGCGCACGACAATCCGCCCGACGCGATCACCCTGGACATCAACCTCGCCGACATGGACGGCTGGCGTGTGCTCGAGCGCTTGAAGAGCCATCCCGACACGCGTCACATCCCGGTGCAGATCATCAGCACCGATGAGGAGCGCGAGCGTGGTCTGCGCTTGGGCGCCTCGGGAGTCCTGGTGAAGCCGGTGCGCGAGCGCGCGCAGCTCGACGACGTGTTGAGCCGCCTGAAGGCCGCGACCGATCCGCAGCCGCGCCGCGTCGTCGTTCTGGGCGACATGAACGACAAGGTCACGGGATCCATCGAAGGCGCGCTCGACAAATCGGTCAGCGTCGTCGCCGCGAGCTTCGAGCAGGCGCTCGATGCCATGCGCAACCCGGTGCCTGATCTCGTCGTGCTCGCGAACCTCCATGGTGACGCGAGCGAGCTCGAGCTGGTGGCGCGCATGCGCGGCGATCAGCAGCTCACCGACATGCCGGTCGTGGCCTTCGTCGCTGGAAATCTCACCCGCAAGGGCGAGATCTACCTGAAGCGCCTGAAGGAGACCGCCATCGTCCGCGAGGCGCGCTCGATGGAGCGCCTGATCGACGAGAGCGTGTTGTTCTTGCACTTACGCAGCGCTCAGCTGCCGGAGGAGACCCGCAAGCTCCTCGAGGGCATGCGTAACTCACGCGCCGTGCTCAACAACAAGAAGGTGCTGATCGTCGACGACGACGTCCGCAACATCTTCGCGCTGGGCACCGTGCTCGAGCCCCACGCCATGAAGCTGTTGGCCGCCGAGAACGGCCGTCAAGCCATCGACATCCTCCAGAGCGAGCGGGACGTCGACGCCGTTTTGATGGACATCATGATGCCGGAGATGGACGGCTACGACACCATGCGCACCATCCGCAAAATCGGACGGCTGCGCTCCCTGCCGATCATCGCGTTGACCGCCAAAGCAATGAAAGGTGACCGCGAGAAATGCCTGGAGGCGGGCGCCTCCGACTACGTCTCCAAGCCCGTCGATACCGAAGTCCTGCTCGCCGTGCTGCGAGCCTGGTTGTACCGGTAGGTCCCGCATGGGAGAGACCGAGGACGACATGGGCAACGAGGAGAGCGCGAGTATCCTGCTCGTCGACGACAGTCCCGAGAAGTTGCTCGCGCTCGAGACCGTCCTCGAGAGCCTGGGGCAGCGCCTGGTGCGCGCGAGCTCCGGCCGCGAGGCGTTGCGCTGTCTCATGCAAGGCGAATTCGCCGTCATCATCCTCGACATCAACATGCCGGGCATGGACGGCTTCGAGACCGCCGAGCTCATCCGTCAGCGCAAGAGCTTCGACCAGACACCCATCATCTTCGTCACCGCTTTCGCGGACGAGATGCACGCGGCGCACGGCTACGAGCTCGGCGCGGTCGACTTCATCGTCCAACCGGTCATTCCCGACGTGCTGCGCACCAAGGTCGGCGTGTTCGTCGATCTCTTCCGCAAGAACCGCCAAGTGCGCCGCCAGGCCGAGTCGCTCGAGCGGCGCGCGACGCAGCTGCACAAGCTCGCGGCGGCATCGCTCGCCATCAACCGCGCGCTGACGCTGGAGCAGACGCTCACCGTGGTCGCCGACGCGGCGCGCGACATCGTCGGCACCGAGATCGCGGTGGCGCAGGTCTCGGCCGACTTGAAGCTCGAGTCGGTGAACGAGGTCGTGTCGCTCGCCGATGACGGCCTGGCCATCGACTCGGAGCGCTTGAACGAAGCGTTGGACGTGCTGACGCGCAGCGTGCGCGAGCTCAACAAGCCGCGGCGTATGTCGTCGGAGGAGCTGGCGGCGCATCTCACCCACGAGATGACGGACGACGGGAGCCTCTCACTGGGAGGGTGGCTCGCGGCGCCCTTCACCAGCCGTGACGGCCACAACATCGGCGTCCTGCAAGTCGTGCACAAACACGAGGGCACGCTCGTCGACGACGACGAAGCCTTGCTGGTGCAGCTCGCGCAGTTCGCGTCCATCTCCATCGAGAACGCCCTGCTCGCCCGCGAGTCCGAGGTCAACCGCATCAAGGACGAGTTTCTGGCGACGCTCTCGCACGAGCTACGCACGCCGCTCACCGCCATCATGGGCTGGACGCAGCTGCTGCGCGAGCCACAAGTCGCGGCGCAGAAGCTCACCCACGGCCTCGACGTCATCAGCCGCAACACCCGCGCGCAAACCAAGCTCATCGACGACTTGCTCGACGTCTCACGCATCCGCACGGGCAAGCTGACGATCCAGCGCGAGGCCTTGGCGTTGCCGCAGCTGGTGCAGAGCGCCGTCGAAGCCGCCCGCCCCACCGCCGCCGCCCGCTCGCAGCACTTGAGCCTCGACATCGAGAGCGAGGGCCTCTCGGTGTACGCTGACGCGGACCGCCTGCAGCAAGCCGTCGGCAACCTCCTCTCGAACGCCATGAAGTTCACGCCCACCGGCGGCCGGATCATGGTCGGCGTGCGCCGCGTCGGCGCCGCGGTGCAGCTGTCGGTCACCGACACCGGCACGGGCATCGCGCGCTCGTTCCTGCCGTACGTGTTCGACCGCTTCAGCCAAGCCGACAGCTCGAGCACGCGCGCCCACGGCGGCCTCGGCCTGGGTCTCACCATCGTCCGCCACATCATCGAGCTGCACGGCGGCCAGGTCGCCGCCGAGAGCGCCGGCGAGGGCCTGGGCTCGACCTTCACGCTGACGTTGCCGATCCTCGAGGTCGGCGGCCGCGCGGACCGCGAACAACGCCGCGCCGTGCACGAAGGCTCGGTCGATCGGGCATCGCTCCAAGGCGTCCACGTGCTCGTCGTCGAGGACGAGGTCGACAGCCGCGAGCTCATCACCGCGGTCATCGAGCGCGCCGGCGCGAGCGTCACGGCCTGCGGCTCGGTCCCCGAGGCTTTCCAGGCGATCGAAGCCGGCGACATGCCGATGGTGATCGTCAGCGACATCGCCATGCCCGGCTACGACGGCCTGACGTTCATCAAGCGCCTACGGGCACGCTCCGCCAAGGAAGGCGGCACCGTGCCCGCGATAGCGCTCACCGCCTACGCCCGCGAAGAAGACCGCCAACAAGCCCTCTCCGCCGGCTTCCACCGCCACATGTCGAAGCCCGTCGAGCCCACCCGCCTGGTCTTCACCATCGCCGAGCTCGCCAACAATGGGGCCGGGCTCGGCGTCGTCAACTCGTCGAGCTGAGCGGACGCTCATCCGCTAAAGCGGTCGGACGCCGGATGCTTGGAGGCGAGGGTTTTGTCGGCTACGAAGATTCGAGGCGTCCGATGAGCAGCCCCATCATTTGCCCAAAGCACGGCAGGGTTCAGCCCGTTGCCACATCACCGAATTTGGCAGAGGCCATCTCTCGGGAATCTGACGGCGAATATCGCATCGTGACCCTCGAGGTAGACTCGCGGGCGGAGTCATCCAGGGTCACGCGCTATGTGTTCGATCGCGAGTTCTTGAGAAAGTTCTCCCTGTCGCCAAGCGACGACTTGGTGGTGCTCAAAGACAGGTCCAAAAAAGACAAGTCATTGAACGACAGACTGCTCATCAACAAGATCTTCTCGGAAGCCGTCCGCGTATGCCCCCGCTGCTTGGACGAGCTGATTGGCAAGCAGCGCGGCGC
>JBDHVB010000043.1:0-28970 GCA_039809465.1 Myxococcota bacterium
TGTCCCTCGGCGAGGGGGCGCCGCCGCCGCCGCCGCGTGAGGCTCTCGACGAGCCGCCGGCGTTGCCGTTCGAGGCGATTGTTCAGCGGACGCCGGTGGGGCCGGAGCCGCGTACGACTTTGCCTCCGAGTGTGCCGCCGGAGGGAGACCTTGCGACCACGCCACTTCCGCGCCTGCTCTTCGAGCTCTACGGCGGCACCTATTGCGGGACGCTCCGTCTGTCGCGCAAGGGGGCCGACCGCATCATCGACGTGTGGAATGGCTTCCCGGTCGCGGTGACCGTCACGCCCGACGAGGACGACGACCTCGCCACACTACTCCGCGATCACGGACGCATCACCCCCGAGCAGTACAACGACGCGAAGAAGCGCGCGGGGAGCCGCGCCGCGCAGCTCCTGGTGGCGCTCGGCGTCATCGACGAGCGCGACCTGCTCGACGTCATCCAGGAGCAGACCGAGGTGCGGCTCGCCGCATCGTTCTCGTGGCGCGACGGCACGTACAAGATCACGCCGTCACGCGCGCCGCCCGAGAGCGTCGTCCTCTCCGAAGTGCACCCCGTGAAGATCATCTGGCGCGGCGTTTGCGAGCACTACGATGTCGGCTCACTGCTCGCTTTCTTCTCGCCGCTACGCGCGCGCTACGTGGTCGCGACCGAGGTCTTCCCGATTCATTACGAGACCCTTGGTCCGTTTTTGCGGAGAGTCGGCGTGGCTCACTTGCTCAACGGCCAGACGACCTTCGAGCAAGCGCTGCGCAGCGACGACAGCCACGCGTTGACCATCGCGCACACTCTCTACGTGCTCATCGTCACCGAGATGATCCGCGCCCAGTCGAAGCCGGGGCAACCCGCCAAGTTCCCCGAGGCCCAAGCCACCGCCAGGCAATCGCAGCCCGTCGACTACCGCGAGCTCACCCGCGCCTGCGAAGACGTGGCCCGCACCTATCTCTCGCTCAAAGGCCGCGACTACTTCGCGATGCTCCAGCTCTCCCGGCAAGCCACCGACAAGGAGGTGGTCGCCGCCTACGACCACCTCGCCAAGCCCTACCGACTGGAGAACCTACTCCCCGGCCTGCCGGACGACGTCCAACGCCGCGCCCGCGAGATCGACCAGATGCTCCGCCGCGCCCGCGACACCCTGAGCTCCCCCGAAGAACGCCGCCGCTACATCGCCCGACTCGAGGAACAGCCCCCACCCCCACCCGCGGACGCGCTGGCATCGTAGGCGCGGAGAGCGGGGCGGGTTTGGTGCGATTGCGGCTATCGGCCTACAAATTTTAATATGTCAAAAATATAATTGACGTATCCACGCTTCCCCGCGATACTCCTCTCCACGATGAAGCCCATCGCCAACACCCTCAACTGCCCGTCCTGCCACGGCCCCCTCGTCCCAAAAGTTCTCGGCTGCGACAGCTGCGGCATCGAAGTGCGTGGCCCCTTCGTCCTGAACGAGTTCGCCACCCTCGACGCCGAGGATCTACGATTGCTGCGCATCTTCGTGCTCGCCGAGGGCCGCGTCCGCGACATGGAAGCGCCGCTCGGGTTGTCCTACCCCACCATCCGCAACCGGCTCGCTGCCCTCCGCGCGAAGCTTGCGCCCGACGCATCGGCTCCCGCCCGCAACGCCGTGCCCGCGGCTAGCGCCATGCCGGCGGCCAAAGAGGTCGACGTCACGCTCGAGCAGCTGCGCACCGGCGAGCTGTCGTTCGACGACGCGATAGCGGCCATTCGCAACAAACGCCCCAAGAAGGATCCCAAATGAAAGAGCAGATCGAGAAAGTCCTCGCGATGGCCAAGGCCGGCACCATCAGTGACGCGCAAGCCGTCGAGCTCATCGAGGCACTCAACGTAAAAGTCGAGCACACTCAAACCGACGACCAAGAAGATGAGCGCCACGCCTGCCCTTCGCACCCCTTCGCAGGCCGTGAACCTCACGGCCTACGCTTCGGCCGTCCGCCACAGTTCGGTGAGCGCTTCGGCTTGTTCGAGCGCGTCATCGACGCGGTGAGCGGCGGCCGCAGCAGCAATGTGCGCGGCGTCTTGCCCAGTCAGATGAACGGCAACGACTTCTCGATGTCCGAGGTCGACATCATCGGAGGGTCAGACCACGTGTTCCGCGACAACCACGTGCGCATGTCGCACATGAAAGACCTCACGCTCACGCGCAGCCAGATGGTCGGCAACGACATCGGCACCAGCAAGATCAGCGACATCACCTGCATCGACTCCGAGCTGTCGGGCTGCACCATCCACGCGAGCTCGTTCGAGGACATCGCGCTGGTCAACGCGCAGCTCTGCAAGGTGAACCTGCGTGTCTCGAAGCTCAACGACACGAAGATCCAGCTCAGCCGCTTCGAAGACGTCACCATCACCGCGAGCAGCGTGAAGAACTTCGGCGTGCTCGAGGGCTCGGCGTGGGAGCGCTCGCGCATCGACGCGACGCAGCTCAATCACGTCGCGACCACCGCGAGCACCGTCTCCGACGTCGGCTTCGACATGTCGCGCCTCACCAACGTCGACGTGAAGCGCAGCGTCCTGCGCATCTCGATGGTGCGTGGCTACAAGTGGGCGGACGTGCATGTCGTCGACTGCACCTTCGAGGACGTGATGTTCGGCCTGGGCGACGCCAACCGCAAATGCCTGGTGAAGGGCTCGCGCTTCGAGAGCTGCCGCTTCGAGAAGGCCATTTTCGCGGACACCTCGATCATCGACACCACCATCCGCAACGTCACGCTCTCCGGCGTGAAGGTCATGGGCGTGAACCTGCGCAACCAGACCATCGACGGCAACGAGCAGTTCATCGCGGCGATCGGCGGTGAGCAGGCGCTCGTGAAGAACGCGCCCTAGTTAGCGAGCACGCACGGCAACCGGCACGTCGGTGCGGAAGCGGCCGATGACGATGCCGGCGACGCGATTCTGGCGGCTCGGGGCGAGCGCGCTCGCTTGCGCGATCGACCGCGGGAAGATCGCCGCGGCCATCCGCGACGCGCCATCCGACTGCCGTGAGCTCTGCTCTTTCTGATGCGCCTCGCGGCAGCGCGGCTGCTCCTTCGCCATGCGATCGTTGATGCGCTCGAGCTGCTCGGGCTTCGCCTTGCCGATGAAGTCATAGAACGGCGGCAGGTTTACGACGTCACCGGGCTTGGGATAGCCGCCCGGCAGATTCTCCAGATACGCCTGCAAGTGCGAGGCGCCCCCGAGAAGGTCACGACCCGCGGGCGTCAGCGCCTCGGGATAGACGCGGTAGAAGAGGCTCTCGGCGGTGTCGCACTTGCCCATCACGAATTCGCGGCTGCGGTCGGACCTGGCTTTCCTCAGCTCGGCGTACTGCGGCGGGTCGACGTGGGTGGCTTGGGGCGGAAGCTCGGTCCAAGAGTTGTTCCAGGATGCGGGTACGTTGCTCATCTTCATGACCTCCGCCGCTCTGTTGAGCAGAGGTCATGCCAAGCACCCGATCCTCGTAAATGCCCTCGAACAGGCGATTCGATGCGCTGCGAAAGCACCCGGTGCATTCTGGGGTGTCGCGTGTCGCAGCGTGTGTCGCAGGTTGAGACGCGCGGCTAGCCGAAGAAGCGTATGGCGACGTTGCCCAGCAAGCTCAGGACGAACGCGGCGGCGGCGAGCATGAAGAGGTAACGCCAGCTCCTCCTTTGCGCGGCGGCCACGGCGGCGAGGTTCGCGGAGGTGGGGGTGGCGATGAAGGTCTCGAGCGGGGGGACCTGGAGCCAGATGGCGGCTCCCAAGGCGAGCTGGGTGAGGATGCCGCCGAACAGCCAGAGCTTCAGCTGCATGAAGTGATGGGACATCGGGCCCAAGAGCTGAACCGCCGCCCGGCCGAGGAGCAGGACGCCGCCCGCGACGAGAAAGGCGCGGATCGCGTTGCGCATGCGCGATGCCGCGCGGATGGGGTCGTCACTGGCTGCAGCCAGGGTCATCCCGAGCGCCGGCAAGATGAGCGTGACGAGGCTCACGCCCAGGCCGCTGATCGCGGGGACACACCACAAGACCGTCGCGAACAGCCAGAAGCGCGCGCCGTTGGCCATGAGCTCGGTGAGGCGCCGCGGCGTGGGATCGCTCGCGAGCTTGGCGAACGAAGCGCGCCACCAGAGAACGGCGAGCGCCCCCGCGATCTCGGTGAGCCAGGACAGCAGCATCGTCAGGTAGGGGAAGATCAGCTCGCCGCCGACTTCGCTCACGAGGGAGGCGAGCGTCGTCAGCATGCTCACCGAGGCGGCCACCGCCATCACGATGAGCATGACGGCGACTCCCAGCATCGATCCGCGCGCGGCGCGAAACTCCGCTATCGCGCCATCGAGCCCATCGGCGTCGAAGCTCTGACCGAGGTCGGCGCGCGGCGCCGCGTAGGGGTTCTGTGCGTCCATGGCGCCGCGACTATATGCGTCGAACCTAGACAGCCGCGACGCAAAAACGCTATCCGGCCAGCCCCATGTCCCGCAGCGTCTACATCGAAACCTACGGCTGCCAGATGAACGAGCTCGACTCCGAGCTCGTGCAAGGTCAGCTCGAGGCGCTGGGTTACGGTTTCACCGCGAAAGCGGACGAGGCCGACGTGGTGCTGCTCAACACCTGCTCGGTGCGTGAGCACAGCGAGCAGAAGGTCTGGTCGTACCTCGGCCGGCTCGCCGCCGAGAAGCGCGACACGGGGCGCGAGGTCGTCGTCGGGGTGCTGGGCTGCATGGCCGAGCGCGAGTCGAAGAACATCGCCACGCGCATGCCGCACGTCGACGTCATCTGCGGCCCGTCGATGCTCGACAAGCTGCCGACCCTCATCGACAACGCCGTACAATCGAAGGCGCGGCAAGAAGCGCTCGTCGGCCACACCGCGCGCCGCAGCGCCACCCTCGACGCGGCCATGGACGGCATCGAGGCCATGGACCTGTCGCGCGCCTTCTCGCCTTACGGGAGCGACCGCAAGCGCCAGGCCTACGTGCGCATCACGCGCGGCTGCAACAAGTTCTGCTCGTTCTGCGTCGTGCCTTACACGCGCGGGCCCGAGGTGCACCGCCCGGCGCAGCACATCATCGACGAGGTGAAGCGCTTGGTCGACACCGGCGTCCTCGAAGTGACGCTGCTCGGTCAGACCATCAATCACTACACGCACGACGGCACGAGCTTCGCGCAGCTCCTCTATCGCGTCCACGAGGAAGTGCCGGACCTCGCGCGTCTGCGCTTCATCACCTCGTACCCGCGCGACTTCACCGACGAAGCCCTCGACGTCATGGCGTCGTGCAAGCGCATCGCCAAGTACCTGCACATCCCGGTGCAGAGCGGCTCGGACCGCATGCTCAAGCTGATGAACCGCGGCTACACCGTCGCCGAGTACATGGACCTGCTCGACCGCGCCCGTGCCCGCATGCCCGACATTCGCCTCGCGGGCGACATGATCGTCGGCTTCCCCGGTGAGACCGACGACGATCACGCCCTGTCGATGCAGCTCATCGCGCGCGCCCGCTACAAGGGCTGCTACATCTTCAAGTACTCACCGCGCTCCGGCACCGTGGCCTCCCGCCGCTTCGAGGACGACGTCCCCGACGAGGTGAAGCGCGCCCGCAATCAGAGCATGCTCGAGCTGCAGAATCAGATCTGCCTCGCCAGCAATCAATCGCGCGTCGGTCAGACCCTCGAGGTCATCGTCGAGAGCGAGACCCGCTTGCGCCGCGAGAGCGCGCCCATCGACGGGGTCGTGCTCGGCTGGGCCAAGAAGGACACCGTGCGCTTGATGGGCCGCAGCGAGGGTGACGAGCTCATCGCCTTCGACGGACCGCGCAGCTTGCTAGGCACCCTCACCAAGGTGCGCTGTGTGTCCGCTACCGCGATCACGATTCTGGGCGAGCATGTAGGTGAGCGAAAGCAGCAGAGCGGCCACGGAGCTCCCCAGCCACAAGTAGACGGGGCCTAGGCGCTGATAGACCAGCGTGCCCACGAGGGGAGCCACCAAGCGGCCGCTCGCGTGCGCGGCGAAGGTGAAGCCCATGTAGCGGCCCGTCTCGCCCGCTGGAGCGGCCTTGGCGACGAAGGTGTTCATCGCCGGGAAGATGACGAGCTCGCCTAGGGTGAAGACGGTCATCGCCACGACCGCCATGGCGTACGTCCCGGTGAACGGCAGCAACACGAAGCCCGCCGCGAAGCCGACCAGGCCGCCCGCGATGACGCGCGCCGTCGGCAGCTTGGTGACGCGCGCCGCCGCGGGCATCTGCAAGAAGGTGATGATGAGCGTGTTCACCACCACCAGGAGGCCCACGCGGCGCTCGGAGAAGCCGTTGACGACGTTGTGATAGAGCGGCGCCGTCGTGAACATCTGCACCAGCAGCATCGACACCAGCACTTGTCCCACGAGCAAGAGCGTCATGCCGGGCGGCCAGCGCTTCGCCGCGGCGACGTTGGCATCACGCGGCGCCGGCTTCACCTCGCGCACGAAGATGATGGTCAGCACTCCGCCCGCGAAAGCGGCCACCGCGTCCACGTAGAAGAGCGCCGTGTACGACACCGCCGCGAGCAAGCCACCCACGCCAGCGCCGACGCTCACGCCCAGGTTGATGAACAGCTGCATGAGACCAAAGGCGCGTCCCATGTCCGCTGGATTGGCGGCGCCGGCGAGCGCCGCCGTGTTCGCTGGGCGTGCCGCTTCACCGACCGCGCTCACGCAGAACATCGCGGCCATGAGCCACGACACGTCGGTGATCTGGCTGATGAGCGCGAAGCCGGCGGCGTTGCTCATCATGGCGAAGACGAGGATGCGCTTCGCGCCGAGCTTGTCGACGAGCGCGCCGCCCACGGTCACTCCCACCACCGAGCCCGCGCCGTGCGCGGTCAGCACATGCCCGACGGTCTCGACGTCGGCTCCGAGGTGATTGCTCACGTAGAGGCTCATGAAGGTGATCACCATCGAGCCGATGCGATTCACCAGGACGACGAGCGCGAGGATCCACACGCGCGGCGGCAGACCGCGGTAGGTCGCGAGATATCGGTCGACGAACGTCAAAGCGTGAGCCGCTGCTACTCTAGGTCGAACGTCACCGTCACGTTGGCGCTGATGGTGATCTGGCCGGGCGCAAAGCCTTCGGTGCCGGCGCTCGCCGGTCCGACGTCTTGCATGACGTTCTGCGACATGGCGCCGCCGCCGCGGTGGTTCCAGTAGTATCCGCCGGTCGAGCCCTCGACGATGCTCTGCGCCTTGCCTACCTTCTGCCCGAGCTCGGCCGCCATCGCGACCGCCTTCTCTTGCGCGGCCTTCATGGCGAGGGCGCGCGCCTTGTCGCGATGCTTGCGCAGCTCGCTATTGCGGAAGTCGGTGCCGTTCACCTTGTTGACGCCGGCTTCGAGCAAACCGGTCATCACGGCCTCGAAGCGCTTCACGTCACGCAGGGTGAGCGCCACGGTGCGGGTCACGTGGTAGCCGTCCGGCTCGGGCGCCTTGGCGCGGCCGTAGCTCGAGCTGTCGAACATGGGCTCCATGCTCATGTTGTCCGTTTGAACGTCCTTCGCGTCGATGCCTAGCTTGGCGGCGGCGGCGAGCGTCTTCTTCAAGCGCTCGTCGTTCACGTCCTTCGCCTTGGCGACGGTCTTCTCCCAAGACTCGACGGCGAGCAGCAGCTGCACGGTGTCGGGAGCGACGCGGATGTCGGCGTTGCCGGTGACTTGAATGCTGCGGGGCGAGGGTTGCATGGGCGCGGCTCCGAGAAGGGCGATGGTGAGCAAGATCGACATGCTTTCGGTTATAACACCCGGGTGACGTACGACTGCCAGCGCTGCGGCGCCTGCTGCACCAACACCAGCGCCAACGAGAGTGAAGGCTTTCGTGACTACGTCGCCATCGCGCCCGGTGACGGCATCATGAAGCGCAAGGATCTGGTGAAGCGCTTCGTCATCCTGAACGACGACGGCGAGGCGCACTTGAAGCTCACCTCCGACGGGCGTTGCGCGGCGCTCCGCGGTGCGCTCGGGCGCAAGGTCTGGTGTGACATCTACAGCGACCGGCCCAGCCCGTGCCGGCGGGTGCAGGCGGGCAGCAAGCTCTGTCTTGCGTACCGGCGCGACAAAGGAATCGTGTGATCGTCACGATGCACGCAACTTCACGCGCGTGCTCCCGATAAAGTGAACTCAGAAAAGAGCTTTCGGGCTCGTCCATGCTTGAGGTCGAATGTGCACGCGGTGACACCGTTGGCGCGCGATCTCGCCTGCGATTTCCGGAACCAAGTCATTTTTCGAACGATACGATGCTTCGCCCGCCGCGGAGACAACATCGTATGCAGCTTCGTGAGACCCCCAGTTCGCGTAGTCCCCTTCCTGGTTTGCCTGCTGCCGCTTCTTTGAAGCCTTCGATAGCGGACAGCCAGCCGACTCAACGACTGGCCAGCGTCGCACCGAGCCAGCCCCTGGCGGTCAAGGACACGCTCCAGAAGACGGAGGGCCACAAGATCCCCACGTGGGTGAAGACGGTTGGCGCGCTGGTTGGCGCCGGCGCGGTCGGTGTCGGTGTCACCCTCGGCTTGGGTGCCATCTCGTCGACCCTCAGCCCGATGATCGTCAGTGGTGTGACCGCTTTGGCGGGCGCTGGCGCCTTCTTCGGGATCCAGAAGCTCTGGCAGGACAAGGGTCCGCAGGCCCCGGTCACCGACCAGGAAGCGTACGACAAGGCGCAGGGCGCCAAGAACACCAGGGCTTGGTGGAAGTCGGGTGCGCTCTGCTTGGGCGCGCTGCTCGCCACCGGGGCCCTCGGCGTCGGCGTCGACTTCGGCCTCAAGGCGCTGCCGTTCTCGGCTTCTTTGCAGAGCAGCATCCAGACCGCCATCAGTCCGGCGCTCTGGGGCTTCACGAACGCTATCGCGGGCGCGGTCACCTTCTTGTTCATCCAGAAGGTCACCGAGCCGGTTGGCGCTTGGATCTCGCGCTTCTCCGCGAAGGGGAGCCCCATCCAGGCCAACTACAGCCCTGAGATCGTCAAGTCGTTCATCGACATCAACGAAGGCGCGAACGCGGTCAACTCGCTCGCGCTCTCGGGTGCCATCTCGGTGAACTCGATGAAGAACCAGCTCCAGGACACCATTCGCGACGCGTGTAACCTCGTCGACGCCGCCGAAGGCGCTTCGGCCGCCGACGCCGCTGCGAAGATCAAGCAGGCTGGCGCGATGCTCGGCCGCACGCTGACGTTCACCGAGATCGTGAACTTCAGCGTCACCCCGGACTTCCCGGGCGTCCTGAAGCTGCTCCACCTGGCCCTCGGTGCGTACTTCGAGAACATGCCGGAAGCGACCCGCAACGAGATCATCGCGTCCGCGATCGAAGCCGTGAAGGCGCACCGCCCGAAGCCGACGGATCCACGCGTGCCGACCACCGAGGCCGCCATCCAGGGTTACTTCCTGCCGATGCTCGAAGGCATCATCAACGGCAAGCTCCCGGTGGCCAAAGATGCGAACTGATTTCATCAACTCGCAAGGCTTGCCGTCGCTCGAAGGCATGCGGCCAGGTCCGCTGCCCGAGGTCCCGCCGGCACAGCAAGGCAACGGCAAGGTCCCGGTCGCCGACGTCAGCGCGCGGAGCAAGTCGCGCTGGATCTCGGCTGGTCTGTACGTCGCTGGTGGCGTGGTCGGTGGTCTCGCGCGTCTCGGCGTGCGCCAGTGGCTGCCGAACTACTCGAGCGCCGCGGGCCCGCTGATCAACATCGGCACCCAGATCGCCATGTCACCCGGCCAGCAGGCGTTGCAGCTCATCACCACGCCGCTGAGCGTGTGGGGCTACAACTGGGTGTACGGCGGTCAGGAGACCGGAGAGCCCAAGCAATCGCGCGTCATCGACCCGCAGTGGCAGGGCGATCTCATGCGCGTCTACGTGAAGCGCAGCCAGCTCGACAGCTGGGTCTCGGGGCCGCTCTCGGACTTCGGCACCTACGTGCAGGTGACCAAGAACAGCTGCCAGGCCGTGGCGAAGCGCATCCGCGCCAACGACATCGATGGCGCGGCGCGGCTACTGGGCGCGGCGTTGTTCTACGACCGTCAGCTCTGGGCGCAGCATGATCCCGAAGGCGCGCACGCCTACGAGCTCATGTTCATCGATCTGCATCCGTACTTCGAAGGCATGAGCGAGGCCGCGATCGCGGACTTGAAGAAGGCCACGCTGGCGGAAGCGCAGCGCCTCGACGGCGGCAAGGACAAGGGTCTCGATAAGTACATCGACGCCATGGTCTCTGGCCTCACCACGGACGCGCCGCCGAAGTCGCTGCAGAATCCTTGGGGTGGTGAGCTCGCCGCGCAGGCGATCTCGAATCACGCCGGCAAGGACGCGAACGTCTGGGCGAAGGAGCTCATCGACGAAGCGCTCGACAAGCACCTCCGCGGCAAGGGCTGGCAGGAGCAGATGCAGATCAAGAAGTCCTTCAACAAAGCGATGAAGACCGTCGTGAAGGATCTGCAAGAGCTCGAGTCGAAGACCGGCCGCGTCGCCACCAGCGACGAGCTGTGGCGCTTGATGCAGTCGGCGATCTCGAAGGACGCGGGCAAGAGCCTCGAAATGAAGGCGGCGCTCATCTCGGTCGGTATGTTCGTGCTCCTCGCGGGCGGCGCGACCTTCGGTTACGCGAAAGCGTTGCCGCTGGTGCCGGGCTGGTCGGCGGCGGGCTTCGGGCAGATCGTCCCGACGGTCATCAGCTACCTGACGATCACGGCGCGCTTCGGCCTCGAGAAGTTCATCGCGTTCGGCCGCGCTCTTGGTTGGGCGGGCACCGCGCGCGCGACGCTCGGCAAGACGCTCGACCGCGACTTCCGCAACATGCGCGTCCGCACCGCCATGGTGGACCGCCGCGCGACCTCGTGGTTGTCGCTGTTCAGCAACTTCGTGGGCGGCGTGCAGAAGTACGTGATCGACGCTTCGGCGATGGTCAAGAAGGGTAAGATCGACCAGGCCGCGGGCTTGCTCGCCGGCATGCAGAAGATGGCGCACCAGTCCTTCTTCTACTTCTGGCCCTTCACCAAGCTCATGCACCGCGTCTTCGAGCGCTGCGGCCCGAACTTCGACGGCATCACCCAAGCCCAGCGCGACGAGCTCGCCGCGAAGGTCTTGGAGCGCCTGGCGAAAGCCGGCGAAGATCAGGAAACACTCGCCACCTACCACAAGCCATTCATCGACGGCATGCTCACGCGCAACGTGAAGCTTGCCGCCTGATTGAGTAATCAAGCCTAGGGGGGCGAGCAGCGCTGTGAGCTGCTCGCCCCTTTTTTTGCGCCTCGTTGCGGAGGCTTACTGGGTGTGGATGGTGATGGTGAGCTGCTCGCGGGTTGGGTGTAGGCCTTCGCCGCGGTTGATGCTCCACGTGTGCACGTAGTTGCCGCCAGACCAGGGGGCCGAGAACACGCGCATGCCGTCGCCGCGGTTCACCAGGTCCGGGTCGTTGATCTCCGGGGTGGCCGAGGCGTCCCACGTCCTGGGCTGGACCCCGTCGCAGGTCGACGTCGAGCTATAGCGGATGCCCATCGGGATGTGCGTCGTGCCGTTATAGGTGCCGTACGGCCACAGCAGCGCCGTGAGCGGTTTGTGGCCGCCGCCCTTGAGGAAGCTGAGGCCGTAGTCTTTTACGTAGATCGTGAACTGCGAGCCGGTGGTGCCGGTGCCGATCGTCGTGGTGCTGCAGGAGCCGATCACGTGACCTTCGTTGTCGTAGGTGGTCTGCGTGTCGGTGGTCGACGATTGGAAGGTGGTCCATTCGAGGTTGCCGTCACCGCGGGGTAGGCTGCCTACCTTGATCATGTTGGCGGTGGGCGCGGTCAGCATCACCGTCCCCTCGACGCCCGCCACCAGCGCGGCGTTGGTGTTCTCGTCGGACCACGCCTGGTGGTAGTCCACCCTGAACGATGAGCAGGCGCCGAGCGCCTCGGCGAGCTCCTGCGCCTTGGCGTCGTGGCCCAGCAGTTGAAGCTGGCGCATGTCGCCGAGCATGCGCTGGAAGGCCCCGAAGCCGCCGCCGGCCAGGCACTTCTCCTTCACCTTGTCGGCATGCCGGTCCATCAGGTCGTTGATGCGCGTCCACAGGTCCGCCGCCAGAGGCCCGAGTGGCTCACCCTCGTCCAGGCCCAGCAGCGCGAGCTGGCGCAGCCAGCCGAGCCCCACGCGCGCGGCCGCCTCGAGCTCCGGCTCGTCGCCACCGTAGGCCGCAGCGAAGGTCGGCACGATGACGTCGTTGTAATAGGCCATCGAGCGGTTCACGACCTGGGCAAGCGGATCGGCCTCGAGGGCCTGGAACACCAGCGCGGCCTGGACGAGCCCTGGGTTTGCGAGCGCGGTCAGGCGCCTCGCCACGCTGGCCGCCCCCAGCGCGCTCTCCATCTGGGCGTCGATGTCGCGCGGCCAGCTCACCGCCAGCGCGTCGCGCTGCGCTGGGCTCATCGCCGCCAGCCCGACGATGCCGAAGTGACGCAGCGCCACGGTCAGCGTGCCGGCGCTGAAACCGCCGCCGGCGTTGGCGATCAGCGGCAGCAGGCGCAGGTTGGTGCCGTCGGAGTCGGCGCCGAAGACGACGAGCTCCTCCGCGCTGACGCCAGCCAGCGCCGTCTCGGAGAGCGTGAAGCGCAGCGTGAACGGCTGCTCGGTCCCGAGGTCGGCTGGCGCCAGATCGAAGGCCGCCATCACGGTGCCGAACGGCAGCGGCCGCGACACGTCAGCTGGCTCGAGCGTGACCACCGTCGCCGTGAAGTCGAGCGACTCGATGAAGGTACCCCACGGCATGGTGATGCCGACGTTGATGCCGCTCGCGGCATCGAAGCCCCAGCTCTGGTCGTCGGTGCGCGTCGGCGACCACGAGAATGGTCCCGGGCGATCCCAGCCGAAGCTCGCCCCCATGAGGGCCGACGCGGCGCGCGTGGGTGTGGCGTCGAGCGCGGCGGCCGTGTGCGGGAACTCGCCGCCGTAGCCGGGCACCACCGTTGGCAGGCTCGCCGGGATGGAGGTCGGGTCGACCTGCGTGAGCGTGACCGGCGTGGAGTTGCAGCCGGTCAGCTCCTCGATGCCCTCCGTGAAGAGACAGGCGTCCAAGTACCCGACCACGCTCCATGCCTCACCCTGGCCACTGACGCCGCCCGTCGACGTGACGGTGACCGACTCCCCGGGCGCCAGCGCGGGCACGTCCGCCGAGGTGCCCCCCCAGGCTTCGACGCCGGGCGTGACGCTTCCTTCGCGGAACCAGTGCACCGGCAGCGTCGTCGTGGTGGCGACGCCGGCGTACAACGTCTTCTCCGTGCTGGTGGTGGCGCTGCCGTTGGTGACCGTGAAGGTGTAGCTCAGCTGTAACGTCGTGTCCCAGGGCCCACTGGTCGGCGTCACCGACAGCGCGGTGACCGCGAGCGTCGTCGGTCCGGGCGGCGTGCCATGATCGCCACCGTCGCCTCCACTGTCTTCATCGCCTCCACCACCTCCATCGCGTTGACTGCTTCCAGCACCACACGCGGCCATGGTGAGCGCCGTGAGCAACATGCCCACATGCAGCAGGCGGATGCGGAGTGTAGAGGGGGGGAACAGGGAGCTCGTGGGGCAAGTCGGGGGTAGCAAAGAGCGCACGCAATGTCTCCGGAATGGGCATGGGGGACCCTCGCCGAGTGCGTCAATCGCGAAGCACCCGAGCGAGCTCGAGCCGAGCGCGGCGGACGATGCACCACGAGCACACCACTTAGCAACTCAGCTCCCCTCAGACGCGCGAACACCCACCCAATTCACTCGACACGCTCGACCAAGAGCTGCTGGCTGTCCGCCCGTCCGTTATCGTCGACAGCGCGCACCACGAACGAGCCAGGGTGCGCCTGCCACATGAAGGTCTCGCCCGCCTCGGCGTGTCCGACGTAGCCGTCGTCGACGAACCAGCGTAGGGCGCGGGCGTCGCCGTCGGTGACCGCCGAGAAGGGGACGACCGAGGAGGATGGATCGTCGACGCGCAAGCTGTATGTCAAAACGGACTGTGGGGAGGTGATGCGTGGCGGCTTGCCGGTGGCGCTCTTGTCGTCGAGCTTGCAGCGGGCGGCATAGGGAGGTGGGACGCGGCGCTTGAGGCCGGCGCGGCTGAAGACGCGGGCGATGTTGCTGGGCCAGAGCTCGTAGGTCTCGAAGTGGCGGCCAGGACCCTCGAGCTCGCCGGGGCAGGCACGCTCGCCGCTCGCGGTGTCGATGAGCACCTGGGCGTGCACGTCGCAGGTCGCGATCGGTGAGACGTGCGCGATGAACGCCGTGCGGTGGACACGCGGACAGTGCTCGCCCGGCACCATGCCGGACACCGCGCACACCTCGGTGGGGTTGATGTTCGCGAGCTTCGCTGGACGATCCGAGATGATGCGCGGCCGCAGCGCGTCGATGATCTCGAAGGCGAGAGGCGCCGCCGCGCCACGGCCAACGAACGCGGGGTTGCCGCGCCCATCGAAGTTGCCTACCCACACCGCTAAAACGTACTGACCCGCCACGGCGACGGTCCACGCATCGCGGAAGCCATACGACGTGCCGGTCTTCCAGGCGACCTCGACCCGGTCACGCACGGGCGCGAACGGAGACGCGTTGGGCCGCTCTTGGCTGCGCAGCATCTCCATCACCAACTCGGCGGCTTCGGGGCTGGTGAGACGCACGGCGCCCGTGCCCGCCACGTCGAGTCGATCACGCAGCGGCTTCACGATGCCGCCGTTCGCGAGCCCGGCGTAGATGGCGACGAGATCGCGCATCGTCACCTCGGCGCTGCCGAGCACGTACGATAGGCCGTAGCGCTCGCGCTTCTCCGGGGCGACGATGCCCAAGCGCCCGAGCGCGTCGAACATGCTCCGACCTTCCTGGCGGCGCAGACGGACCTCGAGCTCGACCGCTGGGACGTTGCGGCTGCGGGTGAGCGCGTCGGTGGCGTTGATGGGGCCCGCGAAGTCGCCGTCGAAGTTCTCGGGCTCGTAGATGCCGTAGCGTGTCGGCGCGTCCTCGAGGATCGAGCGTGGATGAATGAGGCCGTGCTCGAGCGCCAGCGCATAGATGAGCGGCTTCAAGGTCGAGCCGGGTGAGCGCGGCGAGCGCGTGCCGTCGACCTGACCCAGGATGGCGTCGTCCGTGAAAGCGGCCGAGCCGACGCTCGCGAGCACATCCATGCTGTGCCTGTCGACGAGCATGGCCGCCGCGTTCACGAGCCCCCGGTCGCGGCCACGCTCGACCCAGCTGACGATGCGGCGCTCGAGCAGATCTTGCAATCCACGGTCGATCGTCGTGCGGATTTCGCCCTCCGAAGGGCCAGCCGTGGCATCGCGGCGCGCCAGAACGCCATCGCACACATGGGGCGCGGCGAACGGCAGCTCCGAGCGCGGGCGCACCGCGAGGTCCGCGCCAGCCGCGAGCACGTCGTCGCGATCCTCGGGGACGCGCTCGCGCCAGCGCTCGATGAGGCGTTGCCGCGCGGCGCGCATGTCCGCTGGCGTCGTGCCGTCACGCGTGGGCGCCCGGCGATTTGGGCTCTGCGGCATGACCGCCAGCGCCATCGCTTCGGCGCGCGACAGCTCACGCGCGGGCTTACCGAGATAGACGAGGCTCGCGGCGCCGATGCCTTCGATGTTGCCGCCATACGGCGCGAGGTTCAGGTAGGCCTCGAGGATCTGCCGCTTGGTGTAGAAGGCCTCGAGCTGCACCGCGCGCATCATCTGCACGAGCTTGCCGCCGACGCTCGTCGTCACGAGCCCGAAGCGCAGGCGCGCCACCTGCATGGTGATGGTCGAAGCGCCGCGGCGTGGCGCCCCCCCAAGCGTGTCGAACAGCGCATGCACGACGGCGACCGGATTGACGCCGGGATGCTCATGGAACCAGCGATCCTCGTAGAGGAGCGTCGCGTCGATGAGCTCGGGCGCGATCGCATCGAGCGGCGTGTAGATGCGGTAGCGCTGGTCGTCCGCCAGCGCCAAGCGCATGAGTCTGCCATCGCGGTCGGTGATGGCGACGCCGAAGCTCACGTCCTCGAGCAGCGGCGGCTTGCCGGCGATCAATAGCGCGGCGAGCGCGACGACGCTGGCCGCGGCGAAGGCTCGCCACAACCAGCGCCAGATCACTTCCCTTCGACCTCGATGGCCGCCCGCGCGGAGCTGCCGTTCACTTCGGGATGGTACATCGCCGCCGCGTGCGTCGGCGGGACCACGAAGCTCCCGCGCGTCGTGGCGCGCAGGCGGTAGACGACTTCGCCCACGCCCTTGCCGATGTCGCCATAGAACACGACGCGGTCCTCGCGCGCATCGATGTACTCGGGCTGCCAGGTGCTCTGCGGTGCGAGCACCCGCCCACCGTTCCCCTCGAGCACGAGGTCGAAGCCGGCGGGCAACAGCTCGACCACCGCGACGTCACGCACCGCGTCGCTCACGCCGCGCATCTTCACGTGGACGCTGACCGTGTCACCCAGCTCGACCTTGGTGAGCGTCTTGCCTTGGTCGCTCTCGTAGGCGCGGATGATCTCGATGCCGTTGGTCGACGCCGTGCTCGCAGGCTCGCGGTCGAAGCCGCTCACCGTCACGGAGTAAAAGAGCGGCAGGCCCGCCTCGTTGGTGATGCGCAGCGCCTTGCTGTCGAGCGCGACGCCCGCGGTGGGGAAGCTCGTGCCGGTGAGCGCCAAGGGCTTGGACTTACCGTCGTCGCCCACGGCCTCGACGCGCGCCTTGCCCGCCGCGCTCTTCACCGCGTCGGTCTTGCTGTAGGCCGCGAAAGCGTACAGAGTCCACGCCGAGCCGATGGTGTTGGTGTGGGCCGCGCTCTTCACCAAGCGCTCGATGAGCTTCTTGTCGAAGTCGGCGACACGCTCGGGGAAGTGCTTCACCAGCACGTAGAAGAGCTGCGCCGCGTAGGTTTGCTCGTCGTAGAAGGTGGCGTCGTTCCTCGAGACTTCGGCCGCGAGCTCGGCTGCCTTGATGAGACCCGAAGCTTCGCTCTCGTCGCGTGCCAGCCGGTACGACGCCGCGAGGAAGCCGATGGTGAGATCCCGCTTCCAGGCGCCGCTCGCGTCCTTGCGCACGAAGTCGCGCAGCTCGGCGAGCTCACGGGCCGACTGCTCGCCAGCGCGGGCGAGCGTGTAGATCGCGAACGACCGCAGGCGCGCGGAGGCGAGATCGCTCAGCGGCCGCCGGCCAATCTCGCGCACGTTGCCGAGCGCGCGCTTCTTGAGCTCGGCCGGCACCGGCGTGCCGCGCTCCGCCGCTTCGAGCAAGAAGAACGTTGCGTAGACCGAGGCGTAGTCGGAGACGCGCGAGCTCGCGGTCCACATGCCGAACGAGCCGTCGTCATTCTGGCGCGACTGCAAGACGGCGAGCGCCCGATCGATGCTCTCCTTGGAGTGCTTGCCGTCCTGCGCGAGCTCGGGGAAGTCACGCAGCACCAGCGTTGGAACCGCGGCGCTCACGACTTGCTCGGTGCACAGGTGCGGGTAGTTCTCGACGTACGCCGCGAGGCCGCGCGCCAAGGCGAGCGGCGCCGCGGACACAGTGACCTCTTGCTTGGCGTGCTCGGGCGCAAGGCGCCGCGGCAAGGCCACGTCGGTGCTGCCCGAGGCGACGATGCCCGACACGACTTGGCTCGCGAACGCCGATGCCGGCCGCACGCTCGTATCGGTGGTGAGCGTCGCCGCCGCGCTGCCACTCTTGGCGGTGAGCTTCAGCGTCGCGGGGCCTAGCTTGTTCGTGCCTTGCACCTTGAAGCGCACGGCGGCCTCGCGACCCTCGGCGATCGTCACGGTCTGCGCCGCATCGCCGAGCAGCTTCAAGCCCTCGCCAGCTTGCAGGGTCACCTCGACCTTGGCGTCCCTCCCGGAGCCCTCGACGTTGTTCGCGATGGCGACGCTCATCTCGGCGGTGTCGCCCGGCGCCATGAAGAGCGGTGCGTTCGGCGAGATGACGAACGGACCGCGCACCGTGGTCTTCTTGCTGGCGACGCCGACGGCATCGGGCGCGAGCGCCGCGGCCATGATGCGCATGGTGCCGTTGAAGGTGTCCGGCACCTGGTAGGTGAAGGTCTTGGTGTCGGTGCCCGCGTCGATGATGCCGGACCAGAACGCGACCGGCGCGTCGTGCTTGCGGCGGAACGGGTTCAAGTTCTTGCTGGCTCCGCCGTCCTCGTCACCACCTTGCTTCATCAAGGCGGCGACCACGTGGTGCTCGGGCAAGATGAGGTCCAAGATCTGCTTGGTGCGCACCTCGAGCGCGCGCTTCTCGAAGAAGAAGGCGAGCGGGTCGGGCGTTTGATAGTGCGCCACTTGCAGGATGCCCTCGTCGACACCCCAGACGACCATCTTGGTGGGGCGGTCGGCGCTATAGCGGACATTGAGCTTGTCGCCCGGCTTCACCAGCTCGGGGCTCTCGAGCTTGACCGCCACGGTGCGCGCCTTCTGGCTCACCGAGAAGCCGACGACGCCGTACGAGAGCGGGCTCATGAAGATCTCGGGCGACTCCGAGCCGCGCGCGAAGGCGACGCTCACGTAGCCGTTGCCCTCGATGCCAGGCGGCAGGGTGATGGTCTGCACCGTCGCGTTGGTGCCCGTCTTGAACCACTTGTGCGCGTAGACCTTGTCGCGCTCGATGGTGATGAGGCCGCTGCCCGCGTAGGGCGCCTTGATGGCGACGCTGATGGGCTCGCCGGTGGCGTAGTCGCGCTTGTCGAGCACGAGCTCGAGCTCGGCGTTGCGCTCGACGCTGCGCGAGAGGTTGGCCTCGCCTTGGACGCTGTAGCGGATGCGGGCGAGCTCGAGGTCACGCTTGTCGCGGATCGACACGACGTACGTACCGGGCTCGTTGCTCTCGAGCTTCAGGCGCGTGCCCGCCGCCTTGATGACGAGCTTCTCCTCGCCCTTGGTGATCTCCTTGCGGACCGACTGATAGGCGAACGAGCCATTGTTCTGGCGTTGCAGCACCGACACGTAGCGCTCTTCGATGCGCACCGCGCGCAGCTCGTCGACGTCGATGGCCTTGACGTTCTTGTCGACCGCGACGAGGCGCACGCCGACCTCCGCGTCCTTCTTGACGAACGAAAGGTCGCCCTCGTTCTTGACGCCGACGAAGTAGGGGCGTGGTGAGACCAGCGCGCGCGCCGAGCCCGAGACGCCGCGGCCACCATCGAGCTCGAAGCCGGTCGCGTAGACGCTGACGCCGTAGGAGCTGTCGGCGAAGCGCTTCAAGTCCAGCGCGAATTCGCAGTGGCCTTGCTCGTCGGTCACGCATTCGGAGAGCGACTCGCTGAAGCCCTCTTGGGCGCGCGCCGGGTCCGAGAATGCGTAATCGCGGAACGCCGAGAAGGCGATCGACTGCGGCGACAGGTACATCGTCGCCTCGACCTTGTGATCGGCCGCGGCGGTGCCGAAGAGATTGTAGAGGCCGACGTGCGCCGACAGATCCTCGGGTGACATCCAGCCGCCGAGCTTGCCGTCGCCGATGCGTGTCTCGATGCGCAGGCGATCGGGGAGGAACTCCTCGACGCGCACCGTGGTGCTGCCGAGCAGCGTGTTCCCCTTCTTGTCGTTCACGACGTACGCGTTGACCGTGTAGTCGCCGGTCGGTGAGGTCTCGAAGGTGCCGTACGCGAGCTCGATGAAGCCGCTCGCCGGGAGCGCGAGCTTCTGCTTCTTCACCTCGATGCCGCGCGGGTCGACGACCACGAGCTGCAGCGGCACGCCGGCGACGGGCTTCGACCAATCGACGGGCTTCACCATGAAGGCGGCGTGGAAGGTGTCGCCGGGGCGGTAGATGCCGCGGTCCGAGAAGGCATAGGCCGTGAGCGCGTCGGCGTTGCCGCGGGTGCGCACGCCGCCGACCTCGAAGCGCGACATGTCGAGCTCGCGGTCGTAACGATCCATCGCCATGAACGCGAGGTCCGCGCCATCGCGGACGACCCAGGCGATCGGCGTCTTCTCGGCCTTGAAGCCGGTGAGCGAAGGGATCTCGGCCGAGCCGCTGCCGTCGGTGCGGCGGCTCACCACCGGCAAGCCGTTCTTGCCGATGACCTCGACGGTCGCGCCTTCGACGGGCTCGCCACGCGCGATCGATTGCACGAAGACCTTGGCGTCGTTGCGTGGGTCGCTCTTCACCATCAGCGCGAGATCGCTCACCAGCACGAAGCGGCGGTCGGCGGCCTGGTCGTAGGAGGCGGAGGAGCCGTACTCGCGCTCCTCGTCGTAGTCGCCGCCGTCTTCCTCGCCTTCGTCCTCGTCGCTGCCTTCGCCGAGCGCCTGATAAGTCGTGGTCAAGTCCGCTGGAGCGTTCTTCTCCTTGTCCCACGCCGTGACCTTCACGAAGAACAAGCCACGCCGCCCGCCTTGTTGCGGCTGCGCGTAGCTCGAGAAGTCGAGGACGGTGTATTGCGCGATGCGCGGGTTCTTGGCGTCGAGGTCGCGGATCTCGGTGAAGACCTCGGAGACGTTCTGCTCGTCGAACTTGTAGCTGTTGAATGACGGCTGCTGGAACGTGCCCGACGTCATGCTGACGACGTGATTGAGCTCGCCGGGGAGCACGCGCGCCAGCTCGATCTTCACCGACGGCACGCCGCGCACCATGACGTTCAAGCGCTTGTCGCCAGCCACCGAGAGCAACGAGCCCTCGTGCATAATGCGCACTTCCTGCGGGTAACGCGGCACGCGCACGATGGTCGCGAAGTCGTCCTTGGCGATGTAGCCGCCATGCGCCTCGAGGCCCTTGGGGATGCGCACGAGCAAGAAGCGGCCGGGCGTGATCTCGCGTTGCTGGCTGCCGACCGACGCGAGCTTGAAGGTGTGCTGCGTGGTGATCTCGCGCTCGGCGGGCACGGGCGCGAGGTTCACCTTCGGGCTCTTCTTGATGACGTCGTTGCTCACGTCACCCGGATCGCTCCAGGTGTAGTTCTTGATGGGCTCGTCGCCATTCTCGGCGGGCTTGTTCGCGGGGAGCTCGATGACCTGCACCGCCTTGGCGATCTTCTTTTCGTCGATGCCCGACGCGGTCGACACGATGAGCACGATCTCGGGGTCGTACTTCTCGTCGCGCACCACGGTGGCCGATGCCTCACTGATGCTGAAGACGCCATAGCGGCCGGGGACGCGGGTCTCGCGCTGCTGTGGATCCTTGGCCATGTCGCCACCAGCGTCGGCGCGTACGCCGCCGCGGACGATCAAGCGCGCGGTGAGATCGTCCTGCGGCGTCGGGATGGCGGTGCTCTTCACGTACGCTTCGAAGCGCAGGTCGTCGTAGGTGATGGTGAGCTCGAGCGGCGTGGTCTTGCCGCTCTTCGAATCGATGAGCTCGGCGACGACGCGGCTCTCGAGCGCCTCGCGCTGCGCCGGATAGTTGAAGGTGATGGTGCCGAAGACGTACTTGCCCTCGGGGTCGACGGGGTCTTGCTGGAAGCTCCAGTCCGCGATGGTGGCCTTGAAGGGCTGCGTCGTGATCTCGCAGTCGTCGTTGGCGAGCAGCGCCTGCGGAGCGATGGCGGGCCGCGCCACGTGCACGTCGTAGGTGACGCCGACCGGCCAGTGCTGCTCGGGCGTGAACACCAGCTCGCGGTCGCTCACCCAGCGCCAGGTGCCCGCGATCGCCGGCTTCATGGTGATGCCGGCGGTGACGGGCTTACCGATGAGCTCCATGGCCGCGACCGACTGGTCGAAGGTCAGGCGCGCCGGCTCGGGCGGCGGGACTGGATCGCGGCCTTTGCGGGACGGCGGCGGGTTGGGTGAGTAGGCCGTGAGGGTGGCGCGTGTCGGCTCGGGGGGCTTGGGGCGAAGGACCGCCCAGGTGCCGACACCGCCGAACGCGATGAGGCCCGTGATCAGCGCGGCGATCTGCCCGCCTTTGAGGGCACGCAGCCCCGACCAGAAGCTACTTACGCCTCGACCAAGCGCCTCTGCCCAGGGCGGAGGATCCCAATCGAACGTACCGAAGATGAAAGCAAAGAAGCGAGCCAGCAGCGCCCGGAGCTTGGACATGGGTGACGGGACCTCGAGGAAGGCTTAGACGGTACCGTAACGCTCGGGTGGGAACTAGAAAGTCGTGACGCCGTGGCAGCAGGCGTGTGGCCGCAGAACCTACCCCCGTATACTCGACCGACTGACATCGTACGTAGTGATCCGAGCGCGGCGAACTCGATCGCGTACACTTGCATGATAGGCTCGAGTCAAGGTGATGAAAGAAGATGAAGAATAGGTCTGTCGGATTGGATGCCGTGGGTGCTCGGCGTGCCATTTTGCACATCCTTTGGGGAGTGCTGCTGTTGACCGTGGGTTGCGTGGGGCGCACGGATCTATTTCACGCGCTCGCGCGAGACGGCAACGAGAGCGCCGACCTTGCGCCTGGTGAGCCTGGGAATGACGGTGATACTGAGTTCACCGACTCTGCGGATCCGGAAACACCCGGTCTAATCGCCGACTTGGAAGCGTCACTGGTGCTCGGCGCGCCGAACTTTACGACGAACAGAGGTCTCGAGCGCGGCTTGGGGGGGGACGTCAACGACGTGGCTCTCGCGGGTGGGCGGCTCTTCGTCGCCGACGGCGCCAACAACCGCGTGCTCATCTACGGGCTCTCTGGGCTCGCGACCTTTACGGCCCCCACGACGGTCGTGGGGCAGCCCGATCTCGCCTCGAATGGGGTCAACGCCTTTGGCGCGAGCGCGCGAAGCTTGAGCGCTCCGCACGGCGTCTATAGTGATGGCACCAGGCTCGTCGTTTGCGACAGAGGAAATCATCGCGTCCTCGTCTACGACACGATCCCGGTGACCCACGGCGCAGCGGCAGATCTCGTCCTGGGGCAGGCCGACTTCTCTGGCAGCTCGGCCAATCGAGGGGGGGCGATCGGGGCGGGGACTCTCAGCAATCCGTGGCGTGTGACCGAGCTCCAAGGTCGGTTGGCTGTCGTCGATAGCGGAAACGTGCGCGTGCTCATCTATCCGGCAACGCTCTCGAACGGCGTCGACGCGTCGGTCGTGCTGGGGCAGCCTGACTTCACGTCGAGCACCCAAAATTTCCCTGCGGGCACGCCCACCGCGAGCAATCTAACCCAGCAGCCTCGTGGCGTCGCCTCCGACGGCACGCGCTTGTTCGTCGCCGACTATTTGAATAACCGCATCCTCATCTGGAACAGCTTGCCGACTATGAATGCGACGCCCGCTGACGTGGTCCTTGGCCAGCCCGATTTCACGAGCAACGTCGTCAATAACGGAGGCGTCTCGGCGCAGTCTCTGTCGAGCGTGAACAGCGTCAACGTCTCGGGCACGCGCTTGATCGCGAGCGACTACCAAAATAGCCGCGTCCTCATCTGGAACACCATCCCTACCGTCAACTTTGCCCCGGCGAACGTCGTTGTTGGCCAGCCCGGTATGACGACGAACACGGCGAACAACGGCGGCATCGGGCCGGCGCGCATGTATCGCCCCTACGCGGCCGCGAGCGACGGGACGCGGCTCGCGGTCGTCGACTATCAGAACAACCGGGTGCTCGTCTGGAACACGGCTCCGGTCGTAAACTCCGCTCCGGCGGACATCGTGTTGGGCCAGAGCAACTTCGTCAACACCGCCCTACGTAGCAGCGGCCCGAGCGCGAGCACGTTCCAGAACCCACGTGGTGTCCACTTCGACGGACAACGGCTCTACGTGGCCGATTACCTGAACTGGCGCACGCTTATCTGGAATTCGCCACCGGCGTCGAGCTTCCAACCCGCCGACGTCGTGCTCTCGCAGCCCGACTTCGACACCGCCGTGCTTGGCTACCCCAGCGGTGTTCCGACCGCCGCGAATAGTCGCAAGTCGAACTATCTCTGGCGCGGGACCGCGCGCCTCTACGAAGCAGATCACGACAACAACCGCGTGCTCGTCTGGAACACGGTCCCGTCGGTGAACAACACGGCGGGGAGCTTCGCGTTGGGGCAACCCGATCTCGTGAGCGGGAATCAGAACACGGGTGGGGTTAGCGCTTCGTCCATGAAGCGGCCGCAGTCGGTGATGGAAGATCCTCTCGGCCGCGTCATCGTCTCCGACACCGAGAATTATCGCGTCTTGATTTGGACGACGCCTCCCGGCACCTCGGGCGCACCGGCTGATCTCGTCCTGGGACAGGCCGACATGAGCACGATCGAGACGGGCGTGATCAGCGCCCGGCGGTGGACGATGTCGTCCGTTGCCTTCAGCGATGGTGATCGCCTCTTCGTTGCTGATGGACCGCGCATCTTGGTCTGGACGACCTTTCCGACGGTCAACGATCAGCCTGCGGATCTCGTGCTTGGCCAACCCGATTTCACGACGCGCACCGTGAACTACGGCGGCCTGAGCGCCTCATCGCTCGCCGGCGTCAGCGACCTGTGGACCGATGGTGAGCGTTTGATCGCCGCCGACGTGAACAACAACAGAATTTTGGTGTGGCAAACCTTCCCGACCGCGAATTTGCCGGCGGCCGACGTCATCATCGGGCAACCCGACGCCACCAGCGGCGGCATCAACACTGGTGGCATCTCGGAGAAGGCGCTGAACCACCCTGGGAACATCAGTGTCTCTGGCGACACCCTATGGGTGTCCGATTCCAGTAATCACCGGGTGATGCGCTTTACGTTGCCGCCAAGGTGAGCCGCGTCGCCGGGAGGAGTGTCGCCCCGCTCGCGTTCCTCGCCGTCCTCACCAGAGCAACGCGGCGTCGTAGTTACGCAGCGCCGCGTCTCCCGAGACGAGCGTGAGCTTCTCGAGCTCCGCTTGCGCGATGAGCATACGGTCGAATGGATCGGCGTGATGTGGCGGCAATGTCGCGAGCCGATATGTGTGTGTGTCTTCTATCGCGAGCACCGATATGCCGTTGCGATCAATATGCCGAGGCAGGTACTCGGCGGGCGTGAGCGGTAGCGGCAAGCGGCCAAGCGCATACTTGATCGATATCTCCCACAGGCTCGCAGCGCTCAGGTGGAGTTGACTGCCCGTGTCGGCGATCGCGTCGCGCGCTTTAGCGGATAGACTCGGCGCGTCGGTGATCCACCAGAGGAAGGCGTGCGTATCGAGCAGCAGCCTCACCGAAACGCCGTCATGACGTCGTCGGGGAGCGGAGCATCGAAGTCCTCGGGGACTTCGAAGTCTCCTCGCGCCGACCCCGGCAAACGACGCGCAGCGAAGGGCACGAGACGAGCGATCGGTCGCCCATCCCGCGCGATCACGACCTCCTCGCCTCCCTCGACGCGCGTCAACAGCCGCGACAGGTTGGTCTTGGCCTCTTGAACGTTCACCTTGGTCATGTACGTTAGTTTACGTAGACCATTGGTGTTGGTCAACAAAGACTCAGTGAATCGCGCGGCGTGTCCGGCCGAGGCGGCCGCTCATCACGCGGTCGCGGGCTTCGTTCGCCATGGTGTGGACTGACTCGGCGTCGAGCGTCGCGAGGTCGTCCGCCGTGAGGTCGCGCAGGCGGATGCTGTTCGGGCTCGTGACGTCGAGCACGCAGAAGCCTTCGCGCGTCACGCAGAAGATGCCCTCGTTGATGCGGCTGCGGTAGTGGGGGAAGCCGACGTAGGCCTCGACCTCCTCGGTGCAGCGCTGGCCGATGGCGCGGAAGATGCCGCTATAGCGGGGGTCGTCGACGATGGTGTGAACGAGGCTCGCGACGTCGCTGCTCGGGTTGAACTGGGTACTGCTCATAACAAACCGCCATGAATATCGAAGTCGATGTCTATATCGGCGGCGTTCATGACGCGTTGCGACTATTTTGGCGTCGGGAGCATCCCGCCGTAGACCCCGGGCGTCGAGCCCTCGATCACGCGCGCCCCAGCGATTTTGCTGAAGAATTCGGGCGCGCCGACATAGCCGACGACAGCGTAGCCGTAGCCCGCCGCGCGCATGTCGTCGAGGCAGGCCCTCAAGAGATGGGCGCCGACGCCGGTACCACGGGCGCTGTCGCCGACGCCTATGGGGCCGACGAAGCCCTTCGCGGTCGCGTCGTAGCAGCAAAAGCCGAGGAGCGCGGCGTCACGCGTGGCGATGAACACGGACACCGGCCGGTTCCCCAGGGCGACGCCCGCTTCACTCGCCCAGCCGCGGCTGAAGTGCTCGGCGATCCACGTGGTCACGAGGTCGTGCTCGGGGCCGATCGGCTTGCGGACCGTGATGCCGGGGACGAGCGGCGCGGGAGCGGCGGGCAAATCGTAGAGCTTGATGAGCATGTCCATGGCGCCCGCGAGCCTAGCAACTTCGCGGGGCCGAAGCAGCTGGCCGCGCTCTAAGGCGTCGGCGCGAACGGAATGATCGACTTCAGGTCCTCGTCCGTGAAGCGCAGCGCGGCGCCCAGGAACCAGGTGCGCAGGTCGCTGTTGAAGGGGTCGTCGATGCCCGCTTGCGCGAACAGGTGGTCGTAGAACTCGTAGAGGAAGAAGGCGCGGAAGCGCGGGTTCACCAGCTCGCTCACCTGGTCGGGCACGCGGCGCGTGAAGTCGAAGGCGTCGACGCGCAGCTCGAGCTTGTCCTTCAACCAGTGGAAGTTCGCGCCGACGCCGCCGGTGTTCTCGATGATGCCGAAGCGCAAGGTGCTGAAGTAGTAGCGCTTGGCGAACTGCACCGAGAACTTGAGGGCGCGGAAGTTGGTGTCGGCGTTGTCTTCCGTCTCGGTGCGGATGATCTGGCCGGTTCTGCCATCGCGGAACTCACGCGAGATCTGATGGCGTGACTGATCGCCGCGGACGTCGCTGACCGCCTCGATCAAATAGTACTTGTCGGGCCGCGGGATGAGGCGCAGGCCGAGCGAGGTGCGCACGCCGGTGTCGACGTAGGGCGAGTTGCTGTTGAACGGCACGATGTACTCGCTGCGCAGCTCGACCTGGGTTTGCAGGCGCGCCAGCGAGCCGATGAGCGTGCTCGCGCCGTCGACGGTCTCTTGCACGCGGTCGACGAGCTCGGGGTCGTTCACCAGGCGGCCCACCGTGCCTTCGCCCTTGTCGATCTTGCGCGTCGCCGACGCCAGGTTCTCGGTGGTCTCGCGCAGGTTCTTGACGGTCTCGCTGATCTCGCCGCCTTCCTCGCCCTCGGCGAGCCGGCCCGCCAAGGTGTTCAGGCGCTCGGTGAGCTGCGCGAGGTTGCCGGTGATCTGGCGGATCTCCCCCTCGCGGCCGCTGACGTCGGAGAGCGTGTTGGTGAAGCGGTGCACGTCGGCGATCATCTGATTCACGAGCGCCTGGTTCGACTGTACGGTTTCGCGGACAGCGTAGGTGGTCTGCTCGACGGCGACGACCGAGCGCTCGACCGACGCCAAGATCTGCCGCAGCGCGCCTTCGCCCTCGGGGCCGGCGAGCACCTTGGCGACGCTGTCGGTGACGCGGTTGACGTTGGTCGCGACCTGCCGCAGCTCGGACTGGATGGCCTCGAGGTCCGACGTGCTCTGGACGTTGGGGATGACCTCGTTCTCCTCGAGCTGGCGGTGGCCGGGCGTGCCGGGGTCGAGGTCGAGGCGGAAGTCACCGAGGAGCGACTCGGCTACCTTCTTCAAGAAGGCGTTGTCGTAGACCTCGTACTTCTTGTCGATGCGGAGCTTGACGCGCGCCATGAGCCGCCCGTCGCTATCGCGGACATGCTCGATGCCCTCGATGCGGCCGACGTCGAGGCCGTTCACCTGCACGCGCGTCTTCCAACGGATACCGGCGGCGTCCGCGAAGTCGGCGTAGAGGACGTAGCTCTTCCCCTTGTCGAGCTTGCTCTCGCTCGATTGGGTCAAGAAGTAGGTCAGCGCCACGACGGCGGCGGTGATGACCAAACCTACCAGGAGGGGAGCGCGCGGGTTCATTGCTTACGAAACCAAGTATGCAAGAACTCTTGCACGAAAGGATGGGTGCTGTTGCGGATCTCTTTCGCCGGCACGTCCTCGACGATGACGCCCTCGTGAATGACCGCGATGTCGTCGGCGACCAGCAAGGCGCTGCCGACGTCGTGTGAGATGACCACGCTGGTGACGTTCAGGCGCTTGGAGGCGTCGAGGATCATCTTGTCGACGCTGTCGGTCGTCAGCGGGTCCAAGCCGGTCGTCGGCTCGTCGTACAAGACGATCGACGGATCGAGGACGATGGCGCGCGCCAGACCCACCCGCTTGCGCATGCCGCCGGAGAGCTCCGACGGGAACTTGTTCTCGATGTTCTTCAAGTCGACGACGGCGAGCTTCTCGCGCACCTTCTCGGCGATGGCTTCCTTGGTGAGCAGGGTGTGCTCGCGCAGGGGGAACGCTACGTTTTCGCCAACGGTCATCGAGTCGAACAGGGCGGCTTGCTGGAATACCATGCCGAACTTCCGGCGCACATTCAAAAGCTCGTCGTGCGGGAGCTTGGTGATGTCGACGCCGTCGACCAGGATCTCGCCCTTGTCCGGCTTCAAGAGGCCGATCATGTGCTTCATGATGACGGTCTTGCCGGAGCCCGACGGCCCCAAGATGACGCGCGTCTTGCCACGGCGCACCTTGAGGCTCACGCCCTTGAGCACGGGAAAGCCGCCGAAGGACTTGAAGACGTTCTTGACCTCGATCGCGTACGGCGAATCGGGTTGGGCGGCGACGGCGGTGGTGTCGGTCATCAGTACGACACCGCATTGTAAGTCGGCTCGAACTTCATGAGCAGGGCCGAGAGCACGTAGTCGAGGATGAACACCGAGATCGAGCCGATGACCACCGCTTGGGTGGTGGCGACGCCGACGCCGCGCGCGCCTCCCGCGGCGTTGTAGCCCTTGTAGCAGCCGACGGTCGCCAGCAGGATGCCGAGGACGATCGACTTGTAGAAGCCGTGCATGACGTCGTAGGGGGCGACGAACTCGCGGATGCGCGCGATGTACGCGCCCTCGTCGATGCCGAGCACCGGCACCGCCATGATGTACGCTCCAGCGTACGCGACGGACACGAAGAGCATCGACAAGCACGGCACCATGATGGCCGAGGCGATGACGCGCGGCGTGACGAGGTATTGGACGGGGTTGACCGCCATGACCTCCATGGCGTCGATCTGCTCGGTGACGCGCATGGTGCCGAGCTCGGTGG
>JBDHVB010000044.1:0-28065 GCA_039809465.1 Myxococcota bacterium
TTGTTCGTCTGGGCCAAGCTCCCGCCGCCGCTCGCGACGGCATGCGGCTGTGTGGTCGGCGCCGTGGTGAATTTCACCATCAACCGCGTCTGGACCTTCGCGAGCCAGGACCCGACACTCCCGCAGGCGCGTCGCTACACCTTCGTCTCCTTCACCAGCGCGTTGTTGAACTCGGGTGGCGTGGCGGTGATCCTGCTGCTCCCGAACGTCGACTACCGCATTGCCTGGGTCTTGGTCCGCGGCGCCGTGTTCGCGCTGTGGAACTTCCCGCTGCAGCGTGACTACGTTTTTTCTCCGCGCGTGACCGACGCTGAGGTCGACTACCAGGTGACCCGCGCCTGAGCGGGTCAGGGTAGGGCGAGCCCGTAGAAATTTAGTAAGCGCCTGGAGCGGCAATCCCGCAACGCGGTATTATTGTGATGAGTGTTGAGATTCGTCACTTACAATATTCGTAAGGGTCTGGGAGCGTCGGGGCGGTCGATGACCGCGTTCGAGCAGCTCGCGGATGCCTTGCGCACCCGCGAGCCCGACATCGTGCTGGTGCAAGAGGTCTTTCACCCCAGCGACTCGGCGGTGTTGCAGCAGAGCACCGAGCTTGCGACCCGGCTGGGCATGACCGCGTTCTACGAGGCCAACAAGCATCGCCGCGTGGGCCACCATGGCAACGCCACGGTCACCAAGCACACCATCATCGACTCGCAGAACTACGACATCTCGACCAACCGCTTCGAGCGGCGCGGCGCGCTCTACTGCAAGCTCGAGGTCGGCCGCGCCAGGCCCCTGCACGTCTTGAACGTGCACCTGGGGCTCAACCAGCGCCAACGCATCGCGCAGATCGGCATGGTCAAGGAGATCATGCAGGCCCGCGTGCCCAACGACGACCCCTTCATCTTGGCGGGCGACTTCAACGACTGGAACCGCTACCTCGACCCCATCATCCAGCGCGAGCTGCGCGTCGAGAACTCCCTGGGGCCAGGCGCCCTGCAAGCCCGCACCTGGCCCGCCCGCCGCCCGGTCTTCTGCCTCGACCGCGTCTACGTGCGAAACCTCGCGACCCACAAAACGACGCGCCTCACCGGCGATCCGTGGACCGTGCTGTCGGATCACCTGCCGCTCTGGGCCGAGCTCGACCTGTAGCGTGGCGCGCGCGGAGCGCTTTACACGCCACCGATCGCCGGCCAATCGCCGCGCCCGCTGCTCGGCGAGGACATCAAGCGAACGCCGCGAGCCTCACCTCGGACAAGGCCGTGAACAACCGCGCCGATAGCCGCTGATGCGCGTCGCCGTCGTCGCCCGGCGGCACCTCGTCGTTCCAGCTGCCCATGCCGCCAAAGACACTCGCGACATCGGCGGCGAGAAGGGCGCGTATGGTCTCGGCGGGCATGCCGAGGGCGGCGAAATCGGCGAAGAGGGCGCGCTTGGCGCCGAGGACGTCGCGCTGGCGCTCGGTGAGCTCGGCGGTGTCGTCACGCAGGACACGGCCGGCGAGCTCGAAGGCCTCCGCGAAGGGTGACGCGATTCTCTTCGCGAAAGTCTCTATCGCGGACAGATCATCGGCGAGCCGGCCAAGCGCCACGGAGAGCGGGGGCGCGGGCACGGCGGTCGCAGCCGGACCACAGTCGACGAGCACCCAGCACTCCCAACCGTCATCATTGGGCGCGAGAACGAGCCGCTCGCTCTCGGGTAGGTAGCGCGCCCGGTCCTCCGGCGCCATGTGCTCGACGAAGGTCCCCAACCTGTCCGCCAAGGCGGATGGACGCACGACGTCGCGGCCCGCGTCACGGCAGGCGCGCTGCATCTCACCGAGGTACACGCGATGCTCGAAGGTCAGGGTGGCGGCGTCGAGCGCGGCGAGCTCCGCTCCGTGACCGAGCTCGCCGAGCTTCTCGCGCACGGCTCCCCAGACCGCGTCACGGCAAGCTTGCGCGTCGAACAACAGCGTGAGGTCCGCGGCGCTCACGTCGCCCGTGAGCTCGAGCTGCTCGTCCAGCGGCAGACCACCGAAGACATCGGCGACGCTCGAGCGCTCGAGGAAGCGGTCCTCCAGCGCGGCGGGGATGACGAGCGCCGCCCCGCCATCGCGCGCCACGAGCTGCAGCTCGCGAATGAAGTCGTTCGCGAGGAAGTCGAGCGCCTGCTCGCCCTCTGGGGTCGAAAGATACGCCTCGAGCGCGCCCGCCGACACCGCGGGCCCCCCGTTCAGCTGATTGCTGTCGGTCAACGCGGCAGCGACCGCCTCGCGCGCCCGCCGCGGCTCGGCTTGGGCGCTCATCAAGGCGATGAGATCCCGCGAATCGAGCTTCGTCGAGCGGCTGCGTGTCAGCGATAGCGTATAGGCGCGCCCGCGCGTCGCCACGACCTGGCTCGTCGCTCCCGCGAAGGCCGCCGCCATGTGCGAGGGCAAGTCCGGCCGCGCGAAGGTCGCGATCGCCATGAGATGCGCCCGCGCGTCGCGGTTGGCCCGGATCCATGCATCGAACGGCCGCAGCTCGCCCTGGACGCGCACCGCGAGAGAGCGCCGGCGCGGTGCTTGCGGCGCCGTCACCTCGACGCCTTGCTGCTCACGCAGCAGTTTCAAGCCGGCTTCGACGTTCTCCGCCGAGCCGCGCAGCATGGTCACGATGGCCATGACGAAATAGTCGTCGATATTCACGCCACGAGCTCCAGGTCGAAGCCACGCGCTACGCGCACGCGGCCGCTGCGTTCAGCGAAGCGAGGAGTTGGGCCGCACGATGAGCCAGGGCAGGGCGTGATGTAAAGCGGGGGTGATGTCTGGGAGGCCACGATGTGCAGCTCAACCCGCAGTCCTTACCCGCCTCGCGTGATGTAAAGCGGGAGTGATGTCCGGGGAGCCACGTCCAAGCCCCGTGCACCTCTGCTCGGCGGCAGTGTGCTAGCCGCCCTGCATCCGGGCGTCGGAGTGGCCGTCGCGTCGAGGGTGCCGTCCGAGGGAAGGGCGAACCGCAGCGTCGGCGATCGCCGCTTGCCCGGCGGCAATGTAGGCGCGGCGGCTCCTCTTGCGCTCAGCGTCGTTGACACTTGGCCCTTGCGCTCGTACAAAACGCCCGCGCTTGCAAGGGAGTTCGGATGCGCGTCCTCTCCAAAGAAACCGTCGACGCTATCGAGGCGCTGAAGAAGCGCTACCCGACCAAGCTCGCTTGCACCCTGCCGGCTCTGCACCTCGCGCAGAAGCAAATCGGCTTCATCCCCGAGGATGCGGAGCACGACATCGCGGAGTGCCTCGACGTCCCGCCGGCCCGCGTGCACGAAGTCGCGACCTTCTACACCATGTTCCACGGCGAGAAGGTCGGCCGTCACGAGGTGAAGATCTGCCGCAACCTCGCCTGCCAGCTGCGTGGCGCCGACCGCATCATCGCGCACGCCGAGAAGGTGCTCGGCATCAAGTGCGGTGAGACCACGCCCGATGGCCGCATCACCCTCGAGCACGAGGAGTGCCTCGCCGCCTGCGGCACCGCGCCGATGCTCTGGCACGGCCAACCGGGCGATGGCGGTAAGCCCGGCAACGAAACCTTCGTCGAGAATCTCACGGAAGAGAAGCTCGAGAAGTTCCTCGCGAGTCTGCAATGACGAACGCTGCTGATTGGTGCCCACCGGGCTTCGAGCAAACTCTCTCGAAGCGTTGGTTCGTCTCCGACGGTTATACCTATGCCGGCTACGTCCGCGATGGCGGATACGAGGGCCTGCGCAAGGTGTTGGGCATGCAGCCCGACGAGATCATCGACCAGGTGAAGAAGTCGAACCTGCGCGGCCGCGGCGGCGCGGGCTTCCCCACCGGCATGAAGTGGAGCTTCGTGCCCAAGGAGTCGAAGGTCCCGAAGTATCTCGTCATCAACGCCGACGAGTCGGAGCCCGGCACCTACAAGGATCGCTACATCCTCTCGCGCGATCCGCACTTGCTCCTCGAAGGCTGCGCCATCGGCGCCAAGGCCATCGGTGCGAACAACGTCTACATCTACATCCGCGGCGAGTTCGGCTTGCCGTATCGCCGCATCGAAGCGGCGGTGAAGGAAGCCTACGCGAAGGGCATCTTCGGCGACTCGTCGATGGGCTCGGGCTACCGCATCGATTGCACCGTGCACCGCGGCGCCGGCGCCTACATCTGCGGCGAAGAGACCGCGCTCTTGGAGTCGCTCGAAGGCAAGATCGGCCGTCCGCGATTGAAGCCACCGTTCCCCGCGGTGAAGGGCGCCTTCGGCGGTCCGACGAGCGTCAACAACGTCGAGACCATCGCCTGCGTGCCGCTCATCTTCCAGCGCGGCGTCGAGTGGTTCTTGGCGCAGGGCTCACCCGGTAACGGTGGCCCGAAGCTCATGTGCGTGAGCGGACACATCGAGCGCCCCGGCATCTACGAGATCCCGAACGGCTACTCCGGCAAGAAGTTCCTCGAGCTCTGCGGCGGTGTCTGGAAGGGCCGCAAGCTCAAGGGCATCCAGCCGGGCGGCAGCTCGACCCCGGTGCTCAAGCCGCAGCCTTGCAAGGCGCTCGCGCCCGAGGGCGCGCCCGAGTCGGCCTGGCCGCTCGAGACCGACGTGAACCTCGACTTCGACAGCGTCAAGAAAGCCGGCTCGATGTTCGGCAGCGCCGGCATGATGGTCTTCGACGACCACACCTGCATGGTCCGCTCGCTGATGACGCTGGGTAACTTCTACGCCCACGAGTCGTGCGGCCAGTGCACCCCGTGCCGCGAGGGGACGGGCTGGGTCGCCAAGATCCTGCAGAAGCTGGAAGCTGGCCACGGCACCGACGCCGACATCGCCAAGCTCATGTCCGCGACCGACTACATGATGGGCATGACCATCTGCGTGCTCGCCGACTCCATCGCCATGCCGGTGAAGAGCTTCTTCGACAAGTACCGCGAAGAGTTCTTGGACCACGTGCGCCATCACAAGTGCAGCTTCGGCGGCTACGACGTCACGCCGACGCCGTACAGCTTCTGGGAAGACGCTACCGCGGAACGGGCTTCGTAATCATGGATATCGCCGTTTTCGTCATCGCCGCCGCAGGCCTATTGGTGTCCGCCGCGGCGACCATTTTCGCCCGCACGCCGCTGAAGGGCGCCTTGTCGCTCATCGTCGCGCTGGTCTTCTTGTCGGTGCTGTTCGTCCTGCTCGACGCGGCGTTCGTCGCGGTGATGCAGGTGCTGGTCTACGCCGGCACCATCCTCGTCTTGTTCGTGTTCGTCATCATGCTGCTCAACCTGCAGCCACACGCGACGCGCCCCATTTACTTCAGCGTCTCGAAGGTTCTGGGGGGCCTCGCTGCTCTGTACTTCGCGGCGCGCGTCGCCGAGGGTGCCTTCCGTTATGGCGTACCTGCCGGCGCGGGTAAGCCCATCGTCGCCACCGTGAAGGTGGTCGGCGAGCTGATGATGTCGCAATACCTGTTCGCCTTCGAGGCGGTCGGCGTGCTGCTGCTCGTCGCGATCGTCGGCCCGGTCGTCCTTGGCCTGAAGAGGCTGTCATGAGCTTCACGCTTCTGCCCGCCCACTTCGTCATGCTGGGTGCCTTGCTGTTCGGCATTGGTACCGCTGGTGCGATCATCCGCCGCAACGCCCTGACGCTGCTCATGAGCATCGAGCTCATGCTGAACGCCGCGAACCTCGTGTTCGTCGCGTACGCCAAGCAGTACGGCGACCCATCGGGCCACGTCATCGCCTTCTTCGTGATGGCCATCGCCGCTGCCGAAGCCGCGGTCGGCCTGGCCATCATCATCGGCGTCTTCCGCACGCGCCAGACCATCGAGGTCGACGAGCTCGACGCCTTACGCGACGAGACGTAGACTCGTCGTTTCGCCGCAGAAGCGTTTGCGCAGCGCCTCCGCGAAGGCCTTTGCGTTGCGCGCGAGGCCGATGGTTGGCTGAGGAACGGCTCCCGTTGCGATGATCTTGGCGACGATGTCCTGCACCGCGAGCTGCTGCTGCGCCATGGTGTGATGCGCCAAGGCGGGGAGGGCGAAGAAGTCGAGGAACGCGAAGCCGATGAACGCCGAGCCCGCGGAGAGGAGCCTGCCGGTCGTGAGCAGGTCGATGCAGTGGACGCCGCGCCAGTCGCTGGGTTTCGCGAACATGCCTTCTTCGACGCCCCGCGCGAGGACGTACGTGAGCGCGCGGAGCTGACTGTCGGCCGTGGGGAGCGGCGTGACCACGCTGTCATGCCAGAACGTGCCCTTGAGAGGGCAGCCGAGCTGACGCAGGCTACGCGTGATGCCGCGCTTACAGCTGCCTACGAACTTCTTCACCAGCACTTCGGGCGCGCTGAGGATGAGATCCATGTGGTTCGGCAGGCACATGAGCGCGTGCAGGTGCACGTCCTGCTGGGTAAAGACGGTGTCCGCCACGGCTTTGATGATGCCCGTGTTGACGTCAGGGTCGGGCACGAGCATGTCGAGGTCATGGATGACCCGCGTGCTGACGTGGACGGTCACAGTCTGAGAGACAGGCAAGTCAGGTAGAGTTTTCATGCTTACGCCTAATGCACCGCGCATGCCGCGGCGGGGCGGAGCAGAGCGCCTGTTTTAGCGGCGAGGAGAATGCTCGCGGTGTCGCGTGTCGCAACTTGCGACGCGAATTCTTCTCGCGGTTGTGCGCGCAGGGCTTCTCGTCTAGGTCTTGGAGCCCGATGTCGGAGATCCGCCGCGACCCCCTGCGAGGTCACTGGACCATCGTCGCGCACGCGCGCGGGAAGCGCCCGAGCGACTTCACGCGCCCAGAGCACAAGGCCGAGCGCGGCAAGGCCTGCCCATTTTGCCCGGGCAACGAGCGCCTCACGCCCGACGAGGTCATGGCGGTCCGGCCGAGCGACGATCCCGCGAACCAACCCGGCTGGTCCGTGCGCGTCATCCCCAACAAGTATCCCGCGGTCCAGAACGACCTGCCCGCGTACCCCATCGAGACCGGGACTCTCTACGAGCGCGTACCCGCGATGGGCGTGCACGAGCTGGTCATCTTGAGCCCGGAGCATGACCGCTCCTGCGCACAGCTCTCGACCGACCATTGGAACACCATCCTCTCGGTCTGCCAGCACCGCATGCACGAGCTCTGGCGTGATCCCAACACGCAGCACGTCGCGCTCTTCATGAACCATGGGCCCGCGGCCGGCGCGTCGCGCGAGCATCCCCACATGCAGATCGTCTCGGCGCCCGTGTCAGCGCCGGTGAGCGACCGCATGACCCAGGCGCTCAAGACGCACTACAAGGCGAAGCAGACCTGCATGATGTGCGACATCCTGGAGAACGAGCTCGCCCAGGAGGCGCGCATCGTCGCCGAGGACAAGACGTACGTGACCATCGCGCCGTTCGCCTCGCGCCTCCCGTATGAGCTGTGGATCATTCCACGCGCCCACCGCTCGACCTTCTTGAGTGTCCCCGCGGGTGACCGGCGCCGCTTCGCCGAGCACCTGCGTGGCATCTTCGGGCGGCTCACCGCCGAGCTCGGCAACGTGCCGTTCAACGCCATCCTTCATTCCTCGCGTCCTAGCCACGACGACCCCAAGTCACCCTTCCATTGGCACTTCGAGATCGCCCCCCGGCTCGCCGAGCTCGCGGGCCTCGAGTGGGGCAGCGGGGCGCACATCAATCCCGTGGCGCCCGAGCAGGCAGCGACGCAGCTGCGCGCCGTCAACGTCGGGTGAGCGCCACGGCGTAACCGCTAGCGGGGCGATGGCGATGCCCTTCCGGCCGAAGATTGTGCGTCTTGCCCGCGCCTGCGTTATTTTGCCGGAGCGTGGCAGAGCACATCATCATCGAAGGCATCACGCCGTCGGTCGACGGTGGTCGTTATCCCGTCAAGACGGTCGCCGGCAGACCGGTCGTCGTCGAGGCTGATGCCTTCCGCGACGGCCACGACAAGATCCGCGTCGTCCTCAAGTGGAAGCGCGAGAAGGACCGGAGCTTCCAGAGCGCGCCGATGGAGCCGCTCGGCAACGATCGCTTCCGTGGCGAGTTCACGCCGCGCGAGAACACGCGCTACCAATACACCGTCGAGGCGTGGACCGATCACTTCGGTTCCTGGCTGGACGAGCTCACGAAAAAGGTGGGCGCCCATCTCGACGTGAACGGCGAGGTGCTCGAAGGCGTCGCGTTGGTGCGTGAAGCGCGCACCAAGGCCCGCTCGAACGACAAGATCGCGCTGACCTCGTTCGCCGAGCAGCTCGAGGAGGCCCGAGCCGACGGCGCGCAGGCGCTGAGCCTCGCCCGGGCCGAGCGGCTCGGCGAGCTGATGCTGCGTTACGCGCCGAAGCCCGACCGCGTCGCGCACAGCCCGGCGCTCGATCTCGTGGTCGACCGTGAGCGCGCCCTGGTGGGTGCTTGGTACGAGTTCTTTCCGCGCTCGGCCGGCAAGGTGCCCGGCAAGCCGTCGACGTTCCGCGAAGCCGAGGGCCGGCTCGCCGACATCCGCGACATGGGCTTCGACGTCGTCTACCTGCCGCCCATCCATCCCATCGGCATCACCAACCGCAAGGGCAAGAACAACTCGCTCAAGGCCGAGGCTGGTGACGTCGGCAGCCCGTGGGCCATTGGCGGCCGCGATGGCGGACACGACGCGGTGAACGCCGAGCTCGGCACCATCACCGACTTCGACCGCTTCGTCGCCGCGGCGCACGCCCACGACCTCGAGGTCGCGCTCGACTTCGCCATCCAGTGCTCTCCCGATCACCCGTGGATCACGCAGCACCCCGAGTGGTTCTTCAGGCGGCCAGACGGCACCATCAAGTACGCCGAGAATCCGCCCAAGAAGTACCAAGACGTCCACCACGTGAACTTCGACACGCCCAACCCGGAGGAGCTGTGGGAGGCGCTGCGCGGGGTCGTCGAGCTCTGGGTGGACCACGGCGTGCGTATCTTCCGCGTCGACAACCCTCACACCAAGGCCTTCCCGTTCTGGAAGTGGCTCATCGCCCACGTGCACGCGCGCGATCCGGGCATCATCTTCTTGGCCGAGGCGTTCACGCGGCCGAAGATCATGCAGAGCCTCGCGAAGATCGGCTTCAGCCAGTCGTACACGTACTTCACTTGGCGCAACACGCGCGACGAGCTGGTCGAGTACATGACCGAGCTCACGCGCACCGAGATGCGGCACTACTACCGCCCCGCCTTTTGGACGAACACGCCCGACATCTTGCCGCCGATCTTGCAGCACGGTGGCCGCGCGGCCTTTCAGATGCGGTTCGTTTTAGCGGCCACGTTGTCGCCGACGTACGGTATTTATAGCGGTTACGAGCTCTGCGAGAACGCGGCTCTCCCGGGTAAGGAAGAGTATCTCGACAGCGAGAAGTACGAGATCAAGGTCCGCGATTGGAACCAGGCCGGCAACATCAAGGATCTCATCCGCCGCGTGAACCGCATCCGCCGCGAGCACGAGGCGCTGCGGCACTTGAGTAACGTCGAGTTTTGCCGCACCGACAACCCGAGCTTGCTGAGCTACGTGAAGCGCACGGGCGACGACATCCTCATCTGCGTGGTGAACCTCGATCCGCACAACGCCCACGCTGGAACTGTCTCCGTCGCCATGCCCACGCTCGGGCTGCCTTGGAATGGCCGCTACGATGTCGTCGATCTGCTGACCGGCGAGCGCTTCAACTGGGGTGAGCACAACTACGTGTGGCTCGACCCGCGGGTCCGTGTTCCGGCGCACATCTTACATATTCAGTCCTGACCCAGGGTGCCGGTGCTGCGTGACCTCACCGGGGCTGCGCTTCGCAAACTGCTCTATGGCTTGCGCGCGACGATCGTCACCGCGCACATCTTCGACGCATATCTCCTGAAGACCGCGCGCATCGCGAGCACGCGGCGGCGGGCGCGCGGGGCGCGGAGGACGTTGAAGGCGACGCGCAGGGCTCCCACCACCCCCTCGTCGGCGACGAGGCGACCGGGCTCGAGCAGGTGTATCGGGGCGGTGGCGCTGGTGACGACCTCGAAGCCGTTCTCATCGAGGAGCTGTCGCCACTCACGCACGGTGAGCGGCCGGGCGCCGACGTGGATGACGTCCGAGAGCTCGCGTTGGATCTCGACCTTCTCGCGCTCAGAGAGATCGTCGGGGGCTAGCGCCAGCTCGTGGATGCCATAGCGGCCACTTGCGCGCAGGACGCGACGCGCTTCGCTGACGATCGCCGCCTTCTTCGCGTCGGTCTGCATCGTCAGCATCGCCTCGCCGAAGATCACGGATGCCGCGCCGTCCGCGAGCCCAGTGTCGGACGCGAGGCCTTGGTGACACTTGTCTCCAGGGCGCAGCACCCGCTGCGTCACGCGCACTGCCGCGTCGTCGCGCTCGATGCCAACGTATGTCGCGGGGCTCTGCGCGAGGACGAGGCGGGTCGTCGCCCCCAGCCCGGGTGCGAGCTCGACGACGTCATCGTTGACGGAGATGCCGAGCCCGTCGAGCATCGCCTGGGTGAGCTCGCGTCCCCCAGGGCGCAGCACTCGCTTGCCCATGCGCGCGAGCAGCCAATGGCCGGGCATCTTACTGGGGTCGAGATGGGCGCCTGGAAGCTCGAGCGTCTCGTGGTGTGTCGTCAATGAAAATATCCTCCTGTGTTGAGATTGCGAATCAATCGCATTGATAGCCCCGTGAACATTGCGGGTCAAGTGACGGTCGTGTCCAGTGGAGGCGCCGGGTATTCGACCTCGAAGAGCTTCTTTGGAAAGCCGTAGAAGTCGTGGATCGTGCGTGGGTGCGGCATGGCGGTCACGGCGGTCGCGTTCACGAACCAGTGTGCCGAGACGACGAGGATGGCGCGCGGTTTCGGGATCGCCTGCCCGAACGAACGCCACACCGCCGTGTAGCGGTTCTCCTCGATCGCGTTCATCGGGCTCCCATGCCCGAAGAACACCGCGGGCATCGAAAGCGGGTGGACGCTCATGACGGCACCGGGGCCACGCGATCGCCCTCCGCCCCCGGCGGCTCACCGAGAAACTCGGTTCAACGCGTCCGCGCGAAGCGAGGCTCCGAAGACGAGGACCTTGAGCGAGGACTCCGCGCGTGACGTAAACATGCTCTCTCGCCCCTTAGCTGTTCTTGAAGATCTGAAAGCCGTCCTCTACCGGAATCGTCGCGCCGTTGATGGCTGACGCCCCGTCCGTAAAGAGGAACGCAACCACGCTCGTCACTTGCGTGGACTTGTTCGCCCAGTCGATACGTGTTGCCTCATGTCGGCGTCTCGGCTCGAGCAGGGGATCTCCCGTGTGCGAGCCGTTCACGCGACCCTCGGGTGGTTGGTCGCATTGCTGGATGACGTCTGGAGAATTGGACCGCCTGAACGGAGCACCTTGGTGTCTGCGGCGCTCGGAATATGCCATGCTCTTGGCAGAGTCTCCGCCCGGCAGTACTTCGAACAGCACGCTGATGACCTGGTCCACGAAGATCGACTACGCGCTCCCGCGTCCTCTCCGCGCCCTGCTCCGAGGCGTGGGACAAGTGTTTTTTTGCGGTAACGCGGTCGCCGGGGCGGTCTTCCTCGTCGCCCTGTACGTGGGGGACCTCAGCGCGGGGTTCGCTGCCACTCTGGGCGGGCTGAGCAGTACGGCTACGGCGTACCTCCTCGGATTTTCACAGGAGGACCTCGACGCCGGGCTGTTCGGTTTCAATGGCACGCTCATCGGCCCGTGTCTATTCCTTCTCCTCGAGAGCTCGCCTTGGCTCTGGTTGTGCGTCGTGCTGGGTGCCGCGCTCTCGACGGTGGTGATGGCGGCATTGATGCAGTTCCTGAGGTCGTACGAGCTGCCCGCCGCGACCGCGCCGTTCGTCTCGACGTCGTGGATGTTCGTCGCGGCGACCCACGCGTTCGGTGTGTTCTCGCTGCGCGCCGCTCCGTCGCCGAGCTCGACGCCGGCGTCGTTGGCAGACCTCACGTTGCTGCCAGCGACCTCTTGGTTCACTGCCCTGACGAAGGGGATCGGGGAGGTGATGTTCGCGGACAGCGCGGTCGTCGGTCTCCTGTTCCTCGTCGGCATCGCGCTCACCTCGGTCCGAGGCGCGCTCCTGGCAGTGGGAGGCGCGGTCGTGGGCGCGGGGGTCTCGCTCGTGCTCGGCGCGGACAGGGCAGCGATCGAGCTGGGGTTGTTCGGCTTCAACCCAGCGTTGACGATGATGGCGGTGGGCTGGGCCCTCCTCGAGCCAGGTCGGGCGAGCGCGCTGCTCGCGCTGGCCGCAGGGTTTGCGACCGTCATCTGCCAAGCGGGGCTGGCCCAGATCCTGGCGCCTAGCGGCCTCCCGACGCTCACCTTCCCATTCGTGCTTACGACCTGGGTGTTCCTCCTCGCAGCATCGAGGTCACGTCGCTGGGCGAGCTGAGCCGGGGCGCCCCGCGTCTGGCCCTCATCATTCGAGCTACCCCGGGTACGCCGCAGCGGACCACAACCCCGCGCGCTCATCGAGCCCGGTGGCGAGGTTCATGTTTTGGATGGCTTGGCCGGCCATGCCCTTCACGAGGTTGTCGAGCGCTACCATGACCGCGGTGGTCTTCCCCTGGGTGGCGAAGCCGATGTCGGCGAAGTTGCTGCCGACGACGCTCGCGAGGCGCGGTGACTCGTCGAGCAAGCGAATGAATGGCGCGCCTGCGTAGGTCTCCTCGAACTTGGCGCGCACGTCGCTTACGCCCTGGAACTGCACGGTCAGGAAGATGCCGCGGACGAGGGGCGCCGAGTGCGGCACGAAGGCGAGCTCCGCGTCGATGCCGAGCTGGAGCATGAGCTGGATGGCCTCGGCCTGGTGCTGATGGCCGAGCGCTTTGTAGGCGCGGAAGTCGTGGGCGCGCGTCGGGTGGTGCGTGGTCTCGGAGAGCTTCATGCCCGAGCCCGAGGAGCCGGTGACGCCGCTCACCGCGATGAAGCCGACGTGCTGCTTGGCGAGCGGCAAGAGCGCGAGCTGCAACGCCGAGGCAAAGCAGCCTGGGTTCGCGATGCGCTTCGCGGCCTTGATGGAGTCGCGCTGCCACTCGCATAGGCCATAGGTGAACGCCGGCAGCTCGTCGGGGCAGGGGTGCTCGACCTTATAGAAGCGCTTATAGAGGTCGGTGTCCTGGATGCGGAAGTCGGCCGACAGATCGATGAGGGTGAGCCGCCGCCAGGTGTCGCCAGGAGCGGACGCCGCCAGTGACTTGTACTGTAACGACAGCTCCCCGTGCGGCATGGCGCAAAAGAGCACGGGCTTGTCGCTCGCCGACAGCCACGCCCAGTCGACGCTCGCGTCGAACGTCCCCGGCACGATGCCGCGCAGGTTGGGATGCACGACGTGGAACGGCTTGCCGGCGTAGCTGCGCGAGACGCCGCGCACCAGCGGTTGTTCGGGGTGAGACGCCAGGAGCCGCAGCAGCTCGCCACCGCCGTACCCGGAGGCGCCGAGCACGACGATGCGCCGCTCGCTCACTTCAGGACTCCACGCTCGGCGAGCTTCGCCTTGATGAAGTCCCCCAGGGCCTGCGCGTTGGTGCGGGCGTTGAGCGCCGGGAGCCCCAGCTCACGCTGCACGAAGCGCACGCCGACGTTGTTGTCGGTGGCCGGGCCGGTGACCACGTCGACCTGGAGGCCGTAGCGCTCCTTCAAGTCGTGCACGCCGCCCCAGCAGCCGACGGGGTCGTTGGCGCACAGCACCAGCGCGGCGGCGCGCTTCATCAGCTCGTTGTCCGCTAGAATGGACTGGACGCCGTAGTCGCCCATGATGCCGTCACCGGTCTCGGCGACGATGATCTGGGCGCCCTCGGCCGCGAGCTCCGAGAAGACGATGCGGGCGGCGCGCTGGCTGGTCGAGGCGTCCGACGCCACCACGCCGGTGTCGGTGAAGTCGTAGGCGTAGTCGGCGCCGTAGTCGCGCATGTTCAAGATGTCCTTTTGCAAGGACACGCCGGTGAGCTTGCCGCCGCCGACCCTGAGGCCCGCCTGCGACAGACTCCGCACTAGCGTACAGGCCGCCGCGGTCTTCCCCGAGTTCATGCAGGTGCCGGCCACGTAGATGATCGGGATCTGCGCGGCATCGGCGACGCCTTCGAGCGCGTTCATGCCGATGTGCGCCGGCTGGCCGACGCGCGAGTTGAACTCCGGAAAGACCAGGACCTGCCCCAGCACCTCGATGTCGAAGGGTGGGCCGACGTCGGGGTTGAACGAGACGCAGTGGCCGATGACGCCGCCGAGGTTCAAGATCTGCAGCTTGTCGCCGACGCTCACTTTCGCCGGCAGCACGCCCTCGTAGCCGTGCAAGGCGTTTCGGTGACCCAAAGCGCCGATGACGATGTCGCCGCTCTGCACGGTGCTCATGCGCCCGTGACGATCCTCGAGCGTGTTGTAGGCGCCCTTGTGATTCAGGACGCGCCCCGCGATGACCGCGCCGGCCCGCACCTCGATGCGGTCCGTGAGCGTCAGGGTCTTTCCGAGGTCGAGGTTGCGAGTAACCGAGGCGATCTTGTCGACGGTGATTCTCACGACGCTCCTTTTTCACTCCGCCGCAGCATGGTGCCGCTGCCTTCGTTGGTGAACACCTCTCCGAGCAAGGCGTCTGGATGCATGCCGCTCACCAGGTGCACGCTGCCGACGCCGGCTTCGAGCGCGGTCAACGCCGCCGTGAGCTTGGGGCGCATGCCGCCGGTGACCACGCCTTCGGCGATCAACGTATCGACATCGCGCGTCGTCGCATAGGGGACGAGGCTCGACGGCTGCTTGGGGTCGCGCATGAGGCCCGGGACGGCCAGCATGAAGATGAGCTTCTCGGCGCGCAGGGTGCCGGCGAGCGAGGCCGCGACCGTGTCGGCGTTGGTGTTGAAGACCTCGCCGGAGTCGTTGCCGGCGAGCGGCGCGACCAGCGGCACGAAGCCACCCGCGAGCAAGTGGTGCACCAGCGTCGGCTCGGCGGGGACGAGATCACCCACGAGGCCGTAGTCGACCTCCGTTGGCTCGGTCGCTCCGTCTTCGCGGACTTGCACCGGAGGCCGGCGCTGGGCGCGCAGGACGCCGGTGTCGACGCCCGAGATCCCCACGACAGGCAGACCCGCGGCGCGCAGCTGGGCGGTGAGGTCGATGTGGACGTCGCCCGCGATCACCATCTTCACGACCCGCAAGACCTCGGGGCTGGTGACCCGGCGGCCAGCGATCTTGGTGGTCGGCAATTGCAGACGGTTGCAGACTTCGTCGATCGACGCGCCGCCGCCGTGGACGACGACGAGCTTGATGCCCAAGTGCCAGAGCAGGGCGAGCTGCTCGCTGACGCTCTTGCGCGCGGCTTGGTTCTCGAGGATCTCGCCGCCGACCTTGACGACGAAGGTCTTGCCCCGGAACTCCTTGAGGTACGGGACTGCGGCGCGAAGCGGGTGTTGAGGTTGCATGTGCGTTTAGCTCTCTAGCAGATCGTGCAGGATCACGCGCTGGACGTGAAAGCGATTTTCCGCCTCGTCGACGACACGGGAGCGCGGATCGTCGAGCACCTCGTCGGCGACCTCGAGCCCACGGCGGGTCGGCAGGCAGTGCATGAAGATGCCGTCCTTCTCGAGCAGGTCGAGGGAGCGCTTGGTGGGCATCCAGGCGTCCTGGCGCACCGGCGCGTCGGGCGTCGCCGAGGACGGGCCCCACGCCTTGGCGTAGATGACGTGCGAGCCCTTCAAAGCAGCGTCCTGGTCGTTGGTGATGGTGACGCTGCCGCCGGCTTGCTGGGCGAAGCCCCGCGCCTCGTCGAGCACCGACTTGGTGAGCTCGAAGCCCTTCGGGTGGGCAACACGCACGTTGCATCCGGCCGCCGCGGCGGACAGCAAGAACGAGTTGGGCACGGCCTTTGGCAGGGGCTTCACGTGCGGCGCCCAGGTGAGCGTCACGTCGAGGCCACGCGTCTCGCCAAAGCGCTCGCGCATGGTGAGCACGTCGGCCAGGCCCTGGCAGGGATGCTCGCGGGCGCTCTCCATGCTGACGACTGGCTTGGGCGAAAAGCGCCGGAACCCGTTCAAGACCACGTCCGCTTCATCGGCCTCGTCACCCGTGCCGTCCGAGAAGGTGCGGATGGCGAGCGCGTCGACGTAGCGTGACAAGACGGGCACGGCCTCGCGAATGTGCTCGGTGCGGTTCTGATCCATCACCACGCCGTCGCGATGCTCGAGCGTCCAGACGCCGGCGCCGACCTCGAGCACGATGGCATGTCCGCCACTGCGGAGCATGGCCGCCTCGAAGCTCGTGCGCGTGCGCAGGCTGGGGTTGAAGAAGACCATGCCGAGGATCTTACCGGCGAGCTTGCCGGCCGGAGGCTCGCGCTTCCAGGCGATGGCCTTGGCGATGATCTTCTCGAGGCCGTCGACGCCAAGGTCGCGAAGCTGCGTAAAATGCCGAGAACCGCTCATTTGTGCGCAGGGGAACTACGGCTTTGGTCCCCCATTGTCCAGCCCCCGCTTGCTGGCCAGGCGCGTCGTTTGGTAGTCCGCTGACCTCGTTATTCGAGGTGAGGCTCATGAGCGATTCATCGCAAGTGATGGTCGAAGCCCGCGGCTTGGGCAAAGACTATGGCTCGACACGTGCCGTCGACACGGTCTCCTTCAAGGTGGCCCGCGGCGAGGTCGTCGGATTCTTGGGACCCAACGGTGCTGGCAAGTCCACCACCATGAAGATGATCACCGGCTATCTGAAGCCGAGCCGCGGCAGCGCCTTCATCGGCGGCATCGACGTGGGAGATGACCCGCTCGCCGCGCAAGCCAAGCTCGGTTACCTGCCGGAGAGCGCGCCGCTCTACGACGACATGATGGTGCTCGACTTCTTGGAGTTCGCGGCCGACATGCGCGGCGTCGCCAAGGCGGGCCGCCGCGAGAAGCTCAAGTCGATCTGCGAGCGCTGCGGCCTGATGAACGTGCTCGGCAAGGACATCAGCATGCTCTCGAAGGGCTACCGCCAGCGCGTCGGTCTCGCGCAGGCGCTGGTGCACGACCCCGACCTGCTCATCCTCGACGAGCCGACGAGTGGCCTCGACCCCAATCAGATCGTCGAGATCCGCCAGCTCATCAAGGACCTCGGCCGCGACAAGACCATCTTGCTGTCGACGCACATCCTCCCGGAGGTGCAGGCGACCTGCGACCGCATCATCATCATCGCGGACGGTAAGCTCGTCGCCGACGACACCCCCGAGGCGCTCACCGAAGGGGCGCAGGGCGCGACCATCCAGATCGTCGTCAAGGCGAAAGGCGGGGCGGCGCTCGAGGCGGCGCGCGTGCAGGCGCTGCTCTCGACCATCCCCGGGGTGCGCAACGTCGCCGACGCCGAGAGCGAAGGCCCCGGCACCTTGGGCTTTGCCTTGCGTGCTTCAGCGGACACCGACCCGCGCGAGAGCATCTTCAACACCGCCGTGTCGAACGACATGATCCTCGTGGGCATGCAGCGCCGCGGCGTCTCACTGGAAGACACCTTCCGCCGGTTGACCCGCGGAGAGAAGGAGGGCGCCCGTGCGTAAGGTCGCCGTCATCGCCAAGCGTGAGCTCGCGAGCTACTTCAACGCCCCCGTGGCGTACATCGTCATCGTCACGTTCCTCCTGGTGGCCGGCTGGATGTTCTTCAGCTCGCTCTTCTTGATGGGACGCGCCGACCTGCGGCCGTTGTTCGCGCCGTCACCGTTCTCGCCGTCGATGCTGCTGGTCATCATCGCGCCCGCGGTGACCATGCGCCTCATCGCCGAGGAGCGTAAGAGCGGCACCATCGAGCTCATCTCGACCATGCCGATCCGCAAGTGGGAGATCATCGCCGGTAAGTTCTCGGCGGCCTACGCGCTGCTCGGCGTCGCGATCCTGTCGACGCTCGTGTACGCCATCACGGTGTCCGCGATCGGCGACCTCGATTGGGGGCAGGTCGTGGCCGGCTACTTCGGCATGCTGCTGTTCGCCGGCGCGCTCACCGCCATCGGCCTTTTGTGCTCGACGCTCACGCAGAACCAGATCGTGGCGTTCATCGTGGCCTTCATCGTCAGCGCCGCCTTGTACTTCGTGTACTGGCTGCAGTTCTTCGTGCCGGCTGGGCTCGCGCCGCTGGTCGAGTTCGTCTCGGTCAGCTCGCACCTGGAGAGCATGGCCCGCGGCGTCATCGATACCCGCAACATCGTCTACTACGTCTCGCTCATCGCCGGCGCGCTGTTCATTGCCACGCGCGTCCTGGCGCGTCAGAGGTCGTGAGGGGCTCCATGAAAAAGAAAGCCATCGATTCGACGGTCTCCGCCATCGCGGTCGTCGGTATCCTCGTCGCGGTGAACCTCATCGGCATCTCGCTGTTCGGGCGCGCCGACCTCACCCGCGACAAGCAGTTCACCTTGAGCGACGCGTCGCGCTTCGCGGTGCGCGACTTGAGCACGCCGGTCACGGTGCAGGCCTACTTCACCAAGGATCTGCCGCCGCCGTACTCGACCAACGCGCGTTACGTGAAGGACCTCCTCGAGGAGTACTACAACGCCGCCTCGGACAACTTCCGCTACGAGTTCATCGACCCGACCGCGGAGGAGAGCGACGCCGACAAGGAGCTCAAGAAGGACGTCAAGCAGGACATCTTCGGCCGGCAGGTGCGTGAAGCCACCAGCATGGAGAAGGAGCTGCAGCAGCTCGGCATCCCGCCGGTGCAGGTGCGCGTCAACGAGGACGACAAGCTCGAGGTGAAGCGCGCTTACATGGGCATCGCCGTCCGCGTCGGCGACAAGCACGAGGTCATCCCGGTGGTGCAGGAGACCGCGTCGCTCGAGTACGACCTGACGACGCTCATCCGCAAGGCGACGCGCGAGAAGGCGCCGAAGATCGCGTTGCTCCAGGGGCACGGTGGGCCGACGCCGCAGGAAGGTCTGCAGCGCATGACCCAGCTCCTGGCCGCGAGCTACGACGTGGCGCCGCTCGACTTGAGCCAGACGCCGCAAGTGCCCGAGGACGTCGACGCCGTCATCGTGGTGGGGCCCACGACGCCTTTGAGCGACGCCGAGCTGCGCGCCATCGACAGCTTCGTGATGTCGGGGCGCTCCGCCGCCTTCTTCCTCGACAACACCAAGCCCGACTTGCAGCAGCTGCAGACGCAGGACGTGGCGCACGGCATGAACCCGTTGCTCGCGAGCTATGGCGTGACGGTCGAGCCGGGGCTCGTGCTCGACCCGCGCTGTGCCACCCTGAACGTGCAGCAGCAGCGTGGGGCGATGCGCATCATGCAGCCGGTGCGTTATCCCTACGTGCCCATCGTCGAGGCGCTCGCGGCCGATCACCCGATCAGCCGTGGCCTCGGGGGCATCGCCTTCCCGTTCATGGCGGCGGTGATGCCAAAGGCGCCGGCGGGTGTGACCGCGACGGTGCTGGCGGAGAGCTCGCGTGAATCGTGGATCGCCGAGCCGCCTTACGATCTCGATCCGATGCAGCGCTGGACCGCCGACAAGGTGAAGGATCAGAAGGCGTATCCGTTGATGGTGACGCTCACCGGGCAGCTCAAGTCGCCCTACGGCACGCCGGCGAACGACGCGGTCAATTCGCGCGTCCTCGTCGCGGGTGGCTCGGCGTTCATTCAAGACCAGTACAGCGGCAAAGCGAACGACGCCTTCGTGCTCAACATGACCGACTGGATGGTCATGGACGAGGCGCTGCTCTCTGTCCGCTCGCGCGGACTTGCGGCGGCGCCCCTCGAGGAGACGAGCAACGGTGGCCGCAACGCCATGAAGCTCGCCAACGTGGTGGGCTTGCCGTTCGCCTTCATTGCCTTTGGACTGATTCGCTGGCGCATGCGTGAGTCGCGTCGCGCCAAAGTTACGCTGTAGCGGAGATCGTCGTGAAAAAGAGCACTCTCATCATCCTCGCGGTGTTCGTGGTCTTGGCGGGCTTTGCCTTCGTCCACTTCCGCAAGCCGGCCGAGCGCGGCATCACGCGTCTTGCGCTGCCGAAGATCGACGCGAAGGACGTCGACGGCTTGAGCGTCACCGGCCCCATGGCGGTCGAGCTCACGAAGAGCGGCGACGCGTGGACTCTCACGGACGGCCGTGAGGCGGATCAAAGCGCGGTGACGCGCGCCATCGAAGCCGGCGCCAAGGTGCAGAGCAGCGATCTGCTCGCCCGCGGCACCGAGCACTACGCGGCCTACGAGGTCGACGACGCCAAGGGCACGCACGTCACCTTCAAGAAGGACGGCAAGACGGTGAGCGAGTTCATCGTCGGCAAGAGCCTCTCCGGTGGCGCGACCGCGGTGCGCGTGGGTGACGACGTCTACGCGGTGAAGGGCGTGGCCGCCGGCTTGTTCGCGAAGCCCGCGAGCACCTGGCTCGAGCGCCGTCTGTTCACGCAGAACGTCGGCGACGCGACCAAGCTCGAGGTGAAGCTCGCCGGTGAAGAGCCGTACGCGCTGGTGAAGGACAAGGACGCGTGGACGCTCGAGGGTGGCGTGCCGGCGGACTTCAAGCTCGACGGCGGCGTCGCGGCGGGCCTCGTGGCACAGGTCGTCGCCTTGCGCGCCAAGGACGTGCTGGCGACCGCCACTCCGGCTTCTCCCCCCGAGGACGTGTTCGTCATCACCTGGAAGGATGGCAGCTCGGCCGTGCACATCCCGCGCACGCCCGCCGACGGAGACAATCTGCACGCGGTCATCGACGGCAAGCCGCGCACCTTCGTGGTCAGCGACGGCAACGTCGGTTCGTTGCGCAAGCGCAAGCTCGACCTGCGCGACGCGTCGCTCATGAGCTTCGACAACACCAAGGCGGTGGGCCTCACCATCGTCGATGGCGCGAGCAAGACGGTGCTCGCCAAGAAGAAGGGTGTCTGGGAGCTGGTCTCGAGCAGCGAGAAGACGCCGCCGGGCTTCGTCTTCGATCCGACCGCGGTCGAGCGCCGCGTCACGCAGATCGCGAACGCCAAGGGCATGCGCATCGCCGATGACGTCAAGGACAACGGCATCGCGCAGAGCAAGACGAAGGTCAGCGTGAAGCTCGAGGGCGGCAAGGAAGAGACGCTGGTCTTCGGCGCGCAGACCAAGGACGACAACCGTGACGTCATCTACGCGCGCGGCAACACCGGCCACGTGGTCATCGCGACGGTGTACGTGCGGACCAACTTGGCGGGCGGTGTTTCCTCGTTCGCCAAGCGTGGCGTGAGTGACGAGAGTGACGCGCTCTCGAAGCTCGATCCGCAGGCGCTCCAAGGTCTTCCCCCCGAAGTACGTGCCGGCTTGATGAAGCAGATCGAACAGAAGCGGCGCGAGCAAGAGATGCTCAAACAAATTCAGGCGAAGTAGGGCGCGCTACTCGCCCAGCGTCGTGACGATCAGCTTGCGCTCGTGCGCCGCGGCGCGGTGCTCCCACACGTAGATGCCCTGCCATGTGCCGAGCGCGAGCTTGCCATTGCGGACCGGGACGGTGAGGGTGGTGTCCGTCAAGATGGTGCGGATGTGCGCCGACATGTCGTCCTCGCCCTCGGCGGTGTGAACGAACTTGGGGTCGCCATCGCGGACAGCGTCCGCCATCCAGGTCTCGAGATCGCGGCGGACGTCGGGATCGGCGTTCTCCGTGATCACCAGCGACGCGCTCGTGTGCTGGATGAAGATGGTGCAGATGCCGACCGTGATGCCCGAGGCGTCGACGATGCGCTGGACGTCGTGGGTGACGTTGGTGGTGCCGCGACCCTGAGTCTTGGCGATGAAGCTGTGCTGATGTGCGGCCATTGTCGCTGGCGACACTAGTCACCCGGACCCTGCGGCGCAACCGACTACAAAAAGAGTAGTCATCGCATACGATCCACTTGACGGATTGCTTATGCGTTGCCTAATTAATCTCCATCGGAAACGATAAACCTTCGCAAGTTCAAGGAGATACCATGCTTAGCGATTCCTTCTTCAGCTGGGAGCCGTTCCGCGAGCTGTCGCGGCTCCAGAGCGATCTCAACCGGGCCTTCCAGACCGCCAATGGTCCTGCCTTCAACGTTTGGACCGGCACGGACGGCGCGGTGATGACCGCCGAGCTGCCTGGCTTTGCGGCCGAGAGCTTCGATGTCTCGGTCTTCGGCAAGACCTTGACCGTGAAAGGCGAGCGTAAGCCGCTCGAGCTCGAGGGGGCGACCGCGCATCGGCGCGAGCGTCAGACCGGGAGCTTCGTACGCGCCATCGAGCTGCCGTTCCGCATCGACGCCGACAAGGTCGAGGCGACCTTCGAGCGCGGCGTCTTGCAGATCACGCTGCCGCGCGCCGAGGCCGACAAGCGCCGCAGCATTTCCATCAACGCGAACTAACGAGGAGACTCGACATGCAAACCACTCTTCAACCGACGACCGAGCGTAGCCGCGAGGTGAGCGCCCCCGAGCCGCAACAGCCCGAGGCCTTCTTCGCGCCGCGCACCGACGTGTACGAGACAGCGGACAGCCTGATCCTCGTCGCCGACGTACCAGGCGCCGCGGACAGCGACATCAGCGTGACCTTCGAGGGTGACGTGCTCACCGTCGAAGCGCGCGTCGAGAATCGTGAGCTCGAGGGCTTGTCCCTTGGACACCGCGAGTATGAGGTCGGTAACTACCGGCGCACCTTCACGGTCCATACCCCCATCGACCGTGACGCCATCACGGCTTCGACCAACGATGGCGTGCTGCGCGTGACCTTGCCCAAGGCAAAGGAAGCACGCGTGCAACGCATCCAGGTGCGCGCTGGGAAGTAACCCCTCATCCCAGTGGCCGCCGCATCTCCTGTGACATGCGGCGGCTGCGTTTAACGCCGGGCGATGTGTGAGAGCATCGCCCGGCGTTTCTGCGTTCGTTTAGCGTCAACGTTCTTCGGCAGCACAGACCCGCGCTCCGCGTGCAAGAGGCGCAATTGGGGACAGCTCTAGGCGGCGGGCTTCGTCTCGGCCTTCGCGAGGCGCTCCAACGCCGCCGCCAAAGCGGACTCGAAGGGCTCGTGCTTGTCCCCCAAGCGGCCAAACTCGTTGTGACCGAGCTTGAGCCAAGCCTTGGTGCCCGCCATGGTCCAGCGGTTGTAGCGATCGAGGGCGAGCCAGCGCGGCACGCCGTCGGCGAGGTTCGCGAGCAGCTTCTCCAGCGCGCGGATGTGCGGGACGGTCGCGGTCATGACGCCGCCGCTCGTGAGGAAGTGCGCGTTCCCCACCGCGTCACCCGCGAAGACGACGTTCTCGCCCTTCACCGCGGTCGCGGAGATGTACTGCTGCATGGTGAACGGGTTCGGGCCCCAGGTGATCGGTGCCTTGCGCAGCTCGTCCTGGCTCATCCCCAAGAGCCGCGCCGCATGCTCGTAGAAGAAGGCGTCCGCGGCTTCCTTCGTGGTGAGGTCGACGAACGGCGGCGCCTCGACCAGCACCCAGCTGCGCGGCGCGGTGGTGATGCCGAGGACGACTTGGCGGACACCGTGCACCGAGCCATCGGCCGGGTTCACGAGCTCCGCGTAGCGGCGGCGCGCCAGACCGCCGTTGGGCGCGTCGGCCGAGATCTGCGGGATGGCGATCGAGGCGGAGATGTAGCGCGTCGCGGGAGAGACGTGGGTGTGCGCGATACCCGCGGCCTCACGCATCGCGCTGCTTGCGCCGTCGCTGTTGATGACGAGATCGGGGGTGCCGAGCGGCACGCGCTTGCCCGTGGGCTCGAGGCTCTTCTTGCCGCTAGCGTCGGCGCGCTCCGCGATCTCGTACGCCGTACAGGCGCTCCAGCCCGGCTTGTCGGGGCTGGGCGAGAGCTCGCAGCGGTGACCACGCAGGATGGTGATCCGCGGGGTATTGCTGTTCTCTGGGAGCTGCGCGAGGCGCTTCAGCTCCGCGAAGAGGATGTTCTCGAGATCGAAGGTGAGGATCTGACCAATCGACGGCGAGGTCAGCATCTGCATTCCGCCAAAGCGGGCAAGCTGCGCGTCCGCCGCCTGGTCGTTGCGCGCGCCTTTTTGCTGCCACTTCAGGCCGTCCGGACCGGCGATGAACTTGCGGTTCGGGCGATCCTTCTGGAGCTTCTCGAGCTGCTCGGGGGTGACGTTGGTGCGCGTCGCGTCGATGTTCTCGACGCTCTCGATGGGGCCGAGCTTCGCCATCACCTTCTCGAGCGCGCCAGGGCAGGTCTCGGCGATGCGGTGCAGCAGATCGGCGCGCACGTTCCAGTGGATCGGGCGCGTGTAGGCCTGCCGCTGCTCGATGAGCGTCACCGAAGCGCCGTTCTGCACGAGCTCGAGCGCGGCGAGCAGACCACAAGGACCCGCGCCGACGACGACGGCGTTCTTCACGGCGGTCGGCGACAACAGGGACGGCCGCACCGGCGCGACGCCCCGAGGCCCGGTGGTCCGGGCATGGCGCGAATGGTCCTTGGTGCCCTTGGTGTAGGTGTCCGTGGCGTTCCCGCGGGCGCCGGTCTGCATGCTGGCGCCGGGGGAGGTCTCGGCGGGCACGGAGTAGGGCAATGGCCGCGGTGCCTGGTGGCGCACCGAAGAGGGGGAACGCGTGATGGGAGTTGAAGACACGGGTACGGCTCTGGAGAGCGTTGGAAGTGCTCTCCGGTGTGATGCGTAGCTTGTGCAGGGATGGCAGCGAGCGCCGCCATTCCCTGTATCGCCAGCCGAGCCCGAAGGGTTCTGGATTCGTTCGAGATTTTTAGCGCCAGAGCCGCTGACGCCACCTGATGGGCATCACGTCGCGCGAGAGATGACCCGCCCGTCGATACCCGGGCAGCGCACGAGACAAACCGGAGGCACGATGGCGCCGTCGCTTGCCGTCCGCTGCAGCGTCCAGAGCTCGAAGGCGCCGTTCGCCGCGATGAGGACGTCGTTGCCGCGCGTCTGATAGAAGTCGGCCTCGAGGATGTCGACCGTGACGTTCGCGGGCTTGCCTTGCCAGATGAGCGCTGGCCCCACGTAAAGGTCGTCCGCGAGCGGCAACATACGGCCCGAGTCGCGGTCGAAGGGCATGCCCGGCCGCCAGACGATGCCGCTATAGCGGTCTTCGACGGCGTTCAGGGTCGCGTTGATGAGCGCCAGTGCTCGTGCCTTCGAGGTCGGCCGCGTCACGGCGATCGCCGCCTGCAGCTCCAAAACGAAAGCCTTGGCGCGCTCCGCTCGCGAGAGCGGTCGGGCCAAGGCTACGTTCGAAACACTGATCGCGTCGGTGGGACGCATGGCGCTTGCTTAGCGGCCGCCAGACGAAACGCGGTTCACGGCGGCGGCAGCGATGGGCTCCAAGCGCGCGACCGTGGTCTACATCTCGCGGTACTCGGGAAGCGAGTCGACGTAGCTCTTGCCGAGCTTCGCGCAGTCCGCGTCGTACGCCTTCTTGATCGCCTGCAAGAAGGTCTTGGCCTGGTCCGGGGTCGTCTTGCGTTCACCGGCGATCGGGACGTTGATGACGAAGAGGGTGCGCTTGAGCTGAGTGTCCTGCGGCTGAATGCTAGTCATTGAAGGTGCCTTGATTTTGACGTGAAGCCGCCCGTTGCGGTTTCGATTGTTGTTGGGCTTATCGGCGCCACCCCATCGGGGTTGCGTTGCTCAAGGCTTCTTCGGACTGAAGGCGTGTCGTGCCAGCTGACCGCCGCGCGCCTGACCTTCTTTCGGGGGCGTTCGCGGCTCGAAGTGCGTCTTGGCGACGAGCTGACTCAGGTTCTCGCGGACGTCACTTTCGCCTGATCTGACCAGCGTCTGCACCGCGGCTTTCATCTCGCGCGCCAGCTCGGCGTTGACGGGATGCCGCTCGTAGTACGCCATGACGCTCTCGAGCGTGATCTCGGCGTCTGGGACTTCGCGACGCAAGCCGTCGGCGAAGGCGCTGAAGAGCGCGAGCGACTCGGGTGACAGGAGATTCGGCGCGATCCGCGTCGTCACGATGAAAAGCGGCAAGTAATGCCGCACGTCCGCGTCGGAGTAGTAGTACGAGCCGTCCGGCTTGGTGCGGCGAAAGACGGCGGAGATCGGATCGGGCGCGTCGCTCATGTGTCCCACCGCCGCACGAAGGGGTACTTGCCGGCGCTCGCAGCGATGCGGTCGGTCACCAGCACATCGGCTTTCATCCCGAGAGCATCGCACACCTCGGCCGATCGCACAGTAGCGCCGTCGCTCGGCACCACCGCCACGCGCAAGCCATCCCGGGTGCGCGTGATCTGAACGAAGTCGATGCTCGGTATGCCGGCGAGCCGCGCGTCGAGGTCTGCCTCCGTGACCCAGCCACCTCCATCACGCCAGGCGCTCGACCGGCGGCCGAAGACATCGAGAGCGCGGCCGGGCGGTAACCCACAAGCGCAAGCAACGGTCCGCAACCGTCCGAGGTCGCCTATGTCATAGCGAACGAGCCGTGTGCCGCCACCCGCCAGGGTCGTCAGCAAGATGCCGCCTTCGTCGGTGATCTCGACGTCGACTTGCGACTCCCAGACGTGCGGCGTGCCGTGTTTGCAGGTGTTGGTCACCATGGCGCCGGCGAGCTCGGTCGCGCCGTATTGCTCGAAGAGCGGAAAGGCACCGAGCGCCCGCCGCTGGGGAGTAGCGAGCCGCTGATACGAGCTCATGACCGCGCCCGTGAACGCGAGCTTGCCACCGCTCCGGCGGACGAGCGCATGGAACAGCACCGGGTTGGTCAGCAACATCACCGGCCCCAGGTCGTGCAAGCGGCGCACGACGTCGTCGACGTACGAGCGAGGCTCCGCGAACACGTCCGCGGTCGGCGGCAGAAGCACATAGGTGCCATCGGTCTGGATGGCGCAGCTCGCGCCCGAACATTGGGGCGAGGTGAGCAGCGCGACGCGGCTCAACACGTCGTCCGGGATGCCCATGATGATGGCGTTGGTCGCCGGCGTGAACGCGCCGTCTTCGGGCGTCACCCAGACGCTCGCCGCGCCGTTCGAGCTGGCGATGCGCCGCAACCCAGCGTTGCCGGCGATGACCGTGCCGCGGCGGACGAGATCACTGGGCCGCGCCGCCGAGAGCCGCTCCTTGGTCAGCACCTCGCCGGCATGACCGTCGTAGAGTGGGTAGTCACGCACCGTGTCTGCAATGGCGGCGCGGACACGCGACGCATCGTAGGCATAGTGGGCGGCGTGGAGGGCACGAATGGCGCTCGCTTCGAAGTCCATCAGCCGCCCCGCAACCGGCGAACGGCGGCGATCATCGCGTCCGCCGCCTGGTCGATGGTGGCGTCGGACATCTCGGGAGCAACGCTCAAGCGGACAGCCTCGAGGGCATGGTCGGCGCGGAGGCCCATGGCGACCAGGACATGCGACGGCTCGAGCTTGTCGGTCGCGCACGCCGAGCCGGTGGCGATGGACACGTCGGGGCGTGCTTCCGCCTGCAGCAAGGTCGCCGCGATGCCGGGTACGCGTAGGCTGACGATGTGCGGCAAGCGCCGCTCCGGCGTGGTCGGCCCCAGGAAGACGATGCCCGGAATCGCCGCCAAGCGAGCCACCAGGCGGTCGCGTCGTGACCTCGCGTCCGCCATGGCGGTCGCGCGTGCTCGGCTTGCTTCAGCGCACGCCAGGGCGAAGGCGTCGATCGCCGGCACGTTGGAGGTGCCTGGCCGCAACCCGCCTTCTTGCCCGCCACCGCGGACCAGCGGCTCGAGACGCGCGTGCGCCCGAGCCGAGCACACCAGGGCGGCGACACCTTTCACGCCGCCGAGCTTGTGCGAGCTCAAGGCCAGCGTGTCGATGCCGAGCGCCTCGAGATCGACGCGCAGCCAGCGCGCGGTTTGCGCCGCGTCGACGTGCAGCATGGCGGAGCGCTTGAGCTGCCGCAGCGCCGCGATGTCCTGGAGCGCGCCGGTCTCGTTGTTGCCATGGATGACCGCGATGAGCTTCGTCGCATCGGTGACCGCGCGCCCGATGGCGTGCGCCTCGACGACACCGTCGGGTCCTGGGGCGACGCGCGTGCAGTCGCTGAAGGCGTCGCTCGCGGCGGCGATGGACGCGTGCTCGATGGCGGTGGTGACGATGGCGTCGGTGCGGTGCGCGAGCCCGAGGAGCGCCAGGTGGTTTGCTTCCGTGGTCCCGGACACGAAAATGACGCGGCTCGGCTCGCCTCCCACGAAGTCGGCGACCTTGACGCGAGCGGCGTCCACCAGAGCCTTCGCCCGCTGACCATGCGCATGCCCGGTGGCGGAGGCATTCGCGTGGCAGACGGCCAAGGTCTCGACGTAGCGCGCGTACA
>JBDHVB010000045.1:0-28013 GCA_039809465.1 Myxococcota bacterium
CATCTTCACCTTCTTGAAGATGCCGAACCCGAACATGGCGTTCTTCACGGACGGCTGGACGACGTCGATCAACGTCTACTCCCAAGTCGGCTTGGTCACGCTCGTTGGTCTCGTGTCGAAGAACGGCATCCTCATCGTCGAGTTCGCGAACGAGCTGCAGCGGCAGGGCAGGTCGAAGATCGACGCGGTTCACGAGGCGGCGATGACCCGCTTACGGCCGATCTTGATGACCACTATCGCGACCGTCGTTGGTCACTTCCCGCTCACCTTGGTGACGGGCCCGGGGGCTGCGGCGCGTAATAGTATCGGTCTCGTGCTGGTCACCGGCATGACCATCGGCACCTTCTTCACCCTGTTCGTCGTGCCTTCCATCTACGTGCTCTTCGCGAAGGATCACTCGCACGAGCGTGAAGACGAAGTCCTCGAAGAGCACGAAGAGAACACCGTCGTCGGCGGCGCGGCGCTCCCGCATCGTGCCGCGTCAGCGCAGCACAACTAATAGCGCCGCTGCTCACCTGCGCCGACACGGTGCAGGGGAGGGCGGGGATGAAAAGTCACCTGATGAGATGCACCGTTTGCGTCGGCGTTTTTCTGGCGTTGGTCGGATGTGGAACGGAGGCCGACGATCGCGAGGGTCTCGACGATGGTGGCAGGCTCGCGTTCTTCGGGGAGATTGGTGAGCCGGCGGCGGCGCTCGGGAGCAACCGTCTGCGTGACCTCGCCTCGGCGAGCGTGCCCGTCATTGGCGCGGCGGTCCGCCGGGCGCAGCTCGTGCCGGGCTCGCAGTACGCCACCGCGCTGGCGCGTCACTACAACCAGCTGACCCCCGAGGTCGCCCTCAAGTGGGAGGTGCTGCGCCCCACGCAGGCGACGTTCCAGTTCGCCGACGCCGATGCGCTCGTCGCCTTCGCCGAGGCCAACGCTCAGTCGCTGCGCGGCCACACCCTGGTCTGGGAGGTGAGCCTGCCGGCGTGGATGAACGACAGCCTCGGCGCGAACGGCGTCCGCAACGCCATGCTCACGCACATCGCGACGGTCGTTGGTCGTTATAGCGGACGAATCGCGCACTGGGACGTGGTCAACGAGGCGCTCACCAGCGGTGGCACCTACCGCGACAACGTGTTCTCGCGCGCCATGGGGCCGGGCTACGTGGCCGAGGCGTTTCACGCCGCGCACGCCGCCGATCCGACGGCGCGTCTCGCCTACAACGACTTCGCCATCGAGGCGCCGGGCCTCAAGCAAGACGGCGCGTTCAACATGCTGCGCGACCTGCGTAACGCGGGTGTCCCGGTGCACGAGGTCGGCATCCAGCTGCACACGTCGCCCTACGATTGGGCGAATCGCCGCATCACCGTGACGCAGCTGCGCGACACCATTCGACGCTTCGGCACCTTGGGGCTCGACGTGTTCATCACCGAGCTCGACGCGCCCATCAATCAGCTCAGCGGCAGCGAGGCGAGCCGCTTCGACATCCAGCGCCAGGTCTACCTCGCGGTGGCGGCCGCTTGCTACGCCGAGCCCGCCTGCAAGGGCGTGACGACCTGGGGCTTCACCGACGCGTACACTTATCACCCGGCCAACGCGAAGCCTCTGCCGTTCTCGTCGGCCTACGCGGTCAAGCCAGCCGCCGATGGTCTCGCTGACGGTCTCCTCGGCCAGCCCTCGCCTGCATTCACGCAGCCGTGGAGCACGTCGTGCTGGGGCCTCCCCGGGGCGCTGTTCTGCGAGCCGATGGAGAGCGACACTTTCCACGGCCTGACCCGGGTTCACGTGGGCGGCGGCGAGACCGCGATGCTCACCTCGGGGGCCTATCGTGGCGCGCTCGCCGGCCGCATGACCGCACCAACGGCCTCGGTGGTACGCCGCGCCTACGTCGAGCGCCGCGTCAACGGCGTTGGCACCACGGTGTGGACGCGCACCCATCTCTTCGTGCCCACGACGAGCCCCAACAACTCGACCGCGATAGCGTTCGATGAGCCGCAGGCGCCGTTCTACGGTGTGAGCGCCGGCCTCGACGAGAACGGCCGCACGTTCCTGCGCGTCGCCGGCAACCCCGCCATCCGCGCCTTGGGACCGACGTTCCCCCGTGGGCGCTGGGTGTGCGCCGAGCTGCGTGTTCGTGTCGCCGACAGCGGTGGCGAGGCCGAGCTCTTCCTCGACGGCACCCGCGCCGCGCTCATCCAGAACGCCGACACGCGCTTCCCGAGCGGCTACGGCACGTTCAAGGCCGGCATCATTTGGTCACCGGCCGGCGGTGCTCCGGCGGAGACGCGGGTGGACGAGCTGGTCGTGTCGGCGACGCGGCCTGGCTGCGGCTGACGGCCACTCCGCTTTAGCCGCCGAATTTTTTCCAGAAGGCGCTGCGCAGCGGGTAGCTCGCGTTCTGCTGCACGCGCGCGAGCTCTTCCAGGAGCTGGCGCTCGCGCTCGCTCGCCGGCGTGGGGGTCTCGACGAAGATGCGGACGTGCTGATCGCCGCGCTCGCCGTCGGCCTTGGGCACACCTTTGCCGCGCAAGCGGAAGACGCGGCCGGTCTGGGTGCCGGGCGGCAGTCGCATGCGCACCCGGCCATCGAGCGTCGGCACCTCCACCGCGAGCCCCAGCACCGCGTCCGCCGGCGTCACCGGCAGCTCACAGACCACGTCCTGACCCTCGCGTGTGAACACCGGGTGCGGATTGACCGTGACCGTGACGTGCAGATCACCAGGCGCCGCGCCGCCGACCCCCGGCTCTCCCTCACCGCTAAAGCGGAGGATCGCGCCGTTCTCGACGCCGGCGGGCAAGCAGACCTTCAATGATTGCTGCTGCGCGCTCGTGCCTTCGCCGTTGCAGGTCACGCACGGATTGCCGATGACCTTGCCGCGCCCTTTGCAATAGGCGCAGAGCTTATGCACCGACGTGATGCTGTGCTGCACGCGGATACCGCCGGTTCCGCCACACGCATGGCAGATCTGCGGCGCCGACCCCGGACGCGCGCCCGTGCCGCGGCAGCCTTCGCAGCGCTGGTTGCGGTTGATGGTGACGATGCGCTCGCCGCCGAGGATCGCGCTCTTGAAGTCGAGGATGATCTCGACCGAGCGGTCCTTTCCTTTTTCGCGGACAGTGGTGCCTTGGCGCTTGCCGAAGATGTCGCCGAAGATCTCGCTGAAGACATCCTTGGCGCTCTGGGCCCGGGTGCGGGCGGCGCCGTTGATGCCCTCGGGGCCGAGGCGGTCATAGCGCTCGCGCAGCCCACGGTCGGTGAGCACCTCGTAGGCCTGGGTCGCTTCCTTGAAGCGCTCCTCGGCGCGGCGGTCACCGGGGTTCTTGTCGGGATGGTACTGGTGCGCGAGGCGCCGGAAGGCGCTCTTGATGGAGAGCGTGTCGGCGGTCCGCTCGACCCCGAGAACTTGGTAAAAATCGCGCATCCGTGCCGCGCAAGCTTATACGAAACCCCTACCAGGTCACCACGTTACTCGGGGTCAGCCGCGCAAAGGCGTTCGTGCTACGCAGGCGGCCTCCACGCCGGTCCAGACGGCCATTTTGAGGTTCACGAGCTGGCCCACGACCGGGATGAACGAGGTCGCGCCACCCGCGATGAGGGCCGCGGCCGCTTTGGCTTCTTGCTTCATGGGCGTCGTGTCGGTGCTGCAGAAGCCCATGCCCATGCAGAGGGCGCGCAGGCCGCGGAGTCCGCCATAGACGATTGTGGCCGAGCCGGTGACGTAGGCCGCGGGGCTCCCCGCGCCGACGCCGTTTGCGGCGAAGCAGGCCGCGTCGACGGCGCTGAGGGTGAGGATCTCCCGGCGCTCGGCGGCGGTCGTGGGGAGCTGCGCGGCGGTGTTGTTGCGGCTGTGCGTGACTACCCAATTGCGGACGTTGTCGATCATAGGAGGTGCCTTTCGCGTCGTGCGTGCTCTCCATGCTTTCTCGGCGTGTCAGCCGCCGAGTTGCGCGAAGGCCGCAACAAGCGCCCATGACACGGCGAGACTGTCGAGTCCCCTGTAGGAGCTACCCCGTGACTTACTTCGCGAAACTCGAACGCTTCGCCACTCGTCTCTCGCAGGACGGTCATAAGGCCCACCAGGAGAGCGGGCTGGTCGCCAAGGTGGCTGGCCGGGCAGGCGCGGTGCTGGCGGCTCCCGTGGGCGCGGTGGCGGGCGCCGCGGTTGGCAGCCTCGACCGGGTCATCTCGAGCTTCGACTACAAGAGCCAGGGTGTCATCACGAGCCAGGGCACGCCGGGCACCCCCGAGTACAAACAGATCATCGAGTGGACGCCTTCGAACCTCGTGAAGACGGCGCGCTTCCTGGCGATCCCGGCTGGCGTCGGGGTGGCGGCCGCGGGCGTCTACAACGCTTACGCGCTCTTGGTGAGCGGCGGCGGTTTGTGGAGTCTCACGGGCGCGGCGATGATCGGCTTCCTGGCGGCGGGCGTGGCCTGGGCCGCTAAAACGGTCGCGAGTGGGGTCTGGTCGGGTGGCAAGATCGGCTTCAAGGGCGGCGTCGGCGCCGCGAGCATCGGCGCCCACAAGGTCGAGGAGCTCTTCAAGGGCAAGCCCGCGCCGACGGCCGAGCCGCTAGTCATCCGCCGCCCGCAGATGTCGGAGTAAACTGCGCGTGGCGGACGGCACCATCAGAACCCCGGGCCTCGTCACGACGCCCGTGCCGGCTCCAGCCGCGGCACCCGCGCCTGTGGCCGCGCCCACCGAGCCGACCACGCCGCCGGTGTCGCCGACCAGCTTCGAGCGCTTGCGGAATCGCCTGCGCCGTGGCGCGGACCGCGGCATCGATCAAGTGCTCGAGACCCTCGAGGCGCGTGAGCCCTGGGAGCGCTACCGTCCACGCTCGACCGCCTTGCCGCCGACCTTCCCCGCGCGTGAAGACCGTCCCGTGAGCGGCGTGCCGTCCGCTTTGGCGGGCATGGCATACGCCACGCGTTACGACATCCACTATGACGGCGACTTCTTGCTCGAAGGCCATCCCGACATGGCCATCCGCTTCGCCGACGTGATGGCGCGCCCCGATTGGCCGAGCGTCATCCGCGATCAGCTGAGCAGCGGCGTCCCGCAACCCGGCGATCCCATTCGCGTCATGGTCCCGGGGTTGAACACGACGAACGCCGAGACCGTGCGGCGCATCCCGTTCGTGTCGCGTGACACGAACCTCTCGTACGCCACGCTCGACAACGCCTCGAGCGACGGCCTCGCGGACATCACCCTGACGCTGCCGGGCGGCAAGGAGATCAGGATCCCCACGCGTCACCGTGAGTGGTTGGCCGCGGTCTTCCAGCGCACGGGCATGTCCTTCCGCCCGCGCTCGGAGCTGCAGGAGGACGTGCCGCGCGACGCGCAAGGCCGCGTCGAGGTGCCGCCGGGCTCGGGCCAGTGGCTGGCGCCGTCGGAGCTGCGTGGGCTGGCGAGCGCGTTGAACGAGCTCTCCGATCCCAACAAGGTGCTCATCGACAACACGCAGCGGCTCCTCATGGCGCACATCGATCGCCCGGACGCGCCGCCGCTCGAGCTCTGGGGGTACAGCGAAGGCTCCATCGTCGTCGGCAAGGCGTTCGAGGATCTCGAGGCGCGTTATCTCGCCGAGCGCATGCGCGACTGTCCGCCACAGCAGAGACAGCAACGCCTCGCGGCGCTGCGGCAGCGCTTCCGCGCCGGGCTCGAGCGCATCACCGTCCTCGGCATCGGCGCGGGCTATGGCGAGCTCCGCACCCCGGTGCGTCGCATCGACTTCTATGCCGCCGACGGCCAGGACCTGGTGGCGCGCTTCGCGGGCTCACGGCGCATGACGCCGAGCTATCGCTGGATCAACGACCTGGTGAACCCGCCGGCCATGCGCGACACGTTCATCGCCTATCAGCAACCCTTCGCCGGCTTCGACGCGCACAACTTGTTCGCAGGTGGCGGCAGCGTGCTCGGGCTCTACATGGAGCTGAATGGCACGCGCACCATGCGCGGCTTGTATGACGCCGACCAAGCGGGCCGCCTCGTGCACCCGACGATGGAGCAGGTGATCGCGCGCATCCGCCGCCAAGGCGGCGAGGCCGAGCTCTGGGACAAGAAAAACAGCTTGCCGGCGCCAGCGGCCAATTGACGAGCCACCGGTGGCGCTGATTGCTACCTTCTAGGGACATCGAAGGGGGCTTGGGATGCGCGCTGCCATTGGTCTGACGATCTTCGTCTGTGCGCTCGCGTGCAGCAGCAACGACGACGGGAAGGGTCCGCAAGAGCAGACGCCGCCGCCACCGGCGGATCCAGGCGCTTGCCCGGGGACGACGTTGTCGACGGGAGAGAGCGGGACCGCGCCGGCTGTACCAGACATCACCGTCGCGGAGGGTTTTCGGATCGAGGCCATCGCGCGCATCAACGGCGCTCGCTCGCTGGCCGCGCTGCCCAACGGTGACTTGCTGGTCGCGACCAGCGGTACCGGCGTTTACATCGTGCCGCGCGCCGACCGCGACGACGGCGTCTTCCGCGCGTCGAAGTTCGCGAACATCGATGACGCGCCGGTGGCGGGTGTCTTCTTCGATGCGGCGACGTGCCGTGTCTACGTCGGTGCGAAGCATGGTGTGTATGCGATCGCGTACACGGATGGCGCGGTGACGGGCACGCCCGGCAATCCCATCGCGCTCCTGCGCCAGCAAGATGACCGGAGCCATGCGACGACCGGCGTTGCCGTCTCCGGTGACAAGCTCTACGCGGCGGTAGGATCGTCGGAAGACGCAACCACCGAAACGGACCCCACGCGCGCGACCGTGCAAGTCATGAACCTCGATGGCTCAGGCATGCGCACACGCGTAAAGAAGTTCCGCAACCCGATCGCGCTCGCGGTGAACCCCGCGACAGGCGCGGTCTGGGCTGGCGGCGCGGGCCAAGACACGCTCCCGCTCCGTCATCCCTACGAGATCTTCGACCCGATCTCATTGCAGGCAGAGGGCGCCGACTATGGCTGGCCTCACTGCGAAGAGAACCAGAACGACTACGGCTCCGGCACCGACTGCTCGGGCATGGTCGTCTCGCGCGTCTCCATGCCCGCGTATTCGACGATCATCGGCGCCGCCTTCTATCCGCTATCGCCGACCGGACCCTACGCCTTCCCAGAACGCTATCGCGGCGGAGCCTTCGTCGGCATGCACGGCTCGTGGCATCAAGAGAGCGGTGACTATGTCGCTCCGCCGAGCGTCGCGTTCGTCAGCATGAACGGCGACACCCCCGTGACGCCGACCAACTGGGACGACCCGCACGATCAATGGACCGAGCTCGTCGGCAACTTCCAGCACAGCGACGGCGTCAGTCGCTTGGCGCGTCCCACGGGCCTCGCGGTCGGCGTGAACGGCAGCTTGTTCATCGCCGAGGACGCTGGCGGCCTCATCTTCCGTATCCGTCCGGAGTAGGTGCCCCAACCGGGGCAGTCTGCTACCGCGTACTGGTTCGCTAACGCCACACCCGCGCTCGAGTTGTGGCGAAAGGCGCCAACTCGCCGCCATTGCACACAATTTTGTTGGTTGACCCACTCCCCAAGTGTAGCGCGCCGCTTACATTCAGAGCCGTTCGATCCAATGGGGGGATGGAAATATGGCTTCTCGGTTGACCAAACTTTTCGGTGGCATGCTCGTGGCGGTGGCGGTTGGTTTGACCGCGTGCGGAGGCGATGACAACGGCAATAACGACGGCAACGATCCGGGCAACGAGCAGACGAACCCCGGCGAGCCGAGCCGCAACACCTCCGCCGGCATCGACGAAGCCTGCGGTCTCTTTCCCGGTCCGTCGACGCAGGTGAACCTCACCGCGACGGCCTCGGGTGCTCCGCTCATCAACGACTCGACCAACTATCACGTCATCACCGCGGAGACCGGCGCGGGCTGGAGCGGCTACTTCACGTACACCTCGGACGGCGGCGACGTCGTCTTCAGCCTCGACACCACCGCGGTCACTCTGGACATTCCGGAAGGCTCGGCCCAACCCATCGCCCCGACCTTCATCATCACCTCGGGGGCTGGCGCCGTCGCCGCGAGCGAAGCCGTCGCCGCGCCGCTCGCCTGCGCCAACGCGAAGGCCGCGTACCGCTACGAGCTCGAGGCCGGCACGTACACCGTGCTGGTGAACCCGACCGCTTGGTATCAGTTCCGCCTGGTCGTCACCGACATTGACTAGCCGCTTGTTCCGGCCTGGCGGCCGGCGCGGGCTGTCAGGACCCGCAACTGCAACGCGGGACCTGACCGCCAGTCGCCTCGTGAGCAATCCGACCTGGTGTTGCGGCTACGAAGCGGCTGCGAGCGGGGGGATAGTCGAACGCTCCCATCTTGCAGCGCGATGTCGTCGCCCCGCTCTCCGCTTGCGACCATTCGTAGGACTTGCGTCTGCAGTATTACGCTTTAGCGTACAGCGCCTCGGCCATGCGGTGCGCCGAGGCTTCCAGCGCGGTGTAGAGCTCGCCGAGCTTCGCGTAGTCTTTCTTCTCGAGCGCGGCCTTGAGCTTCTCCAAGTCGTCCTTGATGAGCTCGACGTCGTCGGCCTCGAGCGACGAGGCATACTCCGCTAGAGCGTGCTCGGTGGTGTAGATCAGGCCCTCGGCGTTGTTCATCAGCTCGACTTGTTTCTTCTTCTTCTCGTCGTCGCCACGCGCCGCGTCCGCTTCACCGATGATGCGGGCGACTTCTTCCTTGGTGAGGCCGCTCTGAGCGCTGACCTTCAGGTTTTGCGAGCGGCCGGTACCCAAATCTTTCGCGGCGACGCTGACGATGCCGTTGGCGTCGATGTCGAAGACGACTTCGATCTGCGGCACGCCACGCGGCGCCGGCGGGATGCCTACGAGCTCGAGGCGCGCCAAGGTCTGATTGTCGTCGGCAAGCGGACGCTCGCCTTGCAGGACATGGACGTTCACCAGCGGCTGATTGTCTTCGGCCGTCGAGAACACCTGCGCCTTGCGGCAGGGCACCGTGGTGTTGCGCGGGATGAGCGGCGTGAACACGCCACCCTTGGTCTCGACGCCGAGCGAGAGCGGCGTCACGTCGAGGAGCAGGACGTTCTTCACCTCGCCGGTGAGCACGGCGCCTTGCACCGCGGCGCCGATGGCGACCACCTCGTCGGGGTTCACCTCGCGGTTCGGGGCCTTGCCGAAGAGCTCGTTCACGCGGGCTTGCACGCGCGGCATGCGGGTCATACCGCCCACCAAGAGGACCTCGTCGATGTCCTTCGCCTGCACGCCAGCGTCTTTTAGCGCCTGGGTGCACGGGCCAACGGTGCGCTCGACGAGCTCGGCGGTGACCTTCTCGAGCTCGGCGCGCGTCAGCTCGCGCTGCAAGTGCTTGGGACCGTCGGCGTCCGCTGCAACGAACGGCAGGTTCACCTCGGTCTCGGTCGATGACGACAGCTCGTGCTTTGCCTTCTCGGCGGCTTCTTTCAAGCGCTGCAGGGCGACCGGGTCACGCCGCAGATCGATGCCGTGGGCGGCGTTGAACTCTTCGGCGAGCATGTCGATGACCTTCTGGTCGAAGTCCTCGCCGCCCAGATGCGTGTCGCCGTTGGTGGCGCGCACCTTGAACACGCCGTTCTCGAGCTCGAGGATCGAGATGTCGAAGGTACCTCCGCCCAAGTCGTAGACGGCGACGAGCTGGTGACCCTTCTTGTCGAGACCGAAGGCGAGCGCCGCAGCCGTCGGCTCGTTGATGATGCGCTCGACCTTGAGCCCCGCGATCTGTCCGGCATCGCGGGTTGCTTGGCGCTGCGCGTCGTTGAAGTAGGCGGGGACGGTGATGACCGCGCTCTCGACCGGCTCGCCCATGTAGTCCTGGGCGATCTCCTTCATCTTGGCGAGCACCAGCGCGGAGATCTCGGGCGGCGAGTACTGCTTGCCGCGCACCTCGATGGCCGCGTCACCGCGGTCGGAGGCGCTCACCTTGAACGGCAGGCGCTTGGCGTCACGGCTCACCTCTTCGTCGTCGAAGCGGCGGCCGATGAGACGCTTGGCGGAGTAGACGGTGCTCTGGGCGTTGGTCACCGCTTGGCGTTTGGCCACCTGGCCCACGAGCTTGTCGCCGCTCTCCGTGAAACCGACGATCGACGGCGTGGTGCGCGCGCCCTCGTTGTTGGGGATGACCACCGCGCGTCCGCCTTCCATGACGGCGACGCAGGAGTTCGTGGTTCCGAGATCGATTCCGATGGTCTTCATGGGCGGCCGCGGAAAACCACGACAGCCGCAAGAATGTCACACATCGGTGCGGTGTGCACGTCGCTGTGTGCCCAGGCTATCGGGCGCTCGGCGCCCCTAGTTGGCGCGCGCGTCCTCGGCGCCGGCGGCGGCGATCGCGACCTGCGCGGCGCGCAGCAGGCGGTCGTGAATCATGTAGCCGCGCTGCATCTCCCCGACGATCGTGCCCGGCGCGGCGCCCGGCGAGGGCACTTGGCTGAGAGCCTCATGACGCTCGGGATCGAAGGTCTGGCCGACCGAGTCGAACGCCTTCACTCCGAAGCCGCCCAGCACGTCGAGCAGCTGCTTTGCGACCATCTTCACGCCATCGGTCACGGGGTCGCCGTCTTTTGCGTGCTGCAGGGCGCGCTCGAGGTTGTCGACGACCGGGAGGAGCTCACGCGCCAGCCGCTCGGTGCCCATCTTGCGGGCTTCTTCGATTTCGCGGTGCGAGCGCTTGCGCAGGTTCTCGAAGTCGGCGCCCAGGCGCAGCATCTGATCACGCATGGCGGCGAGCTCCGCGGACTTCATTTCGAGGGCGGCCTTGGTCTCGTTGAGCGCGTCGCTCGCGCCCTCGTCGAGGTCGTCACCAGCGGCAGCGCGTTCGCGGTTCTCCACGGATTCGAGTGCATCTTGCATGGCGCGGTCCAGGTCACTTTGCTTGCCGGTCATCAGATTCGTTCCCAGTACTTGCTCAAAAGCTGTGATGCATAGTCGACGAGCGCAACGAGTCGGCCGTAGTCCATGCGGCGGGGGCCCAAGATACTAACAGTTGCCTGCTCACCGGAAGGACTCGCGATCGAGCGGCCAACGAAACTGACCTCGAGCATGTCGCTCATGTCGTGCTCGGAGGCGAGGACGACCTTGGCGCTCGCCTCCTCGGCTTTCGCGGTCGCCGGCGCCTCGATGAGCTTGTCGAGGAGCGCGAGCAGGGCAGCGCGGTCCTCGATGGCGTGGACGAGGTTGCGGAGCTTTGCCACGTCGGCGAACTCGGGCTGATCGACGAGCTGCGCGGTGCCTTCGACGACGAGCGAGGGCGTGGGCTGCGGGATGGCCTGGGCGCCGATGGTGTAAGCGCGCTGCTTCAAGATATCGAGCTCGGCGCGCGTCTCGCCCAGCTCGTGCTGGATGAGGTTGCGCACCTCGTCGAGCGAGCGGCCGGCCAGGCGCTCGTTCAAGAAGTTCTGGATGCGCATGAGCTCATCGGGCGTGAGATCGAAGTCGACCTCGACGAGCTTCTGCTGGATGAGGCCCGAGAGCGACACGAAGAAGGCGATGAACCGGCCGGGGTTCACGCGCACGAGACCGATCTCGCGGAAGCGGCCACCGAGGAAGCTCGGCATGACGATGAGCGCGACCTGACCCGAGAGGCCGGCGAGTGATTGGCCGAGCGCGTTGGGCAAGGTGGAGGGCGCGGCGCCCGCGGCGACTTCGTCGAGGCGCGTGCGATCCCAGGGCCGAAGCTTCGGGCTCATGAGATCATCGAGATAGAGCCGCAGGCCCTTCTCGGTAGGGATGCGGCCGGCGCTGGTGTGGGGCTGCGCGAGATAGCCGCCGGCTTCGAGCTCGGCCATGACGTTGCGGATGGTCGCGGGCGACCACGCGACGTGGTGCCGATCGCGCGGATGCCTGCCCGCCGAGAGCAGCTCTAGCTGCCGGGCTACCACCGCGGAGCTCACGGGTTGTGCCTCATCGATGTACGCCTCGATGACCACCCGCAGCACCGCGCGTTTTCGGACGTCTAGCTCCATGAAAACACACGACTCCACCCCAAAGAATGAAGAGGCGCTTAGAATGTGTCAAGCAGCGTAACGCGCTGCGATACGGCGATCAGGTTCGCTTACGAGAGGACTGTTGTTCTCTAGCCACGTTGGCCCCGACTGCTTTAATTAGGAACGTACTAGGCGCGCGGCTGCCGGGATTTCACTTGGCCGCCGCGAAAAGCCTCTGCTACGCTCAACGTTCGTAGGTGCCGGAAGTTTCAAGGAGCTCGCGTGCCGCGCAAAGATTTTCAAGGTGGACAGCTCACCTGCTCGTTCTGCGGCAAGAGCCAGCGTGAAGTTCGCAAACTGATCGCCGGCCCCACCGTCTACATCTGCGACGAGTGCATCCGCCTTTGCACTGAAATCATTGAAGAAGAGAGCGAGCGCGAGAACGGTGAGCGCCGCCCGCAGAAGCTCCCCACGCCCCAAGAGATCGCCGAGCACCTGGACCAGTACGTGGTGGGCCAGACCCGCGCCAAGAAGAACCTCGCGGTCGCGGTCTACAACCACTACAAGCGCATCGAATCGAAGGCGAAGGGCAACGACGACGGCGTCGAGCTGTCGAAGTCCAACGTGCTGATGATCGGCCCGACCGGCACGGGCAAGACGCTGCTCGCGCAAACCCTGGCGCGCATGCTCGACGTGCCGTTCACCATCGCGGACGCGACCACTTTGACCGAAGCCGGCTACGTCGGTGAAGACGTCGAGAACATCATCGCGAACCTCCTGGTCGCCGCCGACAACGACGTCGAGCGCGCCCAGAAGGGCATCGTTTACATCGACGAGATCGACAAGATCGCGCGCAAGGGCGAGTCGCCGTCGATGACCCGCGACGTCTCCGGCGAGGGCGTGCAGCAGGCGCTCTTGAAGATCATCGAGGGCACCCGCGCCAACGTCGCGCCGCGTGGCTCCAAGAAGTACGGCCAGTCGGAGATGATCCCGGTCGACACCACCAACATCCTGTTCATCTGCGGTGGCTCGTTCACCGGCATCGAGCAGGTGGTGCAGCGCCGCATCGGTAAGCGCGGCCTGGGCTTCGGCGCCGAGATCACCGCCAAGCAGGATCGCCGTCTGGGCGAGCTGCTGCGCGAGGTCGAGCCGGAAGACCTCACCAAGTTCGGGCTCATCCCGGAGTTCGTTGGCCGCTTGCCGATCGTCGCCACCCTCGATGATCTCGACGAAGCCGACTTGAAGCGCATCTTGACCGAGCCGAAGAACGCGCTGATCCGTCAGTACCAGAAGCTCTTCGCGATGGAGCGCGTCGAGCTGGTCTTCGACGACGAGGCCGTCCTCGCCGTTGCCCGCGAGGCCATCCGCTCGAACAGCGGCGCGCGCGGGCTGCGCACGATCCTCGAGAGCGCGATGCTCGAGATCATGTACGAGGTGCCGTTCTTGGACGGCATCAAGCGCTGCAGGATCACCAAGGACGTGATCAACAAGGTGGGCGAGCCGGAGCTGCAGTTCGAGGCCAAGAAGTCGGCTTGACGGCAAATGCCGCTGCGCTCTTCGAAGCGCGGCGAGCCTTTATGCTCCACCGAGCAATCCCGCCCGCCTGTCCGCTATAAACGACGCCGCATCGCTGCGGCGCCCGGCCCACGCTACTTCTTCTTGGCCGCAGCTTCTCACGCCGCTGTCCTAGAGCACCGGATGGTCTCAGCTGGGCCTGTTGGCGCCTGGGCGCAGCTTTGACGCTATTGACGTGTACGTGCAGCTTCTATATCCGTATACGTATGGCGCAAAAGCTGACCCTGTCTGTGGATGGGCGCTTGATCGCACGTGCGAAGAGAGTCGCACGGCAACGTGGCGTTTCCGTCTCCGAGCTGGTCTCCGAGCAATTTGCGAAGCTCGAGGAGGGCGACGCTCGTGATCCGTTCTTCGAGCAGCTTCATGCGGATCTGAAGAAGAAGACCCAAGACGCGGACGAGCACGCGCTACGCGAGCAGCACATTCGCGAGAAGTATCTCTGAAGCTCCTCTTCGACCTCAATGTCCTCATCGACATCGTGGCGCGCTGGGAGAAATTTCCAGAGTCCTACGGCGTGTACAACGCCGTCCTTCAGCACCCTTCGCATGTTGGCTGCTTGCCCGCCTGCGGCTACACCACGCTTTACTACGTCCTCGTGAAGCTGCTCTCGGAAGATCGCGCGCGACAGACGCTCGATCACTTCGTCAGAAAGCTTCGCCTGCTCCCGTTCGACGTCGAGACAGCGCGGCTCGCACAGCGGCTCAACTTCGAAGACCTCGAGGACGCTGCGATCGCCGCCACCGCGATGCAGGGGCAGTGCGACCGCATCGTCACACGCAACGTCAAGGACTTCTCGAGCTCACCTATACGCGCGGTTTCGCCCGCCCAGCTCATCGGCAGCTTGTAGGTCGAGCGGCTTCGGCCCGACTCACCAGGCGCTACTTGCGCGTCAGCGTGATGATCGGGGTCTGCGCGAACGTGATCGGCGCGAGGTCCATCGCGTCGACACGGCCTTGCGCGTCGCGCGTCATGCGCAGGATACGATACTGCGCCTGCTTGCCCTCTTCGGAGCGGAGGGTGAGCATCTGCGCGCAGCCGTTGCTGCTCGGGTGGATGCTGTAGCTGCCGCGGCCGCTCCACTTGCCGGTCACCGACTGCACGTCGATGCCGGTCATGCGGCCGCCGGCGCGGAAGTCGTCGTTCGGTGACCGCCCGAGCGGACGACCCAAGTCGAGCGTCATGCCGCTGGTGCTCTCGAAGATACCCTCGATGCCCCGCGTGTTCATCATGCCGCACGCCGTGGAGGTGGGCCTGCCGGTGTCGATGACCGGCGGACGCAGATGCAGCGACGACGGAGGCGGTGCCGCTATCAAGCGCTTGCCGCCGGGGAGGTAGTACGGGCCGCCAGCCCGGATGTCATCGGGCAGCGCTGCCGGCGCGGCTGGTGCCGGTGGCTGACGGACCACGGGGGGCGCCAGCTCTGGAGCGTTTGAGTACGAGCGGACTTCGGCTTCGGGCATGCGAATTGAGCTCATGGACCGGTTATCGCGAGGCGTACGTGCACCATGGCGTCGAGCGAGCCGTGGTGGCGCAGAAAACCTTGCGCTGGCCTTGGCGGGCTTTGGTTGCGCGACCTGACAGACGGTCAGCGTCGCTCCCAAGCCCACTCGAGCGGCTCTGTTTAGGTCCCTTCAGCACCATAGGACCGCCACCATGCAACCCATTGCCCCTCGGACACGGATCTCGAAGCGCGCCTCGTTCGACGCGCTGGGCGACGGCTCGGGTGGCAACGCCTGGTCGGACACCCCAGAGCATCAAACACCCGCGACCCTGGAGCCCGAGCTCGCCCCACCCGCGCAAGACCTGGCGCCCCAGCCCGCCGCGAGTGGCCTCAGGCCGTGGGTCGGCGAGCCACCGCCGCGCATCCCGTTCGAGACGCTCGCGCCTGAGGATTACGAAGCGCCACCGGCGGGGATCTGAAGCACGAGGCCACTCCGGGTCTCCGCGAGTTTGCAAGAACGCCAGAAACAGCGCTTAATTAGCGGGTATGCCCGCTGTGGCCGCTGTCGACGTTGGTTCATCCGCGATCCGGCTCTCGGTCGCGGTCGTGAGCCCCACTGGGGCGCTCGCTGGGAGCGACTTCCACCGCTACGGCTTGCGGCTCGGCACCGACGTCTTCAACGGGGGCGTGATCGGCGACAGCACGTCGCAACAGCTCCTCGGCGTCTTCGAGGAGATCGCCGGGAAGCTCCGCGAGCATGACGTGTCGAGCTACCGGGCGGTCGCGACGAGCGCCATGCGGGACGCGGGGAATGGCCGTGACGTGGTGCGCGCCATCCGTGACGCGACAGGCGTGCGGCTCGAGATCATCAGCGGCCGCGAGGAAGCGCGGCTCGCGCGCCAAGCGTTGATGCGCTCGCTGGGCTCTTCGGCGAACGGGGCGCTGCTCGTGGACATTGGCGGCGGCAGCCTCGAGCTCGAGAGCTCACGGCGTGGGTCGCGCTCGTTGCCGTTCGGCACGGTGCGCATGGTCGAGCGTTATCCGCAGCTCAAAGGGCCGATGCGGGTGCGCGAGCTGCGTGAGATCCAGCGCCGCATCGCCGATGACGTCGCGCGCAAGGTGAAGCGGCGCCGTCACGCCGTGGCGATCGCCACGGGTGGTAACCTCGACGTGCTCGCGCGCTTTGCCCCCTACGCCGGCGGGTTTTGGCCGGCGATCGATCTGACGCGGCTGCAGGATCTCACGGAGAAGCTCGCGCACCTCACGGTCGACGAGCGGCGTGACAGCATGGAGCTGCGCGCCGATCGGGCCGACGTCATCGTGCCCGCCGCGCTGGTGCTCCTCGCGTTGAAGAAAGTGTTCGGCCTGCAAGTCATCGTGGTGCCGGGCACGGGCCTGCGCGAGTCGATCCTGCACGACCTGTGCAACACCGAGTCGGTGCGCTCGTCCGCCAAAGCGGTCGCGAGGCGTTTCGGGATCGACCTGAAGAAGGCGTCGCGCCGGGCGTCGCTGGCGCGGGGGCTGTTCGAGGCGTTGTTGCCGGTGCATCGCTTGTGGGCGCCGGCGCTGCCCATCCTCGAGACGGCGGCGTACTTGTATGACCTGGGCGGGCTGGTCGACGCCGAGGACGCGGCGCGGCACACCGCTTACCTGGTGCGGCATGCCACGGGCCTGGCGCTCGATACGCGCTGCCGCGACGTGGTCGGCTACGCTTTAGCGGTCGCGTCCGACGCGCCGCTGTTCGAATCGACCGCCGAGCTGCGCCCCGATGACCTGTCGTCGGGCCGTATCCTGGGGGGCGTGCTGGCGCTCGCGCATTGTCTCACCGACGCCAGCAGCAAGCGCCACGTCCGCGTCGACCTGCTGCGCTCGCCTCTGGTCGTCGATGTGGGCCTCGAGCAGCCCATCGACCCGCGCAGAGTGCTGCTGCTCGAGCGCGTGCTCGGGCAACGGGTGACCGTCCTTTGACGTGACTCCAGGAGGAGCTGCGCCTATCCTGGTGATGTCATGGCAACCGACTCCACCGAGCTTTTGAGCCGCCTCGTAGGTGACGTCCGCAACGCCTTCCGCGAGGACCGCACCATCCTGTCGTTCAAGGAGTACTTCGCGGCGGTCTGCGAGGACCCGGCAAAGCACCTGCGCTCCTCCGCCCAGTACCTGGTCGACATGTTCGAGCACTTCGGCCGCGAGGAGCTCGAGCTGCCGACCGGCAAGGCCACGCGCTTCAAGCTCTTCGACGCGCCGTTCGCCGACGGCGAGGGCAGGGTCGCCGGCCAAGAGAACATCCAGGAGCAGCTCTACCGGATCCTCGCGAACTTCGCGCGCGAGGGTCGGGTCAACAAGATGGTGCTGCTGCACGGCCCCAACGGCAGCGCCAAGAGCTCGATGGTCCGCTGCGTGATGGCGGCGATGGAAGCGTACTCACGCGAGCCGGGCGGCGCGCTCTACAGCTTCAACTGGATCTTCCCTAGCGAGCGCTTGGCCGGTGGCGCGATTGGCTTCTCGAACAACGGCCGCCGGGGTCCGCCCGCGGCTGGCGACTCGTACGCTTACCTCACGGCGGAGCAGATCGACGCGCGCGTGCCGGCGGAGATGCACGACCACCCGATCTTCCTCTTCCCGCAGGAGAAGCGCGCCGAGCTGCTCAAGAAGCTCCTCCCCGACAACGCCAAAGCGGACCAGGATCCGAACGCGCCGCCGCAGGCGAGCATCAGCGACTACCTGCGCTTCGGCGACCTCTCGTACAAGTCGCGCAAGATCTACGACGCGCTGCTGGCGAGCTACGACGGCGACGTCGAGAAGGTCTTGTCGCACGTGCAGATCGAGCGCTTCTATCTGTCGAAGCGTTACCGCCGCGGCGTCGCGACCATCGAGCCGCAGATGTCGGTCGACGCGCGCATCCAGCAGGTCACCGCCGACCGCTCGCTCTCGTCGCTCCCCAAGGCGCTGCAGCACACGTCGTTGTACGAGCTGTCGGGGCCGCTGGTCGACGCCAACCGCGGCGTGCTCGAGTTCAGCGACCTGCTCAAGCGCCCGGTCGAGGCCTTCAAGTACCTGCTCAACACCATCGAGACCGCGACCGTGTCGATGGACTCGTTCGTGCTCCACCTCGACATGGTGTTTCTGGCGTCGACCAACGAGATCTACCTCGACGCCTTCAAGGAGCACCCCGACTTCGCGTCCTTCAAGGGCCGCATGGAGCTAGTGAAGGTCCCGTACCTGCTGCGCTACCAGGACGAGAAGGCGATCTACCAGCCGCAGATCACGCCGCGCGTCGTGGGCCGTCACGTGGCGCCGCACGTCATCGACGTCGCGGCGCTCTGGGCCGTGCTCACGCGCATGCGCAAGTGCGACGCCTCGCTCTACCCCAAGGAGATGCGCGGTGTCGTCGACTCCCTCACGCCTTACGAGAAGCTTCGCTTGTACGACGAAGGCGAAACGCCCGACCGCTTGAGCAGCCGCGAATCCGCCGAGCTCAAGAACCTAGTGCAGCAGCTCTACCGCGAGTCGCTGGGCTACCCGAACTACGAAGGCCGCTTTGGCGCATCGGCGCGCGAGATCCGCACGGCGCTCCTGAACGCCGCGCATCACGACGTCTATGATTATTTGAGCCCCATCGCCGTGCTTGACGAGCTGCGCGAGATCTTGAAGGCGAAGAGCGTCTACGAGTTCCTGCGCCAAGAGGTGGTCGGCAAGTACCACGACCACGAGGCGTTCCTGAAGCAGGCCGAGCAGCATTACATTCAGTGGATCGACGAGGAGGTCCGCGTCTCCATGGGCCTCGCCACGGAGTCCTCGTACGGCGAGCTCTTCACCAAGTACGTGAACAACGTGTCGCACTGGGTGAAGAACGAGAAGATGCTCGACGCGGTCTCCGGCCAGTTCCGCGATCCCGACAAGAACTTCATGGGAGAGATCGAGGCCGTGCTCATGAGCGAGGGCGAGCGCTCCGAGGACTTCCGCAGGGCGGTCATCGGCACCATCGGCGCCCGCGCCTTGGAGAACCCCAACGAGCGCCCGAACTACAACGAGCTCTTCAAGCACTACATCCAGCGCCTGCGCGAGGACTTCTTCACCAAGCGCCGCAAGGTCATCGAGCGCAACATCGAGAGCTTCCTGAAGCTGACCAGCGACGACAAGGGCGTCGGCCTCGACCCCAAGGACGCCGCCCAAGCCCGCCAGATGCTGGAGGCCCTCACCACGCGCTACGGCTACACCGAGGCCTCGGCGCGCGACACGGTGGCCTTCCTGCTCAAGCGCAAATACACGGGCTGAGCGGTTTTTCGGCCCTATTGCTAGCGACCTTCGTGGGCCGTGCTACAGTTTTCGGCGAACTCCTCAGAGGAAGCGATGGCGAGCACGCAGGAACCGCGCAAGCAGAAGTTTCTCGTTCCCTTCAACTTCAGCGCCAAATCCGAGAAGGCGCTGGACTTTGCCCTCCGTTATAGCGCTCACATCGACGTCGACATCTACTTGTTCCACGTGTTCGAGGGAAAGGCCGGCGACTTCCGCAAGCTCGACCGCCAGAACGAAGAGTACCTCGAGCGCATGAAGCTCACGGTGCAGCAGTGGGTCGAGCGCGCCAACGCCGAGGGCATCAACGCCCAGGCCCACGACGTCCACCGCCGCGTCGCCAACGGCAAGCCCGGCATCGAGATCTTGAAGATGGCCGCCGGCATCAACGCCGACATGATCATCATGGGCGCCCCCAGCTCCTTCGGCTTTCGCCGCCTGCTCGCCAAGACGCCTTGCACCACCGTGCTCGTGAAGGATAAGGACCCGGCCTTCGTGGTCGCTTGAGCCTTGTCCGAGGAGCCGCGCATGGCAGCCGAAGCCGAACAGAAGAACGAAAACCCGACCCGCTACACCGACATCGTCCGCGGCATGAGCAAAGAGAAGTTCGTCGAGGTTTTAGGCGTCTCGACCCGTACCTCGCGCGAGGCTTACTTCCACCGCCACGGCATCAAGGCTCCGCCGTCTGGCCGTGGCTTCAGCAAGCCCGGCGCTAAGAATGAGGCCCGCGCGGCTGGGCTGTGGGAGGCCATGCAGGAGCGTGTCGATGAGCAAGTCGCCGAGGAGATTTTGCGCACGTGGCTGCTCTCGAAGCGCCCGATGCTTGTCGCGGCGCTCGACTTCCTCAAAATCGAGCATGACAACGGCCTCACTGAATCCGACGACGTCGACCGTTTCGAGAAGCTCTCGAGCACCGAGCTCAAAGAGATGGTCAAAGCGTTGACCAAGGTCGCCCCCGCCGATGAGGTGAAGGCGTACCTCAAGTACATGGGTAGCGAAGGCGTCGACGCGGCGTTTTAAGAAGCGCCTTCGTCGCGGCGAGACGCGCTTGCCGAGCGCTACTTGCGCTTCGGGGCGTCGAGCACGCTCTCGACGTCGAGCGTTTGGCCCTCGGATGCGCATTTGTTCAGAATGTTCTGGGTCACGCTGCCGACGAGCGTGAAGTACTGGCCGACCTTGGGCGTCAGGCCGTCACCGAGACGAATGATCGCGCCGCGGGGCAGGACCATGCCCGGGTACTTGTCGAGAGGTTGGTCGGTCGTGAGGCGCAGGTAGAGACCCTCGGCGCGTCCAGCTTCCTTGGCGCTGATGACATGGCCCGCGATGAAGCGACGCGGAATCACGACGACGGAGCGCGCCTTCTCGGGGATGGGTTGCTGGCCAGGAGGGCACGGCGGCGCCGAACGGGTGGTCTTCGCGATCATGGGTCAAGACTCCAGAGGTGAGGGACGGCGCTAGGTATCGCCGCATGCGTGGTGTTGTTGTCCCGCGGAGCTGCGCAGCGTTGGCACTTGGGCTTTTGCGACGTGTGGCCTGCGGTGCGGCACGCTCCGCTGCGCCAACGCACGAGGTCGCTTCAGCGGACGAGGTGAAGGACTACCTGAAGCACATGGGCCCGGAGAACGTCGACACCAATCGTCGGTCGTTTCATCGCTTCACGAGACACACCAGCTCGCCTTTACTGGATTCCGCGCACAATCGGAAAGACGCTGCCCTGGTGCGGTCCTCTCGCCCCCTGGGGCGTCTAGTGACTATAGTTCCCTGGTGCAGCAATTCGTGAGGATTCCATCGCGTGGGAGCAGCATGTGGCCCACGGTGCGGCAGGGGGACGTGCTGCTGGTCCAGCGGGACGTGCCGGTCGAGCTGGGTGACCTCGTGCTCATCGGCACGCTCGACAATGAAGGGTTGGTCGCGCATCGGCTCGTGGCGCGTGCGGACGGCAAGCTTCGCTGTGCCAATGCTCGCGGCGACCTCGATCCCTGGGTCGATGGGGCGATGCTCTTCGGGCGGGTGCGCGCCATCGAGCGCGATGGAAAGGTCCTCGAGCTCCCCAGCGAGCCACGTGGTATGCGTCTGTTGTGGACGCTCCGGCGTACATACGGTCTCGCGCGTCGCGTGAAGTCCGGGCTCGCACGGCGCGTGAAGTCACGCTTGCAGCGGAGCTTCGCGTGATCGCCACGCGTAAATCGCACGTCGTTGCCCGGCATATCGATGACGAGGCGGTGCTGGTGCCGATCCGCAATGATGCGACCGCGCCGCTCGCCATTCATGCCCTCGGCCCGGTCGCCGCGTTCGTGTGGGAAGCGCTCGACGGTCGGCGCGACATTGACGCGATAGCGGACATGGTGTGCAACGAGTTCGAGGTCGACGCCGCGACCGCGCAGGCCGATGTCGCGAGCTTCGTGCGGCAGCTCAGCGCCGCTGGGCTCGTGGAGGTCGCATGACCGACGTCGCTGGTGACGAGAGGGCGGTGCGAGCCAACCCCGCGGTGCGCGAGCTGTATCAACGCGCGCTGAAGAAGCGCCGCATCCCGATGCAAGCGCTGTTCGAGATCACGCTGCGCTGCAACCTGCGGTGCGATCACTGCTACCTCGGCAGCGACCGCAAGCGCGACGAGCTCTCCACGAGCGAGGTGAAGCGCATCATCGACGAGCTCGCGGCCACCGGCACCATCCAGCTCACCCTGACGGGAGGCGAAGTCTTGCTGCGCCAGGACTTCGAAGAGATCTATCGGCACGCCATCGGCCGCGGCTTTCTCGTGACCGTGTTCACCAACGCCACGTTGATCCGCCCGCGCCACCTCGCGCTCTTCAAGGAGCTGCCGCCGCGCCTCGTGGAGGTGTCGCTCTACGGCTTGAACGACGACGACTACGTCGACTTCACGCACGCGCGCATTTCGTTCGCGAGCGTCGATGCGAGCCTGCGCGCGCTCAAGGAGGCCGGCGTCAGCTTCGTGCTGAAGAGCGTCGCGACCGTGACGCTCGGGCCAAAAATCCGCGCCATGCGCGCCTACGCCGAGAAGCTTGGCGTGCATTTCCGCTTCTCGACCACGGTCTACGGTGCCAACGACGGCACGCCGCTCGCCGATGCCGAGAGGCCCGCGGCAACGGACGTGCTCGACAACGAGCGGGGCTTGCAGGCCGTTCAACATCCGAACCGAATACCGCTGCCTGCCATGCCCAACCGTGTCTTCAATTGCGGAGCAGGCCGCATTTTCATGCACATCGATCCTGAAGGTCTCGCGTCGCGCTGCGGTCTCGTGACCAGCAAGCTCGGCGCGCATGTCGACCTGCGTAAGACCTCGGTCCGCGATGCATGGGCAGCGTTGGGTGTCGGCCTCGACGACGAGCTCGCCGCGGATCATCCGTGCCGCGATTGCGGTGTGCGCTCGCTGTGCAATCGTTGCCCCGCGACCGCGACACCCGAGCAAGAGATCGCCATGTGCACGACAGCGCACACGCGCGCGCGTGAGCTCGGCTACGACGTTCCGGCGGTAGCGCCCATGCAGCAATTCTGGCAACCTCGGCAGGACTCGATCCTGAAGCGGAGATTCCGTGGCTGACACCAACCAACCTGGCTCGAAGCGCAAACCGTATCAGCCGCCGAAGCTCGAGACGGTCGAGGTCGTGGCCCAAGAAGCTCTGCTCGCGGTCTGCGCCTTTGGCGGTGATGCTCCGCAGTCGGTCATGCAAAGCTTGCCCTGCGAGGCATGCAAGAGTTGACAGGCTCGGCGCGCCGCGTCTTCTAGCGGCGTGCGTTGTATCGCCTTCGGGCCAATCCAGCTCTGCCTGAGTGGTGGGCTCACCAGCGTGGCGTGGCCACGTGGCGCGCGCGAGGTCGAGCTCGAGCGCATCGGCCCGACCGCCAAGGTCGTGCACACCGACGTCGTCGACGTCTTGCCCGAGCTCGATGGGACGACCATCGACGCTGGTCCGTGGCGTGCCGCGCCGGTCCCTGGCGGCATGCGCTTCGCAATCGTCGTCCCACCTAACGCGACGGTCATTGCCGACCTGACTTGGGGCGAGTCGATGCACTTACGGGTTGTCCGCGATTTTGTCGGTTTCAATCGCGACCCGTGGTTCGACATCCTCGTGCAGCTGCTCGTCAGCGAATTAGCGCCTACCTGTGGTGGCTTGGCCCTCCACGCGGCATGCGTGGCGGTGTCCGGGAAGGCCGTGCTCTTGTGTGGGCAGTCCGGCGCGGGAAAGTCGACCATCAGCGGTCGCCTCATCCGTGCGGGTGCGCGGCCGGTGAGTCATGATCGAACAATGGTGTTCGGAGACGGCACATGGCGTGCCGTTTCGACACCTTGGGGTCACGATGGTATGCTCGCAGGCGCTCAGGACGAGCGTGAGCGCGAGCTGAGCGCTGTGCTCTTTTTGGAGCAAGCGACTGAAAATGCGAGCGAAAGGCTCGCGGGTGCACGCGCGGTAACGCGTCTTGCATCGGTGCTGCTGGGTGCCCGGTCTTCGATAGCGGTCATGAACGAAGCAATGCGTGTTGCGGAGCATCTCGTTCGCGAGGTGCCCTGTCACGTGGTGCGATTGACGAACGACGACCGAGCGGCGGCGCACGTCCTGGAGTTGGTTTGATGAAATTTGCGAGCTTCGTCGTCGTTTCCGCGGCGCTCCTTTCTGGAACGGCTCTTCAGGCCGCTGTACCCGCCAACATCGTCATCGACGGATCGCAGACGGACTGGAGTGGAAAATTTTATTTTATCGATCGTAACGAGACGTCGGCTTCCAGCGGCGGTGGCACGGATATCCCGGACAACTACGACGTCGAGCGTGTCTACTTCGGCAACAACGCCACCTACATCTTCTGGGGCGCGACGACCTACGGGAACATCAGCGGTAGCTTGGCGTGGCAGATCTGGCTCGATCTGAACAACAACGGCCGCTACGACAGCAGCGATCGCTACGTCGAGATCACCACCAACGGCACCACGTGCCAGGACATCCGCGTCTACAACGCGACCAGCGGCAGTCAGGTCTCGAACCGGGATTGCGGTGGCACCAGCGCGAACGGCCGTCACGTCTTCATCAACTCGACGGGCCGGTTCATCGAAGGCCGCTTCCCGCTCACCTGGGTCGGTCTGCCGGACAACAACGCCAACATCCGCGTCGGTCTCATCATGAAGGTCGCAGGCAGCGGCGCCACCGAGCTCGCGCCCGGCCAACCCGACCCGTCGTTCATGAACTACGACAATCGCGGTCTCATTCAACCGACCTTCGTCCGTGTTCGCGGACTGACCGCCGAAGCGGGCGAAGGTGGTGTGCTCGTGCGTTGGCGCACCAGCTCCGAGTACTTCAGCGCCGGTACGTGGGTCGTCCGCAAGCAAGGTGACGATTGGCTGCCCGTGAGCCCGCTGCCGCAGGCGACGGAGAACGTCGCGGATGGCGGTAGCTACGCGGTCGTCGACCCCAACGGCGGCGCGGGTGACGTGTATGCGCTCGTCGAGATCGACAGTCGCGAGGCCGTGCGCGTGTTTGGCCCCGTGGATGCGATCGCCAGCAAGGTCGAGATGCCGCGCGCCAACAAGCGCATCACCGTTGGTGAAGCGCTCAAGCGCCGCGACCTCGCGCTCAGCACGCACCTGAACCGCCGCGTCTCGCTGCGCGACCTGTGGAATGGCCGTGGCAACACCGGCAGTAGCGGCGGCCAGCTGCCTACGCTCGAGGTCGACGTCAACCGCGAAGGTCTTTACGTCGTCTGCGATAGCGATACGCAGCGCTACGGTGGCGTGCCGGTCGCGGTAAGCTCGAGCGCTGGCCTGTCGCGTGGCTTCGCGGTGAGCGCGCCGTGCGAAGGCTTGGGCTTCTATGCACCGCGGCCCACGTCGGCGTACGCGCCGTTCGAGGTCTATCGCGTGGCGCTCGCCAGCCAGCGTGGTCTCGCACGGCTCTCGCCCCAGACAGCCGCGTACGACGGTGAGCTCGCCCCCGCGCTCCTCACCGCCGAGCTGATGCCCCGAATCGCTCTCGATTGGCGCGACGGCACCCCGAATCGCTTCTTCTGGAGCTATGCCGCGAACACGCCGCGCGCTTCAGTCGCGGTTCCGACCATCAGCGGAACGGCGGACTTCACTTTCGATGTTCATCCCCTCGGCGGCGGCTCGACACACACCGTCGTCGTCTCGGGCGCTCAAGAGCTGGGCCGTGCGACCGTCGGCGGTGGTTGGACCACCATCAACTTGCCTAGCTTGCCGATGAGTGACGTGACGGAGCTGCGCTTCCATATCGACGCGCCAGCCGAGGTCATCGAGATCGTGTTGCTCGCCGAAGGACGCCTCCGCTATCGCGGTGAGCCCAAGTCCGCCGATGGCGTGGCCCGCTTCAGCGCCGACGGCGCCGCTTGGGTTGGTGTGCGCGGTGGCTCGGGTTACGCTTTCGACGTCACCAGTCCCCTCACCCCCCAGCTGCTGACGACGGCGGCGCGTAATGAGCACCTCGCCGTTCAGACCGCCGCCAGCACGCGGGAAGTGTTCGTGGCCAGCGCCTTCGAGAAGCTCACCCCGGCGCTCGTGCCAAGCGATGCGCTCTTCAGCGAAACCAATGGCGTCGAGTATCTCGTGCTCGGCCCGGCGTCGTTGGAGAGCTCGGCGCGCGAGCTCGTGCAGCTCCACGAAGACGAAGGCATGCGCTCCGCGTTCCTCTCGTACGAGGCCATCTACGCGCGTTTCACTGGCTCGAATCCGCATCCGGGCGCCATCAAGTCATTCCTCGACTGGACCTTGGTGAGCTGGGGCGCCACGCCGCGCTACCTGGCGATGCTCGGCAGCACGAGCGCCGATCCCTACGGCTACACCGGCTCCACGCGCGGCGCCGACTCACCGGTCGTCGAGAGCTATGACGAGATGCTCGATTACCGCCGTTACAGTGACTGGGACCTCATTGGCGGACACGCTATCGCGGTCGGCCGCATCCCTAGCTCCGACGTCGCCGAGATTGGCCGCTACATCGACAAGCTGCGCGCCTATCGCGGCTCTACCCCGAACGGCCGCTGGACGATGGTGAACGGCGCCATGTCGGAGCGCGACCCGAGCTTCGTCGACCTGGTCGGTAATATCGGCAATCAAGTCAGCGAGCTCTACGACGTGCAGCGCCTCACCGTCCCGACCCCCGAGGACCTGGTGAATGCCTGGGGCGGAGCGGACGTCATTGCCTACGCCGGCCACGGTGACGTCGAATCGTGGGCCGACGACGTGCTGTATGCCGAGCTTGCGCCGAATCTCGTAACGGAGCGTCCACCCGTGACTTTGTCGTCCGCCTGCATGGAAGCCATGACGACCAGCATGACCGGTGGGCTGGCGTGGTCGCTGGTGTCCGCTGAAGTGGGTCGAGGGAGCATCGCGGCGATCGCGCCGACGAGCATCGTCGAGCCCATCAAGGCGACGGAGTTCCTTGGCCACGTGGCGGCGTCGATCGCGCACGGCCGGGCGGCCCGCTGGGGTGACGCTTGGCTGATCGCCCAGCAAAGTGAGCTCTCCTCCGCGGCGCGTTCCATGGTACTCATCGGCGACCCCGCGCTGATGCCATGAAACAATCTCGTCTCGCCGTACTCTTGAGCGTTGTCGCTCTCTCCTGTGTCGGTGGCGGCAGTGATGCCACCCTGCGTATCGACACCAGTGCCGTGCAGGCGCTGCGGGCTGGGCTCGATCTGAGCACGGGGCTGCTGCGTGTCGCGTGCGCGGATGGGCGGGTCTTCGAGGTGCAGGTGCCGCTCGAGGATGCCGCGCAGGACTTTACCGTCGCGCTGCCGGCGTGTGGGGCCGCGCGGGCGGAGTTTCGTATCCTCTCGACGCTCGGCATTCCCGAGCTGCAGGGGGCCACCGATACGCGGCTCGTGCCGGGCTTCATCGAGCTCGAGATTCCGGTGCGCTATGTCGGACAGTTGTCGGTCAAGCTCGCCGATGACGCTAGCGTGGAGAGCTGCATTGCTACGCTCGAGCGGACGTCGCCGGATCCCGAGGTCATCGACACGGGCCTCGAGCTGCGCCGCGATAGCGTTGCGACGCTCATCGTGCCGGTTGGCAGCTACAGCGTGACTTGCGAGGAGCGCGTCGAAGCGCCGGTCGTGGTCGCGGGCGCGAACGTGAATGCGTCGCTCGCGGATCCGGTGCGGGGGCCACGGCTCGTCGGCACCGATATTCCGGCTGGTGGTTATCCCGTTGGAACCGTGAGCGTCGACATCACGCTTACCTTCTCCGTGCCGGTGACGGGCGTGAGCTCGCTGTCCGTGAGGCTCGGCGGCACCGAGGGTGAGATCTATAGTGTCATTGCCGATCAACGCACGGCGCGGGTCAGCGTCAGCTTCCTGAAGAGCGGCGACTACGCGCTCGTGCTCAGCGACGCTATCGTGGACGTCGAGGAGGGCTTGCCGCTGGTCGGGGCGCCTCTCGTCGTGCCGTTCACGGTCAGGTCCTATGAGTATTACGTGTCGCAGGCGGGCAGCGACGGCAATGACGGGCTGACGCCGGCCACCGCGTGGCTCAATCCCTACACGGCGCTCGATCTCGCGACGCCGCCGGCCAAGATCTTCGTCGCCGCGGGGACCTACGATGGCGAGATTCAGATCGAGGACGAGCTGTACTTCGAGGGCGGTTGGAACGACACCTTCACGGTGCGCGATGTCGTGGCCAACGAGACGCGGCTGCGGGCCCAGACGCGGCCGGTGTACATCAAAGGCGTGAGCGCGGGGTTCGATGGCTTCACCATCGAAGGCACGATTCCGAGCGATGTCGTGCTCTTCCAAGGCAGCGGCGGTTACGTGCGCAACTGCGTCATCCTCGGCGGCGCGTTCACCGGCGTGACGT
>JBDHVB010000046.1:0-27587 GCA_039809465.1 Myxococcota bacterium
AGCACTCGTGGATTTCGATTTCACGATCCGAGCCCAGGCGGCGCGCGAAGTTCGCGATGACGCTCTGCCGGTCGTGACCCTTCACCGCGAGGATGAACGGGAAGCCGAACTTGGCGTTGTAATCGTGATTCAGCTGCTGCAGCCGCGCCAGCTCCTCGGGGCTGCACTCGGTGAGCCCCGCGCCAGCTTGCTCGCGGTTCGAGTGCTCGGTGAGCTCCTTGCGGACGGCGGCCTTGCTCGCGAGCTCGGGATGGGCGCGGATGAGACGCAGCTGTGTCTCGCGGTCGGCGGTGTTGACCACGTCCACCATCGCGGAGTGCAGCGCCAACACGCTCGCGAATGGCCGCTGTGCGTAAGCGCCCTTGGCGACCCACGGTGAGTGCTCGAAGATGCCGCCCAACGCCGCCACGAACTCGGCCTCGCTCATGCTCGACAGCTCGTGCAGACCATAGCGCTTCATGTGGTGCTCCCGGCCGGATGACGCGCGGCCCAGTGCTTGGCGATGTCGACGCGCCGGCAAACCCAGACGCGGTCGTGCGCCTCGATGTGATCGAGGAAGCGCTGGAGGGCGCGGAAGCGGGCAGGGCGGCCGACGATGCGGCAGTGCAGGCCGATGCTCAGCATCTTCGGCGCCTCGTCACCCTCGGCGTAGAGCACGTCGAAGGCGTCGCGCAGGTAGGTGAAGAACTGGTCGCCCGAGTTGAAGCCCTGCGCCGTCGCGAAGCGCATGTCGTTGGTGTCGAGGGTGTAGGGGACGACGAGATGGTGCTTGCCCGCGACATCGACCCAGTACGGCAGATCGTCGGCGTACGAGTCCGAGTCGTAGAGGAAGCCGCCGTGCTCCACCACCAGCTTGCGGGTCTGCGGGCTGTCGCGGCCGGTGTACCAGCCCAGCGGCGCCTCGCCTGTGATCCGTTTTAGCGTTGCGACGGCGTCTTGCAGGTGCTTGCGCTCGGTCGCCTCGTCCATGTTCTGGTAGCTGATCCAGCGCAGCCCGTGACTTGCGATCTCGTGCTTGGCCTCGATGAAGGCGCGGACGACCTCGGGGTTGCGCTCCATGGCCATGGCGACGCCAAAGACGGTGAGCGGGAGCTTGCGGCGCTCGAACTCGCGTAGGATGCGCCAGACGCCGGCCCGGCTGCCGTACTCGTACATGCTCTCCATGCTCATGTGGCGCATGGGGAAGGCCTGGGCGCCGATGATCTCGGAGAGGAAGGTCTCGGAGGCCGGGTCGCCGTGGAGGACGCAGTTCTCGCCGCCCTCCTCGTAGTTCAGCACGAATTGCACCGCGACGCGGGCTTTACCGGGCCAATCGGCATGGGGTGGGCGGCGGCCGTAGCCAACCAGGTCACGCGGGTACGTCATGAGACTCTCTTCTATTGCAAACACGGGGCGCCTCACGCAAATAGCCGAAGGCACGATGGGACGCCTGACGACGCATGTCTTGGATACCGCTCATGGAAAGCCGGGGTCCGGCATCGAGGTCGAGCTCTACGCCCTCGATGGTGGCCGCCGTCTGCTCAAGAAGACGCGCACCAACGGTGACGGCCGCTGCGACGAGCCGCTGCTCACCGGTGACGCCATGCTGGCTGGCCGCTACGAGCTGGTCTTTCACGCGGGCGACTACTTCGCGGGCCTGGGCGTCGCGCTCGCGAGCCCTCGTTTCATCGACGTGGTGACCTTGGCGTTCGGTATCGCGGACGCGGCGGGTCACTATCACGTGCCGCTCCTCGTTTCGCCCTGGAGCTACTCCACCTATCGCGGGAGCTGACGCATGGGTTCCTACCTTCTCGAGTGGGCCGCCATGCTCACGCGCTGGCTGCACCTCATCGCCGGCGTCGCCTGGATTGGCGCTTCGTTCTACTTCATCTGGCTCGACAACAGCCTGCGGCCCCCGACCGACGAGGGGCTCAAGGAGAAGGGCGTCTCGGGCGAGCTCTGGGCGGTCCATGGTGGCGGTTTTTACAACCCGCAGAAGTACATGGTGGCGCCGGCCTCGCTCCCAGCCGACCTGCACTGGTTCAAGTGGGAGGCGTACACCACGTGGATCAGCGGCTTTTTGCTGCTCACCTGGGTCTATTATTTCAACGCGAGCGCCTATCTCGTCGATGCCAAGGTGCTCGACATGGCGCCCGGCACCGCCATCGGCATCTCGCTGGGCGTGCTCGCGGGTGGTTGGATCATCTACGACCTGCTGTGCCGGTTGTTCGGTAAAGCGGACAAGGCTCTCGCCATCTTCGGCTTCTTGCTGCTCATCCTCGCGGCGTGGGGCTTGGGGAAGGTGTTCAACGCGCGTGCCGCTTACCTGCACGTCGGCGCGATGATCGGCACCATGATGGCGGCCAACGTGCTCATGGTGATCATCCCGGGCCAACGCCGGGTCGTCGAGGCCATGAAGCGCGGCGAGAAGCCGAACCCCGAGGACGGCCGGCGCGGCAAGCAGCGCTCGGTCCACAACAACTACCTGACGCTCCCCGTGCTGTTCATCATGGTGAGCAATCACTTCCCGATGACCTACCAGCACCCGCGTGCCTGGTTGGTGCTCGCGGTCATCATGATCGCGGCGGTTCTCATCCGGCACTTCTTCAACCTGCGCCACAAGGGGAAGGTCGTGATGGCCTTGCCGGTGACCGCCGCCGGCTTGTTCCTCGCGCTCATCATCGCGCTCGCGCCTAGCAATGACGCTGAAGCGGACGTTGGCCCGCCGCCGACCCTGGAAGAGGTGCACTCGGTCATCGGCCTACGCTGTACACGCTGCCACGCCAAGAGGCCCGCCTTTCCCGGCCTCCTGGCCGCGCCACAGGGCCTCGCCTTCGAGGACGCGCAGGTCATCGAGGCCAACTACGAGCGCATCTACAAGCAGGTCGTCGAAACCGAGGCGATGCCCCAGGGCAACGTCACCAAGATGACCGAAGACGAGCGCAAGCTGGTCGGCCGCTGGTGCCGCTGGATGAAGGCAGGCAAGCCCGGCGGTGCGCCAACGCCGCAGGGCGAGACAGTGCCGCAGGGTGAGCCGCCGGCTCAGCCCGGAGAGCCAGCAGCTCCTCGGGGTGAAGGCCCGGCCGAGCCGCCAGCCCCCAATGATGCACCGCCAGGCGATCCTCAGTCCGCAGTAGCAGACTGAGTCACCGCGCCAGCTGCTAGGCCGAAAGGAACAGCGAAAACTAACGCCTCAGCGAGAAGCCAGACGCGGCCGGCTCGCGCGGCGCGGGCCGGAGGGTGGCGCAGCCGTCGATTGAACGGAGCGCCTGCAGCGCGCGGTCGTCGCCGCGCTGGTCGGTGAGGCCTTGCGACGGCGCCGGCTGGAAGGTGCTGAAGTGCTGGATGCGGTCCGCGGCGTGCGCCGCCGCTTCCTCTTGGGTGAACGGAATGCTGCCGGTTTGCAGAATGCGCCCCCCGGTCGTCTCCGAGACGAAGTTGTGCATCGAGCGGCGCTCGGTGCCGTCCGGGCTCATCTGGTGGATCCACTGATCGATGCGGATGTTGCCGTCCGGCTGGTGCCGCCAGCTCTCGGACACGAGAGTCACTTGGTTGGTGAAGAACTCGCCCTGCGCGTTTCGGGCGCCCCAAACGTTCATGTAGTGGGCCGTGTGATTGCCGTCCCGCGGTCCTTGGATGTCGGCGAGGCCAATGGTGTCCCCGAAGGCGGTGGTGCTGGCGGTGCCGCGCGCGTGGACGTTGCCGACAGCGGTGTCCCAGGCGGCCGGAGCGGCGGCGGTGGGGGCGAGAGCGGGCGCGACGCAGGTGACGGGTGAAAGACGAGAGAGTGGTGTGGGCATGGGGCGCTCCTGAAGGGATCTTGGCGATGGCATCATCGACCGATCACGGGAGGTGTTGCGGGAATGCCCAGCGGCTGGGGGTGCTATGACAGGCCGCGCCCGATGCGCTCCAGCACGGCGCCGCGCGCCAGGGGGCTCAGGCCCTTTGCTTCCATGGTGTTTTCGAGAACACCGAGGAGCTCGGCGCGTCCGAGCGACCCGACCAGCTCGGCTTCCGCGTTCGCCAGCCGTCGGTCCACGACCTTGCCCAGTCGTGCGCGCTCCAGCGAGGTGAGGAAGGCGCCGTCAATCGAGTTGTCGATGAGCTGTTCGACTTCGGCGAGGGTGAGCTCGAATTCTTTGATTGCACGCTGAAACTCCTGACTGAGAGTGATTCCGGAGATCGAAGGGTTGTCGGTGTTGAGGACCTGGCGAATGCCGTGGCGCAGAAACACGCCGCCTGGGTGCTGTTCGCCTTCGCGGACAGCACCGACTTGCTGGTTCGCGGTGAGACAGCCTTCGACGGGAACACCGAGGAGCCGCAGGGTGTCGATGACCTGGGCGTCGTCCCGCGCCGCCACGCCGTGCCCGATACGGTCGGCCTGGAGACCGACGACGGACGCCAAGACGTTGTCCGCGGAGCCCGCCTCGCCAGCATGGATGGTGACGCAGAGCCCTGCCTTCTTGGCCGTCTTGAAGACGTCGGCGAATGGCCCAGGAGGGTAGCGCGTCTCGTCGCCCGCGAGATCGAGGCCCACGACGCCGAGGTGTTGGTGCTTGGCCGCGAGCCGTGCCACGCGCGCGCCCTCGTCGACGCCGTCGTGCCGGGTGATGATGACGATGAGCCGCGCGGTGACGCCGGTGTCGCTCACGCCGCGCTTCACGCCACGGGCGATGGCCTCGATGACGTCCTCGAGCCGCAAGCCGTGCGGGCGCGCCATGTACTGCGGCGCAAAGCGAAGCTCGACGTGCGCGAGCCCGTCGCGCCGCGCATCCTCGATGCAGCTGGTGGCGAGCGCCTCGATGGTCGCGGGCGACTTCAAGACCTGACCGATGACGTCGAACTTGCGGAGGTAATCGGGGAGCGTCTTGTCGTGCTCCGTGATCTGCACGTGCGGGCGCAGGCTCTCGACGTCGCCGGCGGGGAGGGTGACGCCGTGCTCCTTGGCGGTCTCCAGCAGGCGCTCGATGGGGATCGAGCCGCCCAGATGCCGATGCAGGTCGATCTTGGGGAGCTGCTCGGTGAAGCGCCGAGTCGCCGCTGCGGGGAGCCGCGATAGCGGAGTCAGGCGCAGCCAAGCAAGCGCCTCGTCGAGGGCGCTCATGCTCGCGGTGGTGCCCGGCATGCCGGCGCCGGCATGCGCGAGCGCGGCCATGGCGTCTTGCATGCGCGTCGTGCCGCGTGGGCGGGCGACTTTCACTTCGTCCGTGTCCTCGGGACGCGGCTCGGCCAGCTGGAGAGCAGGCACACCGGTCTCGGTTTTCACGGTCGTGATTGTCACCGTTTTCAATATCGGCGGCCCAAAGAGCCCCGTTGCGCTCATTTCTGCGCGTAGAATCCTCAAGGAAGTCGCGGGGAAAGCGTGTTATGGCTAGCCGGAATGGACGCGTCGCCCCCGAGCGCCATGAAGGCTAGCTCCTGGCTCTCCGCCACCGAGGCGGCCCTCGTGTTGGTGGCGGACATCGTCATCGTCCTGGTGCTGCAGCGCGCTCAGGTCTTCCAGGCCGCGGGCGTCACGCTCGGCTGGTGGGGCGTCGTCGCGCCGGCGGTCCTTGCCTGCGCCCTCGCGGCCTACTTCACACGCGCTCAGGGCAACACCGCGCTCCCGCTCGGCCCCAACGCCGTGACCGTCATGGCGTTCGGCGGAGTCGTCGCTGCTCTCGGTAAGTCGCTGTGCGCTGTAGCGGACGAGCGCTGCGCCATCGAGCTCGCCGGCTTTTTCGGCGCGGCGCTCTTCGTCTACGCGATCCTCGTGGCGGTGCTCACGGTCGCGGCGCTGCGGCTCGACTTGCAGGAGTACCGGCGGGTGCTGCTCATGCCGCTCGCGGCCATCTGCTGGACGTATCTCGTCATCACTCCAGCGCTGAAGCTCGTTCACGAGCCTCTCACCGTCGCGTTGCCTGCCGTCGCCCTCTTCGCGTTGCTGCTCGGTGGCGCTGGCAAGCTCATCCCGTGGCTGGTGAGCGCGGGGCTCTGGTTGGGCCTCGCGTGGCTCAACGACGACTTTCCGCGCGTCGTCACCGTGCACGCCGCGACTCTACCACCGTTCGCCGTTCAGGCCGCTTGGGGCTGGCTGGTGCGCTCGGAGCTCTGGATACACGCGCTGCCGATCGTCGCGCCGCTCGCCGTGGCGAATGCGTTTGGCATCATCGAGAACATCGCCGCGGCACGCGAGGTCGGTGATACGCCGTCGCCGCCGCACACGCTGGGCGTGGTCACCGCGGGCACGCTCGCGGCATCGCTGCTCGGCGGCAACGCGCCCATCACCGTCTACGTCGGCCACACCGCCTTCCACCTGCGCGGCGCGGGGTGGGTCTATTCGGCGCTCGCCGTGCCATTCCTCATCGCCATCGGCATCTTTGGCGACAGGCTGGTCGACCTCTTGCCTACGACCATCTTCCTCGGAGCCGTTGGCTACCTCGGCGCGATGGTCGGTCTGTTGCCGCGCCGCCACCTCCGGAGCGCGGCGGACGTCGGCTATTTTGCCATCGTGGTGAGCCCGGTCGTGGTCATGAGCCTCGTGGGCATGCAGCACCCGCTGCTCGCGTGGATCGGCCGCGGTGGCGGACTCACCTCGGTCGCGTGGTCCTTCTTTTGCTTTGCCCCGCGGCGCTCACCGACGCGGGAGGGGGCCGCGTGGGGGATGGCGGCCGCCACGCTGCTAGGCCTCACGCACGCGCCGGCGCTCGGCTGGCAAAGCTACGCGACGGCGGCGGTCTACGTGGCCGCCGCGGTCGCGCTCCGGGTCGCGCGGACGCGCTACTCCGCGACGATGCGCGGGTAGGTCGGCCGCCACATCGCGAGATCGAGCTCACGGTCGAGCTCGGCGTCACTCATGGCGCGTCCAACGCCCGCGTGCGCGGCCTCGACGGCCTCGGCGCGCGCCACCGCGCGAGACACCTCACGCAAGCGCGTGAGACGCGGCAACAAGGCGCCGCGCGCGAAGTCGGTGCCGTCGACCATGTCCGCGACAGCGTTCGCCGCGGCGCTGAACATCGAGTCGGTGACCTCACGGACCTCGGCGACCATCGCGCCCAGGCCCACGCCCGGGAAGATGTAGACGTTGTTCGCTTGAGCGGTCTCGATGCGTTGGCCGTCGTGCACGACCGGAGCGAACGGGCTGCCGGTCGCCACCAGCGCGCGCCCATTGGTCCAGCGCACGAGGTCGGCGACGGTCGCCTCGCTCTTGCTCGTCGGATTCGACAGCGGGAAGATGGCGGGGCGGGTGACGTGCTTCGCCATGGTGCGCACGACTGCTTCATCGAAGGCGCCGGGCGTACCCGTGGTGCCGATGAGCACCGTCGGCTTCATGCCCGTGACGACCTCCGCGAGACCGATCTGCTTGCTCGGGTCGAGGCCGTAGGTGGCCGCGAGGTCGTGTGACCAAGCGAACGCTTGCTTGTGCGCGTCGCGGTGCGGGTCGTCACCGACCAGCAAGCCACGGCTGTCGAGCACGGCGATGCTCGCTTTGATTTGCGCTTCGCTCTTGCCGGCGCGGCGCAAGGCATCGGCGAGCAGCTGCGCGATGCCCACGCCAGCCGCGCCCGCGCCCATGATGCACACGCGTTGATCGGTGAGCTGCGTGCCGCTCGCGCGTCCGGCGGCGATGACGGCGGCGAGACCGATGGCGGCCGTGCCTTGGATGTCATCGTTGAAGGAGGCGAGCCGGTGACGATAGCGCTCGTGCAACGCGATGGCGTTGTTCTTCTTGAAGTCCTCCCACTGCAACAGGGCGCGCGGGAAGCGGTGCGTGATCGCGGTGACGAACTCTTCCACGAGGCTCTCGTACTCGGCGCCGCGCAGGCGTGGTGCGCGATGGCCGACATAGAGCGGATCGGCGAGGAGCTCGGCGTTGTCGGTGCCGACGTCGAGGCTCACTGGCAAGACTTGCGACGGGTGAATGCCCGCGCACGCGACGTAGAGCGCGAGCTTGCCGATCGGGATCCCCATGCCGCCGGCGCCCTGATCACCGAGGCCCAGGATGCGCTCGTTGTCGGTGACGACGATGAGGCGCGTGTCGCCGGGCGAGGCGTTGGCGAGCACGTCGGCGATGCGGCCACGATGCGCGGGCGTGATCCACACACCGCGGGCGCGGCGGAAGATGTGGCTGAAGCGGCGGCACGCCTCACCCACGGTCGGGGTGTAGACGATGGGCATGAGCTCCTCGATGTGATCGAGGAGCACGCGGTAGAACAGCACTTCGTTGCGCTCTTGCAGCGCTCCCATGCCGATGTAACGCTCGAGCGCGTCCGTCTTGCGGGCGATGTTGTGGTAGGCGCGGTCGGCCTGCTGCTCGATGGTCGAGATCACCGGGGGCAAGATGCCGTCGAGGCCCAACGCCTGACGCTCGTGGGTGGTGAACGCGGTGCTCTTGTTGACGAGCGGGGCGTTCAACAGCTCGTGCTTGCGGACGCGGACCTTGGCGGTCCAATCGCCACGCTCATCTCGTTCGAATCGAATAGTCTCCACGGTCTACAGGCTCCGTGACGGCGGGGGTGGCTGGGGGCACTGGGCGCGTAAAGCACGAAGCGGGCATTTGGCCAAGTGCAGCGCTAACGCATGTCGCGCAGGACGCTCGCCAGGAGCTGGTGGCTCTCCTTGAGCCTGTCGTAGGCCGTGCGCATGGCGGTTTGCCACTCGGCGTCCGACAGGCGGCCCTTGAGGAGATCGGCGATGGTGCGCGCGGCGGTGGTCACGGCTTGGTCGAGCTCCTCGACGTCGCTCAGCGCGAGGATCGGTGGGGGAGGCGGCGTGCCTTTTTGCTGCTCGACGATGGCGAGCTCGCGCTCGATGGCGGCGCGCTCGGCCAGCTCTGCCTTCTCGAGACGCTCACGCAGCGCGCGCTCGCGGATGGCTTGCTGGCGCAGCACTTCTTGCTCGCGCTGGGAGTGCGCTTGGAGTGCCTCGCGCTCACGACGTGCGTGCTCTTCGGCGGTCTCTTGCTCACGTAGGGCGGCCTCACGGCGGGCGAGCTGCTCCCGCCGGTCGGCGTCCTCGCGGGCTTCGCGCTCACGGCGGTCCGCGTCTTCGCGCGCCTGTTGCTCCCGGCGCGCCGCTTCCGCGAGCGCTTCCTGCTCGCGGCGGAGCTGCTCCTTCACGGCTTCGGTGACGCGTACGTGATAGGCCTCGACTTCTTGTTTTTTGGCCTGGAGGAAGGCGTTGAGCTTGGCGACGCTCGCCTCGGCTTCCTCGCGGTGCTGACGCTCGCGCTGCGCGTCCTGGCGGGCATCCTCGAGCTCGTTCTCGCGTGTCGTCCAGGCCTCTTGGATGTCGCGCAGCCGGTCTTCGAGGGCGCGGACCTTCTTGCGCAGGATGGCGAGCTTGTCCTCGGTGGCGATGCGGCCGAGCTGCTCTTCGCCGTCGATGCGGATGGGCTCGAAGAGCTTGTTGGGGGCCGTAGCACGCTGCGCGCGGACAGGCGGCGGCTGTGGCGCCGCTGGCTGAGACACGGTCGCCTGCTGAACCTCGTTCAGCAGATCCAGGACGCTCTCCAGCTCCTGGGTCGATCCGCGCTCTCTGGGCATATCCAAGAATGTACCGACCCTTACGGATAACACCAAGGCCCCCTCGGCTGGAGGCGAGAGCTACGGCTCCGTGACCGCCATGGCACGCGCGTCCGATGGCGACATGCCGTATTGCCGGCGAAAGACCCGGTTGAAATAGGACACGTCGTTGAAGCCCGAGCCGTAGGCGATCGCCGTGATCGACTCTCCCTGGTGACGCGGGCTCACGAGCCTCTGCCAGGCGAGCTTCAAGCGCTCCTGGCGCACGAAGTCGGTGAAGGTCGTCTCCTTCGCTTGGAACAATAGGCCGATATAGCGGACGGAGATGCCGTGCCGCCTGGCCAGCGCGTCGATGGAGAGCTCGTCGCTCGTCAGGTTGGCGAGGATGTCGTCCTCGAGCGCCTTGAGACGCGCCGCGCGCAGGCCACCCCGGCGCGCCAGCTCGACCGCGTCGCGGTTCGCCCCGCACACCAGCGCGATCAGATCGAGCACGTGGCGGCCGGCGGCGGCCAGCGCCTTGGTGTCGAGCGCCTTCTCCTCGAACAGCGCGCCCGCGTAGCGTCTCAACAAGCGCAGCGCCGGCAGCTGGCGCGGTAACGTCCGCACCAACAGGCGCTCCGGATCGTGCCCCCATCCGACCAGCGTCGCCCGCGGCACGGTGATGACCACGGCATCACCGCCGCCGCTCCCGATGTGCGCCGTCGACGCGAGGTAGGCGCCGAACACCAAAGCCTCTCCCGGCCCCACCACCACTTCTCGACCCAGCTGAGCGTAGCGGTCCGTGCCGCGATACTTGAGCGTCAGGATGATCTCGTCGCGGCCATCGGCGAGCATGTCGCGGTCACGCCGGAGAGAGAAGGCCGACGAGCAGCGCGTCTGGCTCAACCCCACCTCCGGCAAGGTGACCACTTGCATCGTTGCTCGGAACGGCTGCGCGCCGTCGAGCCCCAGGCTGGCGTTCATGTACTGGCGCGCGAAGACGTCGTGCAGGACCCCTACGCGCTCGCGCTCGGGGACATCATCCGAATCGAAGTGCATGCGCGCTCCCACGACGAGGATCGAAAGAACGTACCACGTGGCCGTGTCTCTTTTCAGTGCCGATGCGTCCAACTCACTGCGTCGCTGTCCAAGACGGCCGCGCGGTGTGCCCTTACGCTCGTCCTCACGAGTGATCCGCGGAGAGCTTGCCGCGGGCGGGTGAGGTCATCATGCGCGTGTCCCGGTTCTCTCTGGTGGTGTGCTTGCTCGCGAGCTGCAGTGGAGACCGGCCCAGCGACACGGCCTTGGATCCCGCGGATGAAGACGCGCAAGGAGTGGGTGACATCGACGCTCCAGCGGACGGTGACCACGCGACCGACACGGATCCGCTCACCGACACCGACGACGTGACGGGCGTCGAGAGCCTGACGTTGCTCACTGGCGCGAGCGTCGGGGCGGTCGCGGGAGGTGTGGTGAGCTACACGCTGCGCGCCGAGGACGCCGAGGGCAACGGCGTCGCTGGCGCGAGCATCGGTGTGAGCTTGGGGGCGGGCTTGAGCGGTGAGGCCGCCCTCATGACGGACACGCTCGGCAGCGCCCATGGGGAGCTCGCCGTCGATGTGGATGCGGCGCCTGGTACGACGAGCGCCGATTTCTCGGCGGGGCCCGCAACGACGCGGCTCCAGATCGACGTGCTCCCCTTGGCCTGGGACGGCGCGACGCCGTGCGGGGCGACGGCGGTGGTTGGCAGTAGTGTCACCGTCAGCGCGCGCCTCGTCGCGAGCGGAAACAGCCCAGTTGCTGGCCGCGCGGTGACTGCCGCCCTCGGTGCGGCGAGCGCCGCGACTCTCGCCGCCACGAGCGCGGTGAGCAACGCCGACGGCCGGGTCTCCTTCGACGTCACGCTGGCGACGAGCTCGGGCAGCGAGACGTTGACGCTGTCGGCGGCGGGGCTGCCGCCGCTTGCCTGCGCGCTTTCGGCCACGCCTGGTCCCGCGGTACGGCTCGTTCGAGTGCGCGGCGGCGGCACGATCGCCGCGGGAGCGTGGAGCGACATCGAGGCGCGCGCCGAGGACACCCACGGCAACCCCGTGCCAGGGACACCTGTCGTCTGGCGGCCGAGCGTCGATGCGAACGGCGTCGAGCAGCTCTACTCCGACCTGAGCGGCAGTCATCCTCTCGGCGATTGGTACTCCACTCCGCTGGCGCGGACGGGGCCCGGCGGACACGTCGCGGGTACCTGGATCCCGACGAAGGCGCGACCGTTCACCTTCGGTCCCGAGGTGGCGCTGCCGGGAGCGAGCAGCGCCTCGCAGATCGTCCGCTTCATGCACACGGTCGTCCCCGGGGCGCCGGCGGCGATCGCTACCGACTCCGCCACGACGACCTGCATCCCCAACGGCAGCATCCCCATCGGCTTTGGCGTTGCCGATCAGTACAGCAACCTCATCGGCGGCCAGCTGATCACTCTCTTCGACGTCCCCAACGCGAGGTTCGGCGTGACGACGGCGGTCACTGGCTCTGGTGGCTGGGTGACGCTGCCGCTGCGCTGCGGCTTCCAGCGCGTCAGCAACGCGATTCACGTGGGCGCCCGTGTGGCGGGCGTCGCGAACGGCGCCGCGAGCGCCGTCTTCAACACGAATCTGCTGTGGTCGGGCGACTCCTGGAGCACCGACCACTGGACCTTCGTGAGCCCGTACCGCGAGCAGTCGCCCGCCTACGACAACGACGAGACCTCGGACAACTGGGGCGTCGTGATGGGCTCGTTCGACGACACCTGGGGCTCCGTCTCCCAGTGCACCACCTTGAACGCCGCGCTGGGCTCGGCGGCGACCTACCGCGGTGGCTTTTGGTACCAGATGTGGTGGGGCGGCTCGACGCCGTGCCAGCTGCACCAGATGGCCGCGAACGTCACCTTGAGCACGTACACGAGCACCAACTGCTCGGGCACCGCCACCGCCACGGCCCAGAGCGCCAACGTGAATGCGCTGCAAGCCAGCTGGACCGAGTCCGCGACGCAGATCGTTGCGCCCGTGGCCACGCGCTCATTCCGCTATGACCTCCAGTCGCGTTGCACCGTGAACGTTGGAGGGGCGGGCACCGTCGATGGTTACTTGAGCGTCGACGATGCCTTTCTCTATCGGGTGCCATGAGGCGTGGCTTGGAAGCGGAGCGGCTGGAGTACGCTATTGCGGCTTCGGGGCGCGCTCTGGCCGTCGCGCTCAGAAGCGATACTCTCCAGCGAGCTGCGTCCGTAGGCCGACCGACGATGGCTGGTGAACCGGGCCGACATTGTCGAGCACGAAGCCGAGCTCGACGAGCGGCGCGACCGCCTCGGCGCGGAGGTGGAGCGCGACATGTTGGCCGAAGGGCACTCCGAGGTCGGCGCCGGCGCGGGCCGCGGCCCAGAACGCGGCGCCGTCGCCGGGTGAGTCGACGCCGAAGCCTTTGCCGTGCATGCGGCCGAGCTCGAGGGTGAGACAGGGACCGAGCTCGACGGGGCCGAGCGGCCAGAGGTGACAGACGCCGAGCGTGCCGACCTCGAGGCGGATGTCCGCGCCCGCCGTGGAGCGGCCGTCGACGCGGGCTCTGGTGGGCAGAAAGCCGACGATGCTCGCCTCCACGCGGGTGCGGCCGAGCAGCAGGGCGCCGCGCGCGCCGACGCCTAGCGCGGCGCGCGGCAAGGCTCCGACGTCGCCTTCGAGCACCAGCCCGGCCGCTATAGCGACAGAGCTGGGCGGTGACGGGGGCGGGAGCGCGGCCGGTGGCTCCGGCGGGGGGACGACGATGGCCGGCTCGGGCTCGGGCTGCTTGCGTGGCTCGAGCTCGGGCTCGATCATCAGCGCCAAGATGACGTCGACGGCGTCGACGAGCGCCCGACACGACTTGCCCACGAGCTCGCGGCGGCCCCCGCGCGCTGGCGTCTCGATGCGCACCCGCCAGGCATCGTCGGCGGCCCTGGCGACTTCGACGCTCACGTCGACCGACTCTGGATGGGTGGTCGGGCTGTCGCCGAGCAGCGCGTCGACTTCGCGCATCACCTGCTCGCGGTCGGGACAATCCGCTGGAGCGGTCCACGCGAGGTGGAGGCGCTCGTCGGCGCGCGCCAAGCCGGCGCTGCCGCACAGCAACAGAGCGACGCCTACGACGACGCGATGCACGCGGTCCTCACTGAGCTCTCCCGTGCGCATGCTCATGCGCCACGCGCTGGCAGGTCAAGGGCGCGATTGCCATCAGAAAACGGGCTGTCCGGCGCGCGGCCCGTCGCCGTTCGGATACTCGCGGGCGCTCGTCGGCGCGACGCCGTCGCCACCCGCGCCGTAGTCGTCCGCCCAGACATTGTTCGCGGCGTCGTTGCCGTTGCTCCCCCAGCTGGGTGCGTTGCGCAGCGGCTCGCTTTGGCCGCCGTTGCTCCAGAACCGCGTCGTGATGGTGTTGCCGGTGATCTTCACGTTGCGTGAGCCCGCGCCGCCGCCGTTGATGACCGCCGCTCCGCCGGCGAGGTAGTTGTCGTGAACCTGCAGGCCGGTCACGGCGTCGGCGGCGCTACCACTGCCGAGGTCGACGCAGACGGTGAGCGGAACAGCGCGGTTCGGCGCGTCGTGGCTCGGCGCCACCGCCCCGTCGGGCGAGGGAATGACGATCCGGTTGCGCAGCAAGCGCAAGCTCGAGAGGCTCGCCGGGGTGGTGACGCCGTAGACGCGGGAGCGGTCGTCGGTGGCCGGGTTCCCGTCGATGCCGCCGTCGCCGTAGTAATAGGCGAGGTTGTCGATGTAGCTCTCGATGACGTCGGTGCCGCCGACCGCGGTGTACACGGCGATGGGTACGTGCTCGATGAGTGTGCGGAAGACGCGGTGACCGCTGCCGCCTAGGAACTGCAGGAAGCTGCCGCCGGCCTGCCAGTCGTTCGGGCCGTCGCCGCCGAGCGCGCAGTAGTGGAAGTAGAGATGCAACGCTCCAGCGGAGTGGGCGCTCTCGGCGGCGTTGCCTTCGCCGCGAAACGCGCAGCCGCGAAACAGGTAGTCGCCGCTCGGCAGTGATTGCGCGTTGATGGTCGGCAGATCGCGGAACTGCACGACGACGGTGCCGGCGGGGAACGTAAAGCCGTCGATCAGCGTCTCCGCCTGGAGCACGCCGCCGTGGTTTGCCGGGTCGTTCAAGTGGGGGAGATCGGAGTCGCTGCCGAGGAACGCCGCGTCGCGGGTGAGCCCCTGCTCGCGCCAGCTGCCGAGGCGAAAGAAGAGCTCCGCGCCGGGGGCGGACGCGACGTCGAGCACTTCGTCGCCGCGCGCGACGCCCTGCGCCGCCCAGGGACCGACGTGATCGACGGTCAGCTCGCGGCCGTGGCTCACGGGGCCACCTGGAGGGACGGTGGTGGCGCCGCGCGGAGCGTCGCCGTCATCTCCACCGTCGGTGTCATCGTGCGTCAGCGCGTCGGCGCCCAGGCTGATGGAGGTGCGCGCCACGCACGCGCCGTGCAGAGCCAATGCTGCTGTCGCTATCGCGGACAGGTGAGCGGCCCGCAGTCTCGATGCTCTGGGCATGGCCATCCTACTCGTTGGGGACCGCGCAGGCTGCTTGCACCCGCGGCAGGAGAGGAGAGCGTGGATAGGCTTGGCGAAACCGCGCCAGCGCTTTCTTGGCCTCGGACGTTCGTCGTAGGTCGCAGAGCGCGATGATGCGCGCGGCGGCGCGCTCGTGCTCGAGCGCCCCGCGGCCGTAGCGGGCGATCTGCGCGTCGAGGAGCTGCAAGGCGCGGGCGGCGTCGTGATCACGGAGCGCCTCCTGGGCCTCGCGCAGGTCGTTGGTCTCGGCTTCGAGCGTATCGGCGGCGTTGGGACGCGGGCGCGGCGCGGCGTGCGTAGCAGGGAGCGGTGGCGGCGGGGCGTGCGTGGTCGGTGGCGGCGTGGCTGGCGCCGCGAGCGCGTCGGATAGCATGTCGGTGGGCGGTGGCTCCTCTCCGGCCAAGGTCGCGGCCTCCAACGCGATGGTGTCTGCTTTAGCGGTGGAGTCCCGCGCTGCCTCGTGCGTCACGTGCTGGCCGCGCATGGCGATGACCGCCGTGGTGCTCGCGGCGCCGACCACCGCCGCGACCGTCAGCAGCTTGATGACCATCGCGCCTTTCACCGCCGTGAGCGCGCCGCCCGCCGCGTTGCCAGCGGTGAGCGCCACGCCAACCGCCGCTCCCATGGCGGTCGCGCGCATGATGGTGGCACGCAAGCGCGCGCGGTCCTCGGGCGTCGGATCATCGCCGTACCGCCCCGCCTCGAGAATGGCGCGGGCTTCTGGACTGAGCTCTTTCACGGCATCCCCCCTGGACTCTGCGACCGCGCGCGTTTCACGGCGCGCTCGAAGGCCTGGCGTGCGGCGCGCAGGCGGGCATAGGCGGTGTTGAGCCGTAAGCCCAGGGCCTGCGCGGCCTCGGGCACGCTCAGCTGCTCGAGCTCGATCATGACCAGCATGGCACGCTGCTCGTCCTCGAGGCTATCGAGGAGGCGATGCAGGAAGTCGACCGCTTCGCGTTGGACGAAGCGATCGTGTGGGGTTTGATTGCGCTCGTCGGCGAGCAGCTGCACGTCGATGTCACCAGCGCGCGACTGAGCATCGCCGCGCTTGCGGCGTAGCGCACGCCTGTGGTCGGCAGCGACACGGAAGAGAATGCCGAAGACCCAGGTCCTCACCGACGAGCGGCCGGCGAACTCGGAGAGCTTGCGATGCACCACCAGGAAGACGTCCTGGGTCGCGTCGTCGATGTGGGCGTCGGGCACGCCGAGGCGGCGCAGGTTGCGCCACACGAAGTCGAAGTGCTGCTCGTAGACGTGCGCGAAGAGAAGCTCGTCGGGCTGAGCCGTTGGCGGCGGCTCAGGTGCGTCAACCGTCTTCGCGGTCTCCGCTGACCAGGTCATGACGCTCCGGTCCGATTCCCGCCCATCATCGAGCTAAGTGGCCGGACGCCTCCATGTCCAGCAGCTTTTCTCGCGCGGGATGTCGTTTTCCGCCGCCGCGCGTTTCACGACACGGACGCGCCCACCTCCGGCCACTCAGGCGGCACGCACCCCACAGGTGCATCCACGAGGAGGCCGATGATGAAACGCGCTGGAGTCGTTGCTCTGTTGAGCTTGTTGTCGTTGATGGCGTGCGCGCCGGGAGATGGTGCCGACGCTGACGAGGTCATCCCGTGCGAAGCCTGCGAGGCGGACTTGCGGACGCAATTGCGCGTCACCACCGCGGCGTTGCCGGATGGTGAGGTCGGCGTCGCTTATGTGGCGGCGCTCACCGCGAGCGGTGGCCGGCAGCCTTACAGCTGGACCATCACCGGCGCCTTGCCCGCCGGGCTGGTGTTCGACGCCGCGGCGGCGAAGGTCTCGGGGACCCCGAGCGCCGTTGGCGCGGTCACCTTCACGGCGGTGGTGCGGGACGCGGTGGGACAGACGGCGTCGCGCCCGATCCCCTTCAGCGTCATCGCCACCACCTGCGACACCGGCTGCGTCTGCCCGGCCATCGACGCCTGGAAGAGCATACCGCTCGGAGGCGCCCGCACCGGCAACTTCAAGGTGGAGTTCGACACGACGCCGGGCGCCGCGCCGACCGACCTGGTCGTTGGTTTGTCGAGCGGGACCGCGACAGCGTACACCAGCCTCGGCGCCATCATCCGCTTCAGCGGAAACGGCTTCATCGACGCCATGAACGGCGCGACGCCGGGGTATCGGCACGACACCGCGGTGACCTACGAGGCTGGCAAGAGCTATCACTTCGTCATCGACGTCGACACCGCGGCGCACGTCGCGAGCTACTACGTGACGCCGGAGGGCGGCCAGCAAGTGACGCTCGGCGCGCGCTACGGCTTCCGGCGCGAGCAAGCGTCCGCGACCAGCTTCGACACGCTGAACACCATCGACGCGGCGTCGATCGGCTCGGGGACCTGTGACGTGAGCGTGACGTCGGCGTCGGCGCCGCTCGTGGTGTCGACCACGTCGCTCCCCAGCGCCACGGCCGGAGCGGCATACACGGCGACACTCGCGGCGAGCGGCGGCACCGCGCCTTATCGCTGGTCGTTGAGCGCCGGCGCCTTACCGGCGGGGCTCGGCCTCGACGCCGGGACCGGCAAGATCTCCGGCACACCAGCGGCGGCCGCGAGCGCGCAGCTCACCGTGAAGGTCAGCGATGCCGGCGGCACGAACGCCACCAAGGCGCTGGCGTTGACCGTCGTCGGCAGCGGCGGAGGAGGTAGCAGCGAGGATGGCTTCGCCAACGCCCCGATCTGCGCCATCCAGTACCCCAGTTTGCTCGACGGCTATGCTCACGCGCCGACCTGGCACGTCGCCGGTGTCGACTACTGCGCCGGCTATCCCGCGGCGACGGCGCTCAAGGATCCAGCGACCATCGCGATCTCCGGTGTCGCGATCAACACCAGCAGCAAGCTCGTCACCATCACCGGCAACAACGTCACCCTCGACGGCTACGATTTCAGTCTGGCCGGCGGTTGGGGAGTCGTGGTCAACGGCGGGGGCGCGCTCATCCAGAACTCGCGCTTCAAGGCCGGCGCCAACCGCAACAAGCCCATCCTCGGCGGCGTCGCGTCCGCCAATCTCACCGTCCGCTATTGCAGCATCGACGGCAACAACGACGCGTCGATCTCCGGCCTCATCGAGCAGCGCGGCAGCGGCACGCTCACCATCGAGTACGCGTGGCTGCGCAACGCGGGTGGTGACATCGTGCAGTTCCACACCGGCGGTCAGAGCGCCACCGGTGTCTTGCGCTTCAACGTCATCGAGAACGCCGGCATGGCTCCCGGCGCCCACGGTGATTACACCGAGTGGCTGGACGGTCCCTACAGCGCCACCATCGTCTACAACACGACGCTGCAGAACGGCGGTACGACCCAAGGCATCATGGTCGAGCCCGACATCGGCTCGTCGCGTGGAACCATCGTACGCGGCGAGATCGGCCACAACACCTTCACCGCGAGGGGCGGTCTCAGCTACTTCACGGCGGTGACCGTGGCGGACGTCGTCGACAGCTTCACCGTCCACGACAACTTCTTCGACGACAGCAACGTCTACGGCTTTGCCATCGGCGGCATCCGCGGCGGCCCTGGTGACGCCTCGGTGAAGACGACCTACCGCCACAACGTCGACATGGTCACCGGCAACGTCATCGAGGATTGAGCGGGCGGCAACACGGCGCTCGCGGGCTCGGCTGGCCCGCGAGCTTTCGCCGCGAAGGCCTGTCGCGACGACCCCTGAGGGTTGTCCGGAGAGGTGAGCACCGAAAGCCCGTAACCGCTCGATATTGGTCGGGCATGACCTTCACGGCCCCCCGTGTCGCTAGCTCGATGCCCACCGCGGCGCTTGCCTCGGAAGGCGAGCCTCCAGCTTCGGCCGCGGGGGAGATCACGCGCCCGGTCGACCGCTTCATCCGCGGCCGCTCCTTGCCGCCCACGCACAGCTTCGACGTCCCCGAGATGCTGGCGCTGGACCCGCCGCGCGCTCCCACTGGCTTCGACCGTTTCTGGCGGACCCGCTACGCCGCCGCGCTCCGCGTCGCTCCCAGCGTGAGCTTCGCGGGCGAGCCGACCCGCGTCGGCGATCATGATGTCCACGTCGTCCACTATAGTGGTGTCGATGGCCAACGCCTGGGTGGCTATCTCGCCTTGCCGCGCGGCCGTACGCCCGACAACGCCGTCCTTTACGTGCATGGCTACGATGGCTGCGGCATGCCCAGCCCCGACGTGCTCCGCGAAAACAGTCCAACGACGGCGATGCTGTTCACGTGCATCCGTGGCTTTGGTCTGTCCGCGACACCGGACGTGCCGAGCAATCCGGATGCTCATGTCCTGCAGGGCATCGAGAGCCCCGAGACCTACGAGCTCGCCGAGTCGGTCGCCGACGTCTGGTCGTCCGCCAGCGCGTTGCTCGAAGCGGTGCCAGGCGCGCGCCGCCGGCTGTACCTCGACGGCACGAGCTTCGGTGGTGGCGTGTCCGCGATGGCGCTCGCCTGGGATCGACGCTTCACGCGCGCTTTCCTCGAGGTGCCGACCTTCGGCGATCAACAGCTGCGCATGGCGCTCCCCACCCATGGCAGCGGCGCCGCCGTCCAGCGCTACGCCGCGACGCCAGCCCGCCGCGCCCAGGCCGCGCGCACCTTGTCGTACTTCGATGCGGCGACCGCCGCGACCTTCGCGCGGGTGCCAACCATGGTCGCCGCGGCCCGCCAAGATCCGATGGTCACGCCTCCGGGCCAGTTCGCCATCTACAACGGCCTCCGCCGCTCGCTCGACGCCGCCGAAGCGCGCCTCTACGTGATGCGCGCCGGCCACTCCGCGGTCACGGAAGCCGAGACCGAGGCGCTGACCGCGGCCCGGCGGCAATGGTTTGCGATGACTGCCTCGAGCGCGGTTACGGAGTGAGACCTACGCGAGGCGGGGTTGGCGCGCGGTACAGGAGTCGAACCTGTGGCCTTTAGCTTCGGAGGCTAGCGCTCTATCCATCTGAGCTAACCGCGCGTGTGGCGGTGATCTAATCGACGGGTGGCCGGCTGTCTAGGGCGAGCCGCAAGGGTTGGATCCGGGGCCGGCGTCGCGTCAGGTTCTGGGTTGGAAGCGGAAGGGGAAGGTGACGGTGGCGGGGCCGCCCTTGGGTTGGGCGAAGGTCCATTTGGCGACGGCGGCGCGCACGCACTTGGTCATCTCGTTGGAGCGCAGCTCGTCCGTGACGACGCGGACGCTGCCTTGTCTGACGGCGCCGCTCTCCTCGACGACCCACTGCAAATCGAGGCGCCCCGCGATGTCTGGCTCCTCTTGCTGGCAGCGGCTCAGGTCGCGCGCGCCGCGATTGACGCCGAGCTTCACCTCGGTCTGGTCGAGGCGGCCGCCAGGCGTGATGTTGACGCCGGGGTAACCGCTCTTGTCGACCGACTGCGTGTTGCCTTCGCTCTTGCCACTCCGCAGCGCCGCGCCCGGCCCCGAGACTGGTGGACCTTTGCCTTTCTCGATCATCGGCTCGGGCACGCCATTCAACAGACCCGAGACACGGAAGTCGCCAATCGAGACTTGCTTCGGCGTCGGCGCGGCTTGAATCGTCGTGACGCCGGCGTTCGGATCCGGCTTGTGCCTCTTCTGTGGCTTGATGGGCACGGGCGGCGCGTCGAGCACCGGTTCGTCGACCGGCGCTGCGGGCGTCGGTGACGCGAGCTCCGGATCCTTGGTGGTCGCCACCTCGACATCCTTGGGGATCTCCGCGGTCAGCTCGGGCACCGGGATCTCCGGCGGCTTCTCGCGGAATCCGACTTCGCGGACGACGTACTCTTCGTTGGGGATGGGGTTGGTGCTGAAGGTGCGGTGGTTGCCCGGCATGGCGAGCACCACGACGTTGATGATGAGCGCGGCCACGGACGCCATCACGGCCGCCGGCTTGGGAATGAAGCGGGTGAGATCGAACGGCTTCACCAGCGGCTCGGGTGCCGACACGCAGCGCACGTAGATGGTGTAGGGGCCGAAGCTGATCTCCGCGAGCTCACGCGCCGCGACGCGCATGCCGACGAGCGCGCCGCTGCGGTAGGTCGGGGCGCGCTGATCGCCGCGGTGGAACATCTTCCACGTCGAGTCTTGCGGTACCTGTACGTCGTAGATGCCGGGGTCGCGATGCGAGACCAGCGGGAAGCGGTCGACCGCGGGCACGGTCCAGAGCGACTCGGGGAAGCCTGGCTCGTCGCCCCACCAGTAGGTCTCGCCGGGCTTGAGGAGCGCTACGTCGTGCAAGCGCGCGCCCACGGACACGAGCACCTCGATGACCACGCCGCGGCGATTGATGCGGCCGGTCTCGAGCTGCGCTTCGGCGTTACGCATGACGCTGATGATGGCGGGCACGTCGTCGGGGATGCGCTCCGCGTCGAGCTCGTCGGGATCGACGTCGGGGTCCTCGATGAACGGCTCATCACCCGGATCGTACGAGGCCTCGGCGCCGACGTTGGTGTCGGCGCGCTCGCCGGCCAGCCCGTCCGCTTCAGCGTCCACTTCGGTGTCGGGCCGATACGACGGCTCGCGATACGAGGCCTCACGCGCCGACGCCTCGCGCACCACGTCCTCGGGACGCAGGCTGAGGGAGGGGAGGCTGCCTTCGGGCGGGAGCGGCGCCTCACCGACGTGCGTGTTCGGAGCCTTCTGGCCGGCGTTCGTGTCTTCGTCTTCCTCGTCGTCTTCTTCGTCGTCCTCCACCCAACCTTCGGCGAGCGCTTCGGAGGCTTCCTCCTCGGCGGCGGTGACTGGCCGGGCGCGAATCGCAAAGTCGCAGATGGTGACGGTGTGCGTGGGCTCGAGGTCGGCGCGCGCGTGCTGCACGCCGTCGACGCGGATCCCGTTGGTGCTCCCCGCGTCGACGATGCGGATGTTCGCTTCATCGAAGAAGAGGCGGGCATGGACGCGCGAGACCATCGTGGAGTCGAGGAAGACGTCCGCCTCGGGATCGCGGCCGATGGTCGCGGGCGACTGGCGCAGCCGTACCCGCAAGTACGGCTTCCCTTTTTGGCGCACGCGAACCTCGATTTCGCTCATGACCCCTATGCACCTACGTCGACACGTTCGGGTTTGGCTCGGCCCGTCGCTTTGCTAATGTAGTCGTAACGTGAAACGTGCCTTTTTAACATTCTTTGCGCTGATCTTGGTGGATTGTGCCTCGTCCTCCAAGCTCTTCCCCCCGCCGACCATTCCGAAAAAACCGACGGCGGCCGAGTTCCCTGATGCTGGGGCGGCAATCCTCGAAGACGAGGCCACGCTCGACTATCGTACCACCTCGGGGGTCGGCGATCCGCAGCACCCCGTGGCCGTCCTAACGCACCGGCGACGCATCAAAATCCTCAGCAAGGAGGGTCTAGCGCATAGCGTCATCGACCTCCCCGTGGATGCCTATTCGACGGTCACCCGCATTGACGCGCAGTCAGTCGGACCCGACGGCGACGTCACGCCGTGGGACCGTGACGACCTCGACATCGGCACCTGGCCGAACCTGCCGCCACACCCGGATCTCAAGATCCTGCGCGTGAAGGTGCCCGACGCCAAGGTCGGTGGCCTCGTGGACATCTCCTACGAGCGCGTCTTCGTGGACATCGATCTCATCCCGCCGTGGGTCTTCTCGCAGCGCTTGCCGGTTCTGCGCTCGATCTACTCCGTCGTCGCGAACCAGGACATGAAGGTCGATATCCGCACCGGTATCGGCAACAAGGTCATCGAGCGTGATCCGCTACGGCGGACGACAGCCGACGGCCGTGACCGCTTGGTCTACGTCGAGAACGATCTCAAGCCCATCCACTACGAGCCCTCGGCGCCGCACGACGCGCGCATCGGTCCGTGGGTCGCTACCGTCATGACCGCCTCGGAGGTCGGTGGTCAGCGCCAGCGCATGGCGAGCTGGGAGGACGTGCGCCGCAAGGTCGAGAGCATGTTCGCGCTGGTGGACGCTCCAGCGGAGTCGGGTCCCTCCGAGTCGCGCTATGCCCGCGTCCGCGATGCGCTGCGTGACGTCGATGTGCGTGGCCTCGCGACCATCGAGCTCGCGGCCGCGAGCCCGCAACCCGCCGACACTTTGATGTCGGGCACGAACCCCGCGTGCACCCGTGACGCCGCCGCGGTGCTCGCCGGCGCCATGGCTGGCGCGGACTTGCCGGCATATCCGGCGCTCATCAGCTCGCCGGTCGGGCCGCCGCTGCTCGAAGGTTTCCCGGCGATGTACCCCTTCGTGCGCGCGGTCGTCGCCGTCGACGTCACCTCGCGTGTCGCCTCGGATCCAACCTGCACCGAGGATCCCGAGAGCCGCGGTCTTCTCTGCAGCGTCGCGCGCGAGAGCTACGCCTTCGTCGATCCCATGTGCAAGTACTGCCGCTTCGGCGAGCTGCCGAGCGAGCTCACCGGTGGGCGGGCGCTCGTGTTCCTGCCGGACAAGTCGCGCTGGGTGGACGTGCCGATCGATCAGCCCGAGCGCAACCGCACGCTCACCGAGTTCCGTTACGTGTTCGAGGTCGACGGCCGCATTCATGGCAACATGGCCGGCGACACCGTCGGCGCGGTTGCCCGCAACTTCCGCAAGCAGATCATCGACGGCATGACCGGCGAGCAGACGCGCGAGCTCGTGTCGCAGATGCTGACCGGAGGGGAGGGCGAGCTCAAGTACGTCAAGGCGTCCATCTCCGACATCGCGGACGCCGACAAGCCGCTGCGCCTGCGCGGCACCGTCGAGACCAGGGCGCAGAAGGAAGACGACGAGCTCTACACCACGCGCATCATCGACTTCGCGGGGCCCGCGCTCCCCGGCCGCTTCCGCTCGCTGCGCCGCTACGACGTGTTGCTCGAGGCGCCGGCGTGGCTCGACACCAACGTCCAGATCGACCTGCCGGTGGGCTACGCGGTCGGCGACATGCCGCCCGAGATCCGCATCTCGAAGGACTTCGCCGAGTACGCCTCGGGCTTCGTGACCCGCGACAAGTCGCTGTTCTTCTCGCGCCGCCTGGTCATCCGCGTCCACCAGCTCGACGCCGAGCAGTACGAGGAGTTTCGTGAGTTCCTGGACGAGATCGCGACCGCCGAGGGCGCCGCGATGCGTGTCGGACTGGTCGAGGCGCCTCCAGCGCCGCAGCCGGAGCCAAAAAAAGGGAAGGGCCGCCGCCGTCCGCGTTAGGGGCTTGTCCCTGCGGAGCCTGCCGCGCCGGCCGCCAGGCCGGAACAAGCGGCAACTCACGTCGCGGCTTTGTGGTAAGCTCGGAGGTACGATGCGGTGGGTGTCGGCCATTTTGGTGGCCTTCTACGTCAACTTGTTGATTGCGCCCGATGCTCTCGCGGCCAAGGCCGCCTCTTCGAAAAAATCGAAGACGACCTCCGGTACCTTCCTCGAGGTGACCAGCTCGGTCACTGGCGCCACGGTCTTGCTCGATGACCAGGTCGTCGGCGAGACGCCGCTCAAGAACAAGGCAGTGCAGGCGAAGAGCGCCACGGTCACCGTCCGTAAGCTCGGCTTTCTCGAGTTCAAGCAGAAGGTGAGCGTGAAGGCGGGCGAGACCACCAAGGTGACCGCCGACCTGCTGCCGTTCGCGGGCGTCATCCACGTCACCTCGAACATGAGCGGCGCGGCGGTCGCCGTCGACGGCAAGATCGTCGGCAACGTGCCGCTCGACTACGAAGTGAAGATCGGGACGCGGCAAATCACCGTCACCGTCTCGGGCTACCAGCCGTTCCAGCAGACGATCCGCGCCAACCCTGGCGAGACCTACGATCTGCGCGCCGCCTTCGGGAGCAAGCCTGGCCAGATCGCCGCGCTACCTCTCGAGGTCGAAGGCCAGTCGGCCAACTTCTCGCCCGCTAAAACGGATCAGCTGGCGCTCATTCCGCTGGAAGCACCGCCGCGTGACCCAGACATCCCGCTCGAGCCCGTCGCGCAGCCGAGCCTCGGCATCCCGTCGCTCATCCCACCCGCCGGCGTCGGCACTGGCGGCACCAGCGAGCTCGCGCTCGAGGGCCTACCTGGCGCGGACCCTGTCGAGCCCGGCCTCGCCCCCCTCACGGCCAACGCGACCGTGAGCCCAGCCAAGCCTTGGTACAAGGAGTGGTGGGCGATCGCCGGCGCGAGCGCCATCGTGGTCGCTGGCGTGATCGTCATCGTGGCCATCGCCAAGGGCGGCGGCGGCCCCGAGGAGATCCAGCCCGACGCTCTGTTTCCAGCCGCGCCGAGCCGCTGATCCAGGCGCGTCGCGCCCGAGGCCAAACGCCAGACGGGGCTCGAACGAAGCCCGCGCCTGGCGCCCATCCATGGACTACGAAGCGGTGGCTTCGCCGGCGCGGTCACTGTCCGAGACCCACGCATGCACGTCCGACGGAGTCATCTGCGGGATGACGCGCACCACGGAGGGCGTGCCCGTGCCGGTGCTCGGCGTTGGGGTGGTCTTGGTCGGGGTGGGGGGCGTCGCCGGCTCCGAGAGCACGGTCGAGGACTTCGCGACGAGCGAGAAGTCCGCTTTAGCGCCAACGCCGTAGCGCTCGTGCGCGATGCGCTTGTCGAGCATCTTCGCGATGGCGCGGGCATCACCCTTGCTGATCTTGCCGGCGGCGACCGCCGAGTCGAGCGCCTGCGCGACCGCCCTGGCCACCGAGTCGGAGACGGGCTTGGCGGCGCGCTGCACCATGTCCGCGAAAGCGGCGACGGCGCCGTAGCCGAGCTCGCGGTTGCCGGTGCCATCCGGGGTCGAGAACTCGATCATGTCGATGGCGTTGAGCCAGGTCGCCGCCGAGGCCGGCGAGCCGTTGCCCATGGCGTGCGCGGTGTTGTTGCCCTTGATGTACGCGACCGCGTTCGGGTCGACCTCTTGTTTGCCGGAGCGGGCGAGGAGCGCGGCGTCCATGCTGGAGCGCAGCGCGGCGTACTGCTTGTCGTCGATCTTCTTGTTCTTCAGCATGGCGTCGAGCGCGCGGTAGATGGCGCGGATGTCGGCGGTCGAGACGACACCGTCGCGGCCGATGGCCTTTTGCCAAAGCGCCGAGAGCTCGTCGCCGGTGAGCTTGCCGTCCGCCGCGGCGGCGCGGACGTCCTTGGCGAGCAAGCCACGGTCCGCCGAATTCTTGGCTGCCTTGAAGGCCGTGGTGAGCTGCTCGTTGGTGAGGCCCAGGCTGTCGAAGCTGGTGATCGTGTCGCGGATGGTCTTGCGGTCTTCGGCGCTGCCGTTCTCGGCGAGCCGTCCGGCGATGCCCGACATGATGGCCTTGGCCTTGGCTTCATCGATGGTGCCGGCGGCGACTTCGGCCGCGAGCGCCTTCTGCAGGGCCTTGAGCTCGGCGGCGGTGACTTTGCCGTCCTTCTCGATGCGGGCGATGATCGACTTGCGATCGAGGCTCGTGTGCGCGGCGGCGGCTTCCTGGATCTCGAGACGAATCGCGACAGCCAGGGGGATAGAAGTATCAATCGAGGTCATGCGGCAACTCCCGTAGGTAGGTGCCTAACGTTCCCGCCTGGTTGGGAAATCGGGTGCTAAAGAATGCATCGGGGCGGAGGTGGGTGTTACCCCTAGGTTACAGGGGAGTGTACGCGCATGTCAGTCGCCGCCGAGCTCAGGTGGTGATGCGGTGGCGCCTGAGCAGCTCGTGCAGATGCTTACGGGAGATCTTGGCCTCGCGCGCCGCGGCCGAGACGTTTCCGTTATGGCGTTGCAGCAGCTCCGCGACGTACTGCGCCTCGAAGCTCGTGACGATGCGCTCGCGCGCCTCTTTGTAGGAGCCGTCGGCGGTGGCCGCGGTGGTGTCGCCGATGAGGGAGGGGCGCGCACCGCTCTCGAGGCCGACGGCCAACGTGCGCAAGACGACCGTGCGCAGCTCACGCACGTTACCCGGCCACGGTTGACTCACGAGATGGGCGATCTCGGTGGAGTCGAGCTCACGACCTCTACTCTGCGCGGTGGCGATGGCGTTGGCGATGAGCGGGATGTCCTCGGGACGCTCGCGCAGCGGCGGCACGACGATGGTGACGACCGCCAGGCGCTGGGCGAGATCTTCGCGCAGCGCGTCGGTGGCCTTCTGCGACGAGGCGATGACGCGCACGTTGACGCGGCGGCGCACCGTTTCACTGACGCGACGCGACTCGTTGTGCTCGAGCACGCGCAGCAAGGCGCCTTGAATGGTCGCGGGCATCGCCTCGACATCTTCGAGGTAGATCGTGCCGCCATCGGCTTGCTCGAGCGACCCCGCGCGGCCGGGACGTCCGAAGAGCTCGACCGCGAGCTCCTCCGCGTTGCGCTCGCTACAGAGCACCGCGATGAACGGCCCCTCGGCGCGGCGACTCTTCTTGTGAATGGTGCGCGCGATGCGCTCCTTGCCCGTGCCCGTCTCGCCGATGATGTGGACGTTGACGTCGCTCGGCTCGAGTCGGGTGAGGGTGGTGAACAGCCGGCGCATGACCAGGCTCTCGCCGATGAGCTCCGCGTAGGTGCTCGACACCGACGGCACGATCGGATCATTGGCGGTCAGCGGCATGAGCGCGATCGTGGTGTCGCCAATCGTGATGGTGGCGCCATGGGGGACGCGCGCCCGCTCGATGCGTGAGCCCAGGTAGAAGGTGCCGTTGCGGCTCTTCAAGTCCTGCAGCGCGATGCCCTCCT